>JBAXEN010000098.1:0-12199 GCA_037140415.1 Betaproteobacteria bacterium | reverse complement strand
AAGCGGGTGCCGCGCTGGCGCACGATGATGCCGCCGGCGCTGATGACTTGCCCGCCGAAGACTTTCACGCCGAGCATCTTGGGCTTCGAATCGCGCCCGTTACGCGTAGAGCCGCCGCCTTTTTTCTGTGCCATGTTCTGGACTCCTGTTGGCCTTTAGAGCATCAGCCGGCGATATCGCCGATCTGCAGCTCGGTGTAGTTCTGGCGATGCCCTTGGCGCTTTTGATAGTGCTTGCGACGACGCATCTTGAAGATGCGCACTTTGTCGTGCCTGCCTTGGGCCACCACTGTGGCTTTGACCGTTGCGCCGGACACCAGAGGCGTGCCGATCTTGATCTGACTGCCGTCTCCGACAGCCAGAACTTGGTCGATCACGATTTCCTGGCCTACGTCCGCAGCAATCTGTTCTACTTTAATTTTTTCGCCGGCAGCAACTTTGTATTGCTTACCACCGGTTTTTATGACCGCGTACATACTTGAAACCTCTTCGAATTGAAGCGAAAGAATTTTCCGCAGGCCCTACTGCCGCAGAAAAGCTTTCCATTGTATCCGCTCAAGCGGCTTTTGTCGACTTTGGGCCCTGACGCGGGCTGCCGCGGTCGGGCTGCCGGCATTTGCGCCCTCGGCGCCGGACTTCGGCGCTGTAGGCCGAGCGACCGAAGATTTTGCGGCGGCGACCTATAATCGTGAAGTTTTTTGTCAGGAATTGTTGCTTTGTCCCCCATACCCGTCAGCACGACAGCAGCGTTAGAGCTGGTTTCCCAGGACATGCGGGACATGGATGGGGTGATTGAGCAGCGTCTGGCCTCGGACGTCCCCCTGGTTGGGCAGATTTCGCGCTACATCGTGGCGGCCGGTGGCAAGCGCTTGCGGCCCGCCCTGCTGCTGCTGATGTGTGGCGCGCTGGGCTGCCGCAGTGAGCAGCGGCTGAATTTGGCGGCTGTGGTGGAATTCATACACACCGCCACTTTGCTGCACGACGACGTGGTCGACGAGTCCACCTTGCGGCGCGGCCGGCCCACGGCCAACGAGGCTTTTGGCAACCCGGCCAGCGTGCTGGTGGGCGATTTCCTGTACTCCCGCGCCTTCCAGATGATGGTGCTGGCCAAGAATATGCGGGTCATGGAGGTGCTGTCAGAGGCCACCAATGTGATTGCCGAGGGTGAGGTGCAGCAGCTCATGAACATGCATGACGCCTCGCTCAGTGAGGCGGATTACCTGAGTGTCATTCGCTCCAAGACGGCCAAGCTGTTCGAAGCCAGTGCCCGCCTGGCCGCCATTTTGGCCGGCAGCGACCTCGCCACCGAGGCGGCCTGCGCCGAGTACGGCCAGGCCCTGGGCACAGCCTTTCAGGTGATTGATGACGCCCTGGACTATGACGGCGATGTGGCCGCCATGGGCAAGAATCTGGGCGACGACCTGCGCGAAGGCAAGGTGACATTGCCGCTGATCGTGGCGATGGAGCGCTGCAGCCCGGCCGAGCGCGAGCTGATCCGGGCGGCCATCGAAGAAGGTGGGGCTGACCAGCTCGAGCAGATCGTCGCCATCGTGAACAAAACCGGTGCCTTGCAGATCACCCACGAGCGGGCCGCGCAAGAGGCCCAGCGGGCCATGGCCGCCCTGACGGGCTTGCCGGACAATGCCCACCGGCGAGCCCTCAACGACCTCGCAGCGCAGCTGTTGCAGCGGCGCTCCTGAGGCCCCCGGGCCGGTGCTGCGACTGTGGAGCCCGGGTGCGGCGGGCTGTGACCACCCAGGGGCCCAGACTTTGGAGCTGATTTTGAATCTTCGCCGTCTTGTTCGGCCCATGGGGGCATGCCTGCTTGGCCTGCTGAGCTTTGCCACCTCGGCTGACACCCGCTGGGAGCCCTTGAGCCTGGCCGATCAAGGCATGTATTACATGGATCCGAAATCGGTCGAGCAGCACGGCGCCAGCAAGCAACTGTGGACGGTGCTGGACTACCGTTCGCCGCAAAGCAATTCAGAAGGGCAGACATACCGCTCCATGCGCGCCCAGGTGCAGATCAACTGCAAGGCCCGCCTGGCCCGGCTCACCCACATGGCCTACTTCAGCGGCGGCATGCTCAGCGGCAGGGAAGTGCAAAAGCAGGGCATGCTGCGCGACTGGCAGGAGATCGAAGCCGACTCGCCCATGGCCCGCATCGCCCACCGGGTCTGTTGACACAATCGGCGCAAGAGGGGGCGGTAGGTAGAATCGCCACTTCATTAGTCGACCTCATCGCCCCCGTGGCCCTGGCCAAATACACACTGGTGGGTGGCATTGCGACCGCCGCCCATTACCTGAGCCTATTGGTGCTCGTCGAGGTTTTCGGCGTTGCCGCTGCGCTGGCCGCTTTCTGGGGCGCCATCGTCGGCGCCGGCTTGGCTTACTGGGGCAACCGGCGCATCACCTTTGGTGCCAGCTCGGCCTCGCACGGGACAGCTGCTCCCCGCTTCGCGCTGGTGGCATTGGTGGGCGCCTTGATCAATGGGGCCATCGTTTGGGCCGGTGTACACACTTTGGGCGTGCACTACCTGCTGGCACAGGCGGCGGCCACCCTTGCCGTGCTGCTGCTGACTTATCACCTCAATCGAACCTGGACTTTTGCATGAACCACCCGGCCCTGGTGCCCGCCACAAAGGCCGCCTGCACGCTCAGTGTCATCGTGCCCTTGCTCAATGAGCAGGAGGTGCTGCCCTTGCTGCATCAGCGGCTCATGGCCGCGCTGCAGGGCATCGAAGGTGGGTTTGAGGTGGTCTATGTCGATGACGGCAGCACCGACGCCTCGCCCCTGGTGCTGCGCTCGCTCGCGCAGCAACACCCCGAGCTCAGCCTGATCCGTTTCAGCCGCAACTTTGGCAAAGAGCAGGCGATGAGCGCCGGTCTGCAATTGGCGCGGGGGGCAGCGGTGATCATCATTGATGCCGACCTGCAGCATCCGCCCGAGCTGATCCCGCAGATGCTGCAGGCTTGGCAGGGTGGCGCTGACGTGGTCAATATGAAGCGTCGCAGCCGCAGCGAAGAGGCCTGGATAAAGCGCGAAGGTGCGCAGCTGTTTTACCGCGTCATCAACAGCTTGAGCGAGACGCCGATTCCGGCGGACGTGGGCGACTTTCGCCTGCTCAGTCGCCGTGCGGTCGATGCGCTCAATCAACTGCCCGAGCGTGGGCGCTTCATGAAGGGCCTGTTCTCCTGGATAGGCTTTCCCCAGGTCACCCTGGACTACGACGTGGCCGATCGCGCCGCCGGTCAGACCAAGTGGAAGCTGCGCCAGCTCTGGCGCTTTGCCGCCGAAGGCATCACCGCATTTTCGATCGCCCCGCTCAAGTTGGCCTCCAAGGTGGGTTTGCTGTCGGCGCTGATTGCGTTCGCCTCGGGCATCTACTTCCTGGTGCGCACGCTGCTGTTTGGCGACCCGGTGGCCGGTTTTCCCACGCTGATTGTGGCCGTCCTGATGCTCGGCGGCCTGCAGCTGATTGCCATCGGCGTGCTCGGTGAATACCTGGGCCGGCTCTGGCTGGAGTCCAAGCGCAGGCCCTTGTTTTTGATCCAAGACTACCTGCCGGCGGCGCAGTTTCAGGCCCGCTCCGATGCAGACCATGGATGAACGGCGCGCGCTGCGGCTGATTTGGCTGGCCGTATTGCTGCTGTTGGCCCTGCGGCTGGTGGCCATGGGCATGATGCCCTTGATGGACACCACCGAGGCGCGCTACGGTGAGATCGCGCGCAAGATGGCGCAGTGGGGCGATTGGGTGGTGCCCTGGCATGACCGCGGCGTGCCTTTCTGGGGCAAACCCCCGTTGTCGTTTTGGCTGTCGGCCATCAGTTTCGAGCTGTTGGGCGTGAGCGAATGGGCGGCCCGGCTGCCCCACCTGCTGTGCAATATGGCCACCGCTGCCTTCGTTTGGGACCTGGCGCGCCAGGCCGCGCTTGGCTTGGGCGGTGAACGGGCAGCCGCTTCAGGCGCGAACATCCGCTTGGCCGGCCCGCTGGCCGGCGCTTTGGCGGTGTTGGTGCTCAGCGCCTCGCCTGGCTTTTTCATCTCCAGCGGCGCGGTCATGACCGACGAGGCGTTGGTCCTGGGCATGACGGCCGCGATCTACGGCTTTTGGATGGCGCTGTTTGCCCCCGATGCGCGCAAGCGCAGGCTCAGCGGCTGGCTGTTTTTTGTCGGCCTGGCCTTTGGCCTGTTGGCCAAGGGCCCGCTGGTGCTGGTGCTGGTGGGCGCCCCGCTGTTTCTGTGGACCGCCTGGTGCCGCCAGTGGGGCCGGGTCTGGCGGGGCCTGCCCTGGTTGCGCGGCACCGCGCTGATGCTGGTGCTGGCCCTGCCTTGGTACGCCCTGGCCGAGATGCGCAGCCCGGGCTTCCTCGAATACTTCATTCTGGGTGAGCATGTGCAGCGCTTCATCACCCCGGGCTGGAAGGGCGACCTTTATGGCACCGCACATTTGTATCCACGTGGCACCATCTGGGCTTTTATGTTGCTCATGATCATGCCGTGGCCCTTGCTGCTGCCTGTGCTGGCCTGGCTCGGACGCGGGCAGCCGCCGGCTCAAGCGGTGGACGGCTCTGCTGGGCAGCTGTGGCCGCGTTATCTGGCACTGTGGGCAGTGCTGCCGGTGGTGTTTTTCACCCCGGCGCGCAACATCATTTGGACCTATGTGCTGCCGGCCTTGCCGGCTTGTGCGCTGATCATCACCGCCCTCCTGAGGCGCTACAGCCAGCGGCCCTGGCGGGCGACCTTGGCCGGCGCAGCGCTGGTGTTTGCAGGTGCCCTGGGCGGCGGCGCTGCGGTGTTGCGCAGCGGCGCTCTTGAGCAGGCCTCGGCCCGCCAAGCAGTGCAGCAATGCCGGCAGGCGCAAGCCGTGAACGGGGCCATGCCGGCCATGGTGTTTGTAGGCCTGCATGCATTTTCCTCGGACTTCTACACCGGGGGCCAGGCCATCCGCATCGCCAAGCCTGAGGACCTGGCCCGGTACCTGCCGGCGGCGGGCGCCTGTGTGCTGATTCGGCCCGCCCAGCTGTCGCTGGTGCAGGGTTATGCACAGCTGCGTGACTTGGGCCTGTACCCGGGTGGGCAATTGCTGTGGGTGCAGCCCTGATGCCTGCGCCGCCACCTTCGGAGCAGGCGCTGCGGCGGCTGGTCGTGTGCGTCGATGATTTCGGCCTGAAACCGGCCGTCAACCAGGCGGCCATTGAGCTGGCCGGTGCTGGCGTGGTGACCGCCATTTCCTGCATGAGCGAGGGCCCAGTCTGGGCTGAAGGCGCCCGCGATCTCGCCGTCTGCGCCGATCGGGTCGATGTCGGCCTGCACCTGAACCTGAGCGAAGCATTTGACGGCCAGGGCCTGGCCAGGCCCGATGGGCAGCCTGCTTGGCGCTGCGGCCTGGGCGTTTTGGTGCTGCGCGCCTATGCGCGCCAGCTCAAACCCGCGATGATCGAGCGTGAAATAGCCTCTCAGCTCGATGCGTTCGAGCGCCATTGGGGCAGGGCGCCGGACTTCATCGATGGCCATCAGCATGTCCACCAGTTGCCGGGTGTGCGTGAGCCCCTGTTGGCCCAGCTTGCCAAGCGCTACCCTCAGCGCCTGCCTTGGCTGCGCCATACCGGCCGCTCGGGCCCTCATGCTGCGCCGCAGCGGCCCTGGGCCTTCAAGCCGGCCCTGATCGAGGCCTTGGGCGCAGCCAGTCTGCAGCGCCAAGCCAGGTCACAGGGCCTGCGGCAGAACCGGTCCTTGCTGGGCGTCTACGGGTTCGATGCGGATCACCACGCCTACACCCTGATGCTGCAGCGCTGGCTCGAGCAGGCGCAGGACGCCGACGAGCTGATGTGCCACCCGGCGACGTCCGTGACCTTCACAGGCCAGGCAGTGCAGACCGACCCCATTGCCTCAGCCCGTGAGGTGGAATACCGGGTGTTGCGCGATCACGGCCGCCGCTTGATGCAGGCGGCCGGCGTGCAGCCTGTGCGGCTGTCTCTGATTTACTGAGCCTTGCGGGCTTTATTTTTGCCTTTGGCCTTGCGCTTTTTCTTGCCGGTGGCCTTCTTGGCGTCAGTGTCGGCAGCCTTGGCAGCCTTGGCATCGCCAGGGTTGGCGGCGGGCGCGGCCGGTGCAGCGACATTGGCCGGGGCGGCCGGCGCTGCAGGAGCGGCAGGCGCAGCAGTTTGCGCAAAGGCGCTCAAGGTGGCCAAGCTGATGGCGGAAGCAAGTGTCAGGGCGCGGATGGAGTGCATGATCAAAAGATGGTGGGCAAAGCGGGGATCTTAGAACAATCCTGAGGGGCCTGCCCTCGGGCTCGGTTGTGAAGCGGCAGCTCCTTCACGAACGTGCAAAAAATACGGCGCCAACTGCCCTGAGGCAGCTGGCGCCGATGACTGTGAAGGCCGAAAACGCTGGCTGCGCTTAGAAGAAGCCGTAGAGCAGGCCGACGTTGATCGTGCTGGCGGTCTGGCCACCCGTGATGGCGCTCGTCAGGAAAGCTGAGCTGGGACCGGCGAAGTTCCAAGAAGCCGCCTTCGTGCCTTTGTTCTTGGCGCTGGCGTACTGGCCGTACACGGTCAGGTCCTTGAGGAATTTATATTGCACGCCGGCGGCCATGGTGGCCACTTTGTAGTGAGCGGCAGAATCCTTGGAGTCGTAAATGCCGAAGTCCAGCGTGGTTTCCGGGCTGAGCGCGTAAGCACCGCCGCCACCCAGGGTCGACAGCTTGGTCAGAGCGCCATTCTTTTGAGTAACGTACAAGCCTTTGAGGGTGAACGCCCCCATTTTGTAGTTGCCGCTGTAGATCGTGCCTTTGGAGGCAGCGCCGGTCGCGGGCTTGTCTTCATAAGTGGCGATGCTGGCAGCAGCTTCTTTGGCCGAGTAGGTCGCGGCCAAGCGGCTGGTTGCCTTGTTGGTGCCTTGCGCCGGCACATAGGCCAGGGCCAGGCTCACGCCCGACATCGAGGGGGACTTGTAGGTCAGCGCGCCTTTGTCGACGGTACCCAGGCCGCCATCGAGGTCGATGGTGGCCAGTGAGCTGCCGAAATTCGAGCCTGCACGGGGCTCGCCCAGCAGGACGCTGTCAAAAGCGATATTGCCCTGGGTGCCGACGGTGAAGGTTCCGAAGCCGCCCTTGATATACACATTGGCTTGGCGGTTGAACAGGCCTTCCGGGCCGAAGGTGGCGAGATCACCAAACACGGTCTTGCCCGTCAGCAAAAAGCCCTGCTCCAGCTTGAAGCCGCCGGTCAGGCCGCTGCCCAAGGTCTTCTCGCTGCTCATGCCCATGAAGGTAGGGGCGTAGCCGCCAGTGACGAATTCGCCTTTGGTCGTGCCACCTTTGTTGATCGAAGTGCTGCCAAAGCCGCCGTCGATCAGGGCATAGAAGTTAAAGCCCTCGGCCTGGGCCGAGCAGCCCAAAGAGACCAAGGATGCTGCGAGCAGGGATTTTTTTAAGACGTTTTTCATGGAAGCTCCAAAACAAAGCAGTCGATGCGGGATTGCGTCTGCTGTCGAGCAAGACATGGGCCAACCCGATCCCAGGCCATCAGGGCCTTTGGCACACCGGATCGGTGCAGCAGGCACCCAGGTTGTGCATCACGATCGGCAGCCTGCCCACAAGCAGGGCTGCGATAGGCCCCAGTCTGGCGCTGTGATTCCGAGTGCTGCTGCCATCTTGCCGCGCGGCAGGCCTGCGGGCCCGTTGGGGTGATCATTTCGAGCCCCTGCGGCCAGAGCTTGCCCGGTTTTAGAATCGGCGCGCTCTTTGCATGGTCCCTGCCTTGCGGCTCTTGTTTTTTCTTGACCCAGGAACCCGTCATGTTGCTCACTTTGGTCATCGTTTATCTGCTCGCAACGATCGCGCTGGGCTTGTATGCGGCCAAGCGGGTCAAGACCACCGCAGACTTTGCCATCGCTGGGCGGCACCTGCCGCTGGTGATGATCGTCACCACCACCTTTGCGACTTGGTTTGGCTCAGAGACGGTGCTGGGCATTCCGGCCAAATTCATGGCCGGGGGCCTCAATGGTGTGGTGGAAGACCCCTTTGGTGCGGGCACCTGCTTGATTTTGGTCGGTGTGTTTTTCGCGGCCAAGCTCTATCGGATGACGCTGCTGACCATCAGCGACTACTACCGCGAGCGCTATGGCCGCACAGTGGAAGTGGCCTGCTCGCTCATCATCATGCTCAGCTATCTGGGCTGGGTGTCGGCCCAGGTCACCGCCTTGGGCCTGGTGTTCAACCTGCTGTCAGGCGGGGCCATCAGCGTGCCGGTGGGCATGACCATCGGCGTGGTCTCCATCCTGGCCTACACCTTGTTTGGCGGCATGTGGTCGGTGGCGGTCACCGACTTTGTGCAGATGATCATTTTGGTGGTGGGCTTGAGCATCATCGCGGTTTTTGCCAGTGGCATGGCTGGCGGCGCCGACAAGGTGATCAGCTTGGCCACCAGCCAGGACCTGTTTCGCTTTCTGCCTGAGCCCAGTTTCAAGGACATCGTGTTTTTCATCGCGGCAGCCATCACCATGATGCTGGGCTCGATTCCCCAGCAAGACGTGTTTCAGCGTGTCATGTCGGCCGACAGCGAGCGCTCGGCCACCCGCGGCCCGGTGATCGGCGGCGTGTGCTACATCCTGTTCGCCTTTGTGCCCATGTTTTTGGTGGCCAGTGCGCTGATCATCATGCCCGAGCGAGCTGCCGAACTGCTCAAAGATGACCCGCAAAAAGTCTTGCCCACCTTGGTGATGGAGACCATGCCCTTTGCCATGCAGGTGCTGTTTTTTGGGGCGCTGCTCTCAGCCATCAAGTCCACCGCCTCGGCCACCTTGCTGGCGCCGAGCGTGACCTTCACCGAAAACATTTGGCGCCAGTTCCGCCCGCGCACCAGCGATCAAAACGAGCTGCGCACCATGCGCATCACCGTGCTGGTGTTCAGCCTGTGCGTGTTGGCCTACGCCATCTACAGCCAGGGCACCTCCATCTATGAAATGGTCTCGGGCGCCTACCAGGTCACCTTGGTCGGTGCCTTCGTGCCGCTGGTGTTCGGCCTTTATTGGAAGCGTGCCAGCACCCAGGGCGCGGTGTTTTCTATCGTTCTCGGCATCCTGACCTGGTTGGTGTTTTTGATCACGCCAGCGGGCCAGGAGTTTCCCGCCCAGCTCGCCGGCCTGCTGGCGGGCTTGGTCGGCATGTTGCTCGGTTCGCTAGGGCCGCAGGCCATGACCAACCGACACGCCGCTCATCTGAGCCATCCCGGGCTTTGAGACGGGCGCTAACCGCTCTCAAGCCTTGAGGCGGCGGAACTTCTCGAACTGCTGGTTCAAAAAGCGGCTGTAATCGGCCGGTGCGTCCACGCTTTGGGTGTCGAAACCCAGCGCCGCGAAACGCTCCCGGATGCCCGTATCGGCCGCAGCGCGGGTGAGTGCGGCATGCAATGCCCGCACCGGCTCTGCCGGCGTGTTCGCAGGCACCGCAATGCCGTAGAACAGGGGCAGGTCGAAATCGGGCTGACCGAGTACCTCGGCCAAGGTGGGAACCTCCGGCACCAGGGGTGAGCGCTTGACGGTGCTTGCTGCCAGCGCACGCAGGGCCCCGCTTTTGAGGTGGGGCAGGGCGCTGCTGACCGAATCAAACAAGAAGCTGATGCGCCCACCCAGCAGGTCGATCAGCGCCGGCGCCGCGCCTTTGTAGGGCACGTCGGTCAGTTCCACGCCGGCCGCCTTGGCAAACAAGGCCGCCGCTACGTGGGGTGAGGAGCCCACACCGGCTGAGCCGAAGGTGAGTTTGTCGGCGCCGCTGCGCTTGGCCCGCTCGACCAGATCGCGCACCGAATAGATGCCCGATCCCGCGTTGACCAGCAGCAGATTGGGCGCCTGCGCGGTGGGCGCGACCGCGATGAAGTCGCGAAAAGGGTCATAGCCGGGCGCGTCGGCAAAGATCGGCGCACCGACGAAGGTGTTGGAGATCGCCAGCAGGGTGTAGCCATCGGGCGGCGCCGCAGCCACGTGGCGGGTGCCGATCAGCAGGTTCACGCCGGGCCGGTTTTCAACCAGCACGGGAACACTCAGGCTGTCGGCCAGAAACTTGGCGATGTGGCGCATCGATACATCCAGGCCGCCGCCAGCGGCGGCGGGCACCACCAGCGTGATGGCCTTGGCCGGGTAGCGCTGTTGCGCTGGGGCGTTCCGGGCCAGGATCAGCGCCGATGCGATGCCAGCGCAGGCGCTGCGCCGGCTGATGTTGCGGTGGGGTGGGCTCATGGCAGGTCTCCTTCTTGCTGTTGAATCAATGGCGCTGCGCGATCACGCCCTGCGCGCACAAAGCGCTGATTTGGTCCGGGCTCAAGCCGAGCAGCCGGCCAAACACCGATTCGACGGCCGGCCCGCCCACCACGGTCTCCAGTTGGGTGCGCTCGCTGCCATGCACCCGCCAGGGGGGCGTGATGTACCAGCGCTGTGCATTGCCGACGGTGCGTGCGGCAAACACCCCCCGCGCATGCAGGTGGGCATCGTTCCAGAGATCTTCGCCGGTGACCGAGGCAAAGGCGGCCACACCGCCAGCCTGCAACTGTACGGTCAGCTCCAGGGCGTCCTGCGTGGCCGTCCACTGGCCTATCGCTGCGTCGATGCGCGCGCCGTGGGCCAGGCGGCCCTCAGCTTGGCTCAGCGCGGCGTCGCCAGCCAGTGCTTCGTTGTTCATGCAGGCGCACAGACGCTGCCACTGAACGTCGTCTCCAACGGCGATGCTGATCCAGCGGTTGTCGCCACGGCAGCGGTAGACGCCGTGCGGCGCCATCGCTGCATGCCCATTGCCCCAGCGGCCCTGCCCGCCCTGCTTTTGCGCGAGCGCCAGGCTGTGCGAGAGCGACCAGGCGATTGCCTCGCGTGCCGCCAGGTCGATGTGGCAACCGGTGCCCGTGGTCTTGAGCCGGTGGAGCGCCGCGACCACGCCCACCACACCGACCAACCCAGCGTAAAAATCAACCGGGTGTGAGACCTCAACCGGCGGGCCATCGGGATAGCCGGTGACGTGCGCCAAACCGGCCAGCGCCGAAAACACCGGCGCATAGCCGACATAGCTGCCGCCGATATTGCGCTCGCCATAGGTGCTGGCCGACAGCAGCACGATGCGCGGATTGGCGGCGTGCAAAGCCTCATAGTCCAGCCCCAGCCGGGCCATCACGCCAGGGCGAAAGTTCGCGACCACCACATCCGCTTGCGCCACCAACTGCAGCAGCAAATCGCGCCCCCGCGGTGTTTTGAGGTCGATGCCCACCCAGGTCTTGCCGGTGTTGAGGGTATCAAAGCCATAGTTGTAGGCTGCCGTATCCAGCCCCGAGGCGCTGCCCTCCGGCGGCTTGGCCACATGGATCACTTCGGCACCCAGACCGGCCAGGGTGTAGCCCGCATAAGGGCCCATCGCCACCCAGCCCAAGTCGATCACCCGCAGTCCGGCCAGCGGACCACTGCCGTGGCCAACAGGCGGGCGCCGGCCCGCAGCGCTCGCCTCGCCAGCAGGCAAGGCCGACCGCGGGAGCGTCATCACGCTGCTCAGCCAGCTTGGCCAGCGCAGCCCGGTCGCATCGGGCTCGCTCCAGGCCGCGCGATGGGCCATGTCGGGGTCTTGCAGCAGCTCGGCCGGCTCCATGACTGCGGCGATAGGGATTCCCAGCTCCCGCCCCCGGTTTTGCAGGTCCATCTTGCCCCAGTTGCAAGTCTGCTCGGCCAGCAGCCGCGCGATGTCTGCCGGCCCTTGGCTGCGGGCCAGGCGGGTGGCAAAGCGCGGGTCGGTGATCCACGCCTCACGGCCCAGGAGTGTGGCCAGGGCCGACCACTGGTGGTCCTCCCGCACCGCCACTTGCACAAAGCCGTCGCGGCTTGGCAGGATGCCGCCGACGATGGTGGCCATGGGGGCGAGCCGGGTTGGGCTGCGTCCCTCGTTCGGAAAGCGCGCCACCTCGGTCCAGAAAAAACTGATCAGACTTTCTTGCGTCGAGCAATCGAGCACCAGCCCCTCGCCGCCGTCAGGCCGCAACTGCAGCGCCAATGCGCTGAGTGCCGCGACCGTGCCCGCCTGAGCCTGCCCCCACAGGCCACCGGCCTGCAGCGGCGGCCGCTCCCGGTCTTGCGGACGCAGCGGATCGGCCGGTAGCTGCTGGGCCATGGCGCAGGCGTGATAGCTGTTGAGCGGGTAGGCCACATAGTGCGCGTGCGGCCC
>JBAXEN010000097.1:0-12255 GCA_037140415.1 Betaproteobacteria bacterium | reverse complement strand
GCCTCTTGCCCATGGGCTGGTGGTGTGCGAGCCAGGGCTGGGACGGTTCGCAGTCGCTCACCTTGCATCTGTGTGCCATGGTGGCTGGAGCCTGGCTGGCCTGTCGCCTTGCGGGCCTGGGTTCAATCAGTCCGGCCTGGGCCTGGGCGGGCGCGGCCCTGTTATTGCTGCAAGGCAGCGCAGCGGCCATGCTGGCAGCGGCCGCGCTGGTGGCCGCCGGCTCGGCCTTGCGGGCACGCGCGCAGGCCAGCTCGGGCGCATGGGCGATGGCCGGCTGCGCCCTGCTGCTTTCGGTCGGTCACTGGAGCGCCACCTGGGGCCCCGACGCGCTGCGCTTGGCGATGTTGCTGGCCTTGCTGCTGGCAGCGATCAGCAGCATTGAAGGTCGCCACGTCAAAACGCCTGCCTTATGAAGGCTGGCTGCCCGGCCCGCTGGCTGCTGGCGCAGCAGCGCTGGGCAGCAATCGGCCCTGGCGGGCCAAGGCAGTGGTGTGCCACAGCAGCAGCGCCATCACCAAGTTGGCCCCAGCAAAAAGGATGGGCGCCAGCCATTGCCAGATCAGCTCCTGCGGCGCGCGATCGAGAAAGCGCAAGGCCATGGTGGCCAGGGCCATGACGCCGAAGCTGAAGGCCCAGTAGGTGGGTGCAAAGCCGGCCTGCCGCGTCCAGGCCAACAGACGCAGCGCCAGCAGACCCTGGTAGAGGCCGTAGCCGAGCAGCATCTTGGCCAGCAGATCGGGCGGGCCCGAGGTCAGCGCGAGGTAGCTCAGACCACCGACCACCGAGGGGGCCAGCTCAATGCCCTGCAGCGGCCGCTGCGCCGGCATCACCGGTGCCAAGGTGGCGGCGCGCGAAAGCACCAGGGGCTGCAGCGCCAGCCAGGAAAAAACGCCAGCACCAAAGAACAGTGCGCCCACCGTGGTCCAGCCCAGGGTGGCCGAGGCGGTGGCCGCCACAAAATTTTGCGCCACCGCCGGCAAATAGACCGAGGCATTGAGGGTCTCGGGCGAGCGCCCGCCTTGCCAAATGCGCCCGACCAGCCACAGGCCCAGCAGCAGCTGCGCGCACAGGGCCAGACCCAACAAGGCCCAGGCCAGCTGGGGCACAAGCGGCAGCAAAGTGATGGCCGCCAGCATGGTGGAGACCGGACCGAGCGCGGCCATCGCCGACTGCACCGGATGATCGAGTTCAAGTCGCGCCGACTGACGCGCCCGCCACCATTTCAAGCCATAAGCGAACAAGACCGCCAACCAAATGAGCAAGCCCGAAACCGCCGCCCCCCAGGCCAACACGGGCGGCAGTGGCCACACCTCGGTGGCGACCCGCCAGGCATGGCCCCAGGCCAGCACGCCGACGGCCATGCCAAAAAACGAGACCGGGATGTGTTTGCTCTCTTGCGTCATCAATGGCTCCTGCGCTGCTGAGCGCGCATTTCAAGCTTTCAGTTGGCAAGGCCCGAACGCAACATCGTGCGCAGGGCCCGGCTGTCCGCCTCTTGGTCGATCCGACCCGACTGCTGAGCCAGCTGCGGCCAATCGGCAGCACTGGTCAGCCGCCCGGCCAGGCGCTCCTTGAGCAAGCTCTTGGCCAAGGGCTGGTCATCGAGCCTGAGGGCAGCGTCGACCATGAGCTGGAAAAAAACATCCTGCTGGGCATGGCTGGCTCCCAGGGCCTGTGCCTCGTAGCGCAGGCTGCGCATGCGCTGCAGGAAAGGCCGGTGGGCGTCCTCATGGTACAGGGCGAGAGCGGCGCTCACCGCCGCCGCAGTCTGCGCCTGATCGACGCCGGCCTGGGCCTGCGCGTCGACCGAGGCCAGTGTTTCGGCCAGCACCCGCAGCCGACCGGTGCGCGCCAGGGCCATGGCTTGGTGCGGCACGGTAAACAGCACCAGGTGCTCCCCCAAAGTCTTTTCGGCCGCCTGCGCCACTTTTTCCCAGCGTTGCCCCACGGCAACGCCCTGGATCTCCAAGCGGGCCAGCAAGGAGGCTGCGTTTTGCTGATCAAGGTAGAAAGCACTGGCCTCGGGAAAGATCTGCTCGTCCCACAGCTTCAAGACCTCATCGTCGCGGCCGAGCGCGAGCTTGAACAATGCCAGGTGCCACCACAGATGGCCGCGAAATAAATTGAAGTCATTGAGCCGCTTGCCGACCGCCGCCAGCGTCTTCTCGCCCTCGCGCGCGCGCCCCTGCATCTCCAGCACATGGGCCAGCGCATGCAGGGCCCACAGATCGGTGGCCTGGTATTCCAAGGCCTGCCGCGCATGGGTTTCGGCCAGCGTGTAGTGACCGGCCTCTTCCAAGGCAAAGGCCAAAGGCCCGAGCACCAGGCGATAGCCCGGCACCTGCGGTCCCCAGTGCGGCAGTGCATGCACCGCAGCGGCCAGCTGCCGGCGCTTGTCACCGGTCCAAAACAGCATGCCGGTCAGCTGCCGGTAGGCCAGCAGGTCCAGCGGCCAGCGCAGCACGATGTCTTCAAGACCCTGCAGGCGCTCGGCCAGGCGCCCGTCGACCCAAGCCCGCAGCACGCTGATGTGCAGGCGCTCGCGCTCGGTGGCATGGGCAGCCAGCCGCTCCGCCTGCGCGAGATAGGCGCGCGCCTGCGGCAGGCCCGATCGCAGGCCATCGCTCATGACGGAGTAGCCGCGCAGCACCTGGCCGAGCACAAAGTCCGGCGCCTCCTGCAGCAGCGCTTCGAGCCGGTTCTGCACGCCTGGGATGTAGCTGTAGAGCTCCGTCAAGAGCGCGTCGTAGCGTTCAATGTGCGCAGCATCGAGCCCGCTCAAGGGCAGGCCGCGCTCGTCGCTTGGGCGTGTCATGGTTTCCTTTGCGCAGACTCAGGCTGCACTGGGCAGCTTCAATTGGGCCAGGTGCCCCAGGTGGCCCAGCTTGGCCCAGACCTTGGCACCTTGCGCGCCGACATCGGCCTGCAGGTGACTTGCGCGCGGCAGGCGCAGCCAGGACTGCGGCTCAAAGCGCTCGCCGCCTTCCTGGAACTGGCCTTCGAGCAGTAAAAACTCCCCGCCCTCGGGCAATGGCAGCTCCACCCGGGCGCCGGCGGGCCACAGCTCCAGGCGCACATCTTCATGGGCGTCCTTGAACAGCGGCGAGACCCGCACGCCCGGCCGCGTGGCATCGCTCACCCGGGCGAGCTTGTCGCCATGCACCCGAACATGGGTGCGGTCTTGCAGGTCGAACTGCCATAGCTTGACGAAGATGGTGGTGCCGGGCGCCGAGCCCGGTGTGTGCCGCGACTGCGGGGGATTGCGGATGTAGCTGCCGGCCGGGTAGTCGCCATGCTCATCTTGGAACACGCCTTCGAGCACCAGGAACTCCTCGCCCCCGGTGTGCGTGTGCGCGCTAAAGCGGCTGCCCGGCGCGTAGCGCACGATGGTGCTGGCTTGGGCTACTTCGGCGCCCAGGCGGTGCAGCATGCGCCGCTGCACGCCAGCGATCGGCGAGTCCTGCCAGGGCAGCTGCGCCGCGTGCACGCTGGCGCGTTGAGTGAGATCGGCATTGAGCTTCATGAACTTCTCCTTCACGTGGTTTCGGTCAGCACGGCCGGTTGTGGCCAGCGGGCCGTCAGCGCCTTGACCGCCTCTTCGGCCGACTCCAGCGCGCCCTCGAGGTAGCCGCCGTAGTTGGCAGAGCGCTCGGTGCCGGCCAGCCAGAGGCGCTCGGTCCAATCGGTGGGCACCACCGGGTCGCCGTACATCGGGTGGTAGGCCAGGGGCTGCTGATCGGCAGCGCTGGCCGTCAGCGGCTCCTGCGCCCAGTCCTGCACGCCGCTCCACAGGGGTGTGGCCGCCTGCGGGCCGAACATGCGAACCAGCTGGGCCAGCGACTGCTTGGCCAATTGATCCGGGCCTATGCCCGCGCGGTAAGCGGGCGAGGCGCCGACAAAGCCGAACAGTGCGGCGACCTGGCCGCTGTCATCGGATGCGTCATGAATTTCAACCATGGGCCCACGGTGGCTCATGCCGCCACCCGACCAGCCAGCCTCGCGCCAGAAGGCCGTGGGGTAGATGGCCGCAAACTTGGCCTGCCCGGCCATCCAGGTCGGGGTCTGGCGCATGTCCCTGAGCAGGGTGTCGGGCCAGGCCGGCTCGAAAGCGATGTCTTGCGCCGTCAAGCGCGGCGGCAGGGTCAGCACCACCTGCGCGGCCAGCTGCGTCCAGCGGCCGCTGGCGTCTTGCAGCTCAAGCTCGATCGCATGCGGGCGCAGCTTCAGGCCCAGCACGCGGGTGCCCGTCTTCAGATGCACCTTGCCAGCGATGCGCTGCTGCAGCTTTTCGATCAGGCTTTGGGTGCCACCCTCGACGCGGTAAGACGAGGGGCTTTGCGCCCAGGTGGCCTGGCGGTGCACCTGGCCGTCCGGCCCTTCCAGGGCGGTGGCGCCCCGGCTGAACTGCGGATAAACGCCCAGACCCAGCTCGGCGCTCAGGCGCTCGATGCGCGGGTTCATGCCCGGCCAGAACCAGGACGGGCCCAGATCGACGCGGTGACTGCTTTGCGGCAGGCCTTGGCTGAGCACCCGTCCGCCAACGCGCTCGCGCGCCTCGATCAGCAACACCCGCCGGCCCGCCTGAGCCAGTAAATCGCTGGCGTACAAGCCACTCAGGCCCGCGCCAATCACAACCACAGGATGAGACATACCCAGCTCCTTTCATGCCCCCATGGGGCGAACATCCAACTCATGCGACCAGCTGCTGCGGGGCTGGTGAAACAACTGCCAATACTGCTCGGCCAGATCGGTCGGTTCGATCAGCGCGGCGCCGACGCCCGGCGCAAAGCGCTGCTCGGTGCGCTCGCTGCGGATCAGCCCGTCGATCACCACATGCGCGACGTGTATGCCGTCCTGGCTGTGCTCGCGCGTCAGGGCCTGGGTCAAACCGCGCAACGCGAACTTGGCCGAGCTGAAGGCCGAAAACTGCGGGCCGGCTCGCACACTGCCCGATGCGCCGCTAAAGATCAGGCTGCCCCCGCCGCGGGCCTGCAAAGCCGGGATGGCTTGCTGGCTCACGTTAAACGCAGTCAGCACCATGGACTGCCACACCTCCTGCAGCGTCTGCGCCGAGGTCTGCAGGAAGGGCTGGCGATGAAACTGCATCGCGTTGTGCACCACGCCAGCCAGCGGCGGCGCCTGGCCAGCGATGCGCTCGAACAGGCGCGCGGTGGCCTGCGCATCGCGCAAGTCGGTGGCCCAGCGTGCATCGCCGCCCCGTGAGACGCTGATCACGTGATAGCCGCCAGCCTCAAAGCGCGACTGCAAAGCATCACCCAGGCCGGCCGCATGGCCTGCGATCAATAAAGTGCCCGGTGTTGTCATGATTTGCTTCTTTGCTTTTTAATTTTTAACAAACCTACTGATTGGTAGATCGTCTTTCCAAAAAAATCAAGTCGCCAATTGCTCCAAGAACGCCTGCGCCACCTGGGCCGGTGCATCGGCCTCGGGCCGGCTGCGCCCCACAATCATCGCCCCTTCGAGCGCACTGAGCAGCAGCATGGCCAGCGCCTGGGCGCTGGCCGAGCGGTGTGGCCAGGCCTGGGCCAAAGTGGCTGCCAGCCACCTGAGATTGGCCTCAAAAAACTGCCGCAATGGCTCGCGCACGGAGGCCGGCAAGGTCTCTGATTCGGCCCCCAGCATGCCGCAAAGGCACAGGTTACGGTTGTTGTTGTAGGTCTCCTGAAACAGCTGGGCATAGGCCAGCAGGCGCTTGGCCGGCTCGCCGATGCTGCGGTCCAGGTTCGCCAGGGCGCTGACAAAACGCTGCACATAGCGCTGAGTCACCACCGTGGCCAAATCGGCTTTGGTGGCGAAGTGGTGGTGCACACTGGGCTTGCGTATACCCACCGTCCGCGCTATGTCTTCGTAGGAAAAGCCGTTGAAGCCCTGACGCTGGATCAATGCCTCGGCCACGTCGACGATGCGTTCGGCGGCGGGGCTGAGCTGGGTGTAGTCGCGCATGGTGGCTGGATCCTATCCTGACATTTTGCAGCAATTGTTGTTCTGCACTTTCGGTGAGCCGGTAGGCGGGGCCGTTGCTTGCCCGCCCACCGCTTCCCTGATCAGGCCTTCAGGCGCTCAACCAGTGCTTGGGCCAGGGGAATGGCCGATGCGGGACTCTGGCCCGTCATCAAGGGGCCGTCGACCACCACATTGGCTTCCCAGTTGGCTTTGGCCACATACTTGGCGCCGCGGCCCTTGAGCTCGTCCTCCAAGGAGAACAGCAGGTGATGCAGCAGCTCGATCTCGGTGTCCTCGGCGTTTTTGAAGCCGGTCAGGTTCACGCCCTTGACCAGGTACTCGCCATTGGCCTTCTTCACATCGCGCAAGATGGCCGGCGCGTGGCAAACCATGGCAATGGGGCGATTGGCGGCATGGAAGTCGCGGACCAGCTTGATGGCATAGGAGTCCGAGGCCAGGTCCCACAGCAGACCGTAGCCGCCGGGAAAGAAGACCGCGTCAAAGGTGGAAACGTCCAGGCCGCTGAGCCGGCGGGTGTGCTTGACCGCGTACTGAGCCACTGGGTCGTTGAGGAACTTGGCGGTGTTGTCGCAGGTAAACGGCGACTTCATGCTCAGCAGGTCGATCGGGGCCTCGCCACCTTCGGGCGATGCGAACACCACCTCAAAGCCGGCCTGGGTGAGGAGGTAATAGGGCGCAGCCAGTTCATGGAACCAGGTGCCGGTCTGCTTGCCGCTCAAGCCCATCTCGTCCACCGAGGACATGACGAGGAGAACGCGCTTTTGTTTGTTGCCAGTGGGAGCCATTTCAATTTCCTTTCAAAACGGATGCGTTGCGGGTCGCCCGGCCCGTGCATCCCCGGAACCGGTTTCGGGAGGGTGAGCCCCGAGATAATTACCTTCTAGTAGGTAGTCTTTGTGGCCAAAAAATAAGGGCCTGTCTAGCCTGCCTTTCAAGAGGATCCTCGATCGGTGGTTTGTGCACGCAGCCTGCTGTTGAGCCATCGCTGTCCGAACAAACTACCTATCGATTGGTAGGTATTGTGGCGAGGCTTTTAGGGCCTGTCAAGTCCCTGCTTCTGTTGGGGATATTGGGCTCGGTGGCGAATAGCCCAACCGGATGTCCTTCTCCGGTTAGCGCTGAATATTGCTGCGCTTGATCAAGAACACCCGCCAAATCCCTGCACCAGGCTATTCGTACTCCAGCCTGGGTAGCGGCCGGTGCATCGGGCCTGTCTCCGCGGCTGTCCGCCGCCTCGGCTAGCGCCTCGGCTCCTCCTTGATGCCGCTGCGCCAGGCCCGACGCACTGGCCGTGGCTTAACGCTGCAAAGGCAGTCATGGGCGGCCCTTTGATTAACGATGGCGATCCGTGGACACTCCGATCAGCGAGCGCTGCGCTCACAAGCACCCAAGGGCGTGCGGGTGAGCGCTGCGAAGCGAAGTCAAGGGGGAGCCGAGGCGCCAGCCGAGGCGCAGGACACGAGCGGCGCAGTGCCCACCCGTGCGCCCCGCTCGAATACGCCCTGAACAACCCGGCGCCTGATCAAAAGCCGCATCGCCGCGTGGGCGCGGCTCCTACATCCCGGCGCCAACCCATGCCCACACTCACTGGTCAAGCTGCCGGCACAGACGCGGCTGCACTCACCCGGGCCCCGAACCCCAGCCGGCCTCTCAGAGCCCCGGCGGGCATGAAAAAAGGCCTGCCGCATCGCTGCGACAGGCCCGAAGTTCAAAGGAGAACTCGCGAGATCAGAAGGTGTACTTGATGCCCACAACCAGAGCATCCTTGCCGTTGAACTTGCCCTTGAGGGTGTAGGACGACTCTTTGGCGTTGGTTGTGACCAGCATACCGGTAGCGCTCAGACCATTGCCCAGATCCTTGGCCAGGGTCAGCGAGTAGTCGGTGTAAGAGTAGATGGCGCCATTTTTGATGACTTGACGGCCGACGTGGGGGGTCAAGGCAAAACCGCTGCCCAGATCAATGGCGGCGCTCAGATCAATGTAGGTGCTGCCCTTGCTTTTGACGTTACCGAAGGTGTCACCGAGCGCATAGGAGTACTTGGCGGTGAACAGGCCATAGGTCAGGGCGCCATAGGCCTCGGTGGTGTTGGCATTGGCAAAGCCATCGACCTTGGCGAGCTTGTTGCCCACATACTCATAGCGCAGCACGCCCACGTCGTAGCCGATGTCGCCGATCGAGGCCTTGTAGCCGCCATACAGGTCCAGCTCGACCGAGCCGCTGGTGGCGCCCGAGTCTTTGATCCAGTTGATAGTAGTCGCCCAGGCACCGACATAGAAGCCGCTCTTGTCGGTGTAGTCAGCGCCGCCCTGTACGGCCGGCTGCAGGCGCGACTGAGAAATCCCGCGGTAACGATAGTCAGACACCAAGCCCGCATTGAAGGCCAGGCTGGACTCAGGAGCAGCAGGTGCGGCCGGCGCCGGAGCGGTCTGAGCCATGACGCCTGCTGCAGCCAGCAAGGAAGCGCCGGCGAGGAGGGAGGGGAGGAAAAATGCTTTCATTGGAAACTCCTGCAAAGGTTCAAGACAGTTACCGGAACCTCTAAGCAGATTGCGTGCCTACCTCGAAGCTCCCCTGCCGGTGGTGCGCTCGGCCATAGGCGCACAGAAATAGTGCACGCAACTCCAAATTGCACCAATTTGCTGCGCACCAAGCCGGGCACAAGGGCGCCAGCTCGAAAAAATTCGCGACAATCCGAGCCTGACCCCGATGAACCGTTTCAATCGATGGACTTTTGTCCACCCTTAATTGGGTTCTGACCCCCATTCACTCGATGAAATACGGGCCATTGCCGCGCTGAAGGCGGCAGTGAAGCTCAGCAGCAGGACAATCAGCCCATTGAGAACTCCCTTCTCAGTCCTCAACGAACAAGCGAACCATGGATTTCAAGCAGCTACAGACCTTTTTGGCCATTGCCGAATGCGGCAGCGCCACCAAGGCGGCTCAGATGCTGCACATCGTCCAGCCGGCCATTTCGCGGCAAATGCGCATCTTGGAAGACGAGCTGGGCACCTCGCTGTTTTACCGCGAGCGCAACGGCATGGAGCTGACCGACGCCGGCCGCATCCTGCTCGAACACGCCAAGCGGGTGATGCGTGAGCTCGACGAGGCACGGGCGCAGTTGCAGCCGTCTTCGTCGGTGGTCAGCGGCCATGTGCGCCTGGGCATGCCTGCGAGCACCTGCGACTTACTGGCCGGAGAGCTGGTGGCCACCGTCAAGCAGCGCCATCCCCAAATCCGCATGGCCATGCTCAGCGGCTTCGGCGGCTTCTTGGAAAAATCCTTGCTCAATGGCGAATTGGAGCTGGCCATCGTCAATGATCCCGAAGCCAGCCCCCTGCTAGAGACCCGGTATGTGATCAATGAGCAGCTGTTTCTGATCGGCCCGGCCGGCAGTGGCCTGCGGCCCGATCAGCCCTTGCCCCTGAGCGCGCTCAGGGGCAAGCCCATGGTGCTGCCGGTCGCGCCCCACGCGATGCGCACGAACATCGAACGCGCCTGCGCGCTGGCCAATGTGCAGCTCGATGTGGTGGCCGAGGTCAATTCCATGCACATGCAGCGCTCGCTGGTGCGCTACGGGGTGGGCTGGACGGTGATGCCCAGTGCCAGCTTTTTCGAAGACCTCAAGCAAGGCGCCCTGACCGGCGCGCCCCTGGAGAGCGACATGCTGCAGCGCCACCTGGCCCTGTGCCTGCCGGTGACGCGCCAGACCTCGGCGGCCACCCGCTGCGTGGCAGAGATCCTGCTGGAATTGACCCGAAAGGCAGTACAGGGCGGCGGCTGGCACAGCGCGGGCTGGGTGGCCTAAAGCCCAGGCGCAAGCCCCGCCGGCGCCAGGCCCGGCTTACTCGGCGGTGATGCCGGCCTGCTTAATCAGCTTGGTGGTTCTGTCCAGCTCGGCCTTGAGCATGGCCGAAAACTGCGGGGCCGATTCCCCCACAGGCTCGTAGCCGGTGGGCACCATTTTTTCCTTGACCTCGGGCGAGCGCAGCAGGGCCTGCACCTCGGCATTGATTTTGTTGACCACCGCCGCCGGCGTGCCCTTGGGCGCCATCATGCCGATCCAGGTTTCAATGGAGCACTCGGGCCAACCGTTCTCGCCCAGGGTAGGGATCTGGGGCGTCAGCGCCCAGCGGCCGGTGCTGGAGACGGCCAGGGCGTTGAGCCGGTTGGCCTTGATGAAGGCGCCGGCCGAGGCCAAGGTGGTGGCCACCATCGGCACCTGGCCGCCCACCACATCGGCCACCGCCGGCGCGCCGCCCTTGTAGGGCACATGCTCGAGCTTGGCGCCGGTAGCCGCCTTCAGGCATTCGGCCACCAGATGCGCGCCGCTGCCCACGCCGATCGAGCCATAGGGCAAGGGCGTTTTCTTGGCCGATTCAATCAGCTCCTTGACGGTCTTGAAGGGCGAAGTGGGATGCACCACCATCACGCTGGGGCCGCGGGCAATCTGCACCACCGGCACCAGGTCGTCGACGCTGTAGCCCGGCTTGGCGTAGAGCGCCACATTGACGTTGTGGTTGTTGGAGGTGATGAGAAAGGTGTTGCCATCAGGTGCGGCTTTGGCCACGAACTGGCTGGCAATATTGCCGCCGGCGCCGGGCTTGTTCTCCACCCGCACCGGCCGGCCCAGGGCCTGCGAGAGCTTTTCGCCCACCATGCGGGCGAACTGGTCGGCCGCGCCACCCGGCGCGGTGATGACGACGAACGCAATCGCGCCGTCCGTCTGCGCCTGTGCCCATGCCGGCGCCGCGCTCAGAGCGCAGCCAGCGGCGATCAGGGTCAGGACATGTTGGCGGGGAGTTTTCATCGAAGGACCTCGTGGATGTTCAGATGCGGACCGGACAAAGGCCAAGGAACAGGCGGGCGGCGGCGCCTCAGGCGCTGGGGGCGCCGCGCTTGCTGGCCACCAGCTTGACCGCCTTGAAGATTTCGGGATAGGTGGCGCAGCGGCACAGGTTGCCGCTCAGATGGTCGCGAATTTCCTCTTCGCTGGGCTTGGCGCAGCGCTCGAGCAGATCAGTGGCCATCATCACAAAGCCGGAGGTGCAAAAGCCGCACTGAAAGGCGCCGCATTCCACAAAAGCTTGCTGCACATCGCTGAGCTGCTCGCCGTTGGCCAGGCCCTCGACGGTCTTGATCTGCGTGCCGTCGGCCAGCGCTGCGATGTACAGGCAGGAGGAGACCATCTTGCCGTCGACCGAGACGGTGCAGCAGCCGCACAGGCCCTGGCCGCAGCTCTCGCGCGGGCCTTGCAGGCCCAAGCCCTGCAACACCTCGATCAGGCTCTGGTGCGGCGCCACATGGGTGCGCACCGGCTGGCCGTTGAGGGTGAAACTGATCAATGAGCCTTGGGCGTCCATATCAATCTTTCGCAAGGGTCAGGCCCTGGGCCAGGCGCAGGGCACGCAAGACCGCCTCGGCGGTCAGTGGCAGCTCGGTCAGGCGCACGCCGACCGCGTCTTCAATCGCATTGGCAATGGCCGGCGCCACCGCGAAACTGGCCGATTCACCCACGCCTTTGGCACCGAATGGTCCGTTGCTTTGGGCCGACTCGATGGCTGCGTTCTCCATCACCGGCGGAATGTCGTGCGTGCCGGGTATTTTGTAGAAGGCCAGCGAACCATTGCGCAACTGGCCCTCGGAGAAGATCATCTCCTCGGTGAGCGTGCCGCCCAGGGCCATGATGGCCGCGCCCGAGAGCTGGGTGGCGACGATGCCGGGGTTGATCACCGTGCCGGCATCGACCACGCTGATCAGCCGGGTCACCACGAACTGGCCGGTCTCGGTATCGACCTCCACCTCCACGCCGGTGCCGCCGATCATCCAGTTCGGTGTGATGTTTTTCGAGGTGCCGTCGCTCGGATCGACCGGCGCATAGGGCGAGGTATAGGTGCCGGTGCCCACCACATTGCCGGCGCTCATGCCGTATTTGCGGCGAAACAGATCGGGCAGCGCAGTATCGGCCGGCAGGCCCAGTTCCTGCGCCAGCGCGCTCAGTTGCTGGCGCGCCTGTTCGGCCGCCAGCCGCACCGCATGGCCCATGTGGAAGGTCGAGCGCGAGCCCAGGGTGCCCATGTCAAAGGGCGTGACCGCGGTGTCAGGGCTGACGATGCGCAGCTTGTCGATCGCGATGCCCAGCACCTGGGCGGCGATTTGCGACAGCGCGGTGTTGCTGCCCTGGCCCATGTCGACGGTGTTGCAGTACAGCGTGGCGCTGCCGTCGGCCGACACATTGATCATGGCCACCGAGGTGGTCGGCGAGATCGAGG
>JBAXEN010000096.1:0-12329 GCA_037140415.1 Betaproteobacteria bacterium | reverse complement strand
CAGAGCCTTTGCCGCCGTGATGGCCGTCTTCGATGTACTTCTTGGCATTGTCCCAGGCGCCACCGCCGGTACACATGGAGATCGCCACAAACAGGCCGGTGATGATGGTGCCCATCAGCAGGCCGCCGAGGGCTTTGGGTCCGAGCACCAGGCCGACCAGAATCGGCACCACCACGGGCAGCAGCGAGGGGATCATCATCTCCTTGATGGCCGCGCTGGTCAGCATGTCGACCGCCCGGCCGTACTCGGGCTTGGCCGTGCCTTCCATGATGCCTTTGATCTCTTTGAACTGGCGACGCACCTCAACCACCACCGAGCCGGCAGCGCGACCAACGGCTTCCATGGCCATGGCGCCGAACAGGTAGGGGATCAGGCCGCCGATGAACAGGCCCACGATCACCATCGGGTCGCTCAGGTCGAAGGTGACAACCTTGCCATAGCCTTCGAGTTTGTGGGTGTAGTCGGCAAACAGGACGAGGGCGGCCAGGCCGGCCGAGCCGATGGCGTAACCCTTGGTCACCGCTTTGGTGGTGTTGCCCACCGCGTCGAGTGGGTCGGTGATGTCGCGCACGGAAGCGGGCAGTTCCGACATTTCGGCGATGCCGCCGGCGTTGTCAGTGATCGGGCCATAGGCGTCCAAGGCAACGACGATGCCAGCCATGCTCAGCATGGACATGGCCGCCACCGCGATGCCGTACAAGCCCGCGAGCTTGTAGGCCGAGAGGATGGCGATACACACGAACAGCACAGGCCATGCGGTCGAGCGCATGGACACGCCCAGGCCGGCAATGATGTTGGTGCCATGACCGGTGGTCGAGGCCTGCGCAATGTGCTGCACCGGTGCGTACTGGGTGCCGGTGTAGAACTCGGTGATCCACACCAGCAAGGCCGTCAGCACCAGGCCGACCACGCAGCTGCCGAAGAGCTTCATCTGGCTGCCAGCGGCGCCCAGGGCGTTGTCGGGGACCAGCCAGGTGGTGACGAAATAGAACGCCACCAGCGACAGCACGCCGGCAATGGCCAGGCCTTTGTAGAGCGCCGGCATGACGTTCTTCATGCCGGGCGAGGCCTTGACGAAGAAGCAGCCGATGATCGAGGCAACGATGGACACCGCGCCCAGACCCAGGGGGTAGAGCACCGCGCTCAGCGGCGCCCCGGTAACCAGCAGCGCGCCCAGCACCATGGTGGCGATCAGGGTCACCGCATAGGTTTCGAACAGGTCGGCGGCCATGCCAGCGCAGTCGCCCACGTTATCGCCCACGTTGTCGGCAATCACCGCGGGGTTGCGCGGATCGTCTTCGGGAATACCGGCTTCAACCTTGCCCACCAGATCGGCGCCCACATCGGCGCCCTTGGTGAAAATGCCACCGCCCAGGCGGGCAAAGATGGAAATCAGCGAGGAGCCGAAGGCAAAGCCGATCAGCGGATTGAGAAGACCGGCCAGGGTCTTGTCGGCCACCGGATTGCTGCCGACCAGGTACCAGTAAAAGCCGGTCACACCGAGCAGGCCCAGACCGACCACCAGCATGCCGGTGATGGCCCCGCCGCGGAAGGCCACGTCCAGGGCCGGCCCGATGCCGCGGGTGGCTGCCTGGGCGGTGCGCACATTGGCGCGCACCGACACATTCATACCGATGAAGCCGCAGGCGCCCGAGAGCACCGCGCCCACCACGAAGCCGATGGCGGTTTTGCCATCGAGGAACAGGCCGATCAGAACGGCCAAGACGATGCCAACAATGGCAATGGTTTTGTACTGTCTGGCCAGGTAAGCGGCGGCGCCAGTTTGAATGGCGGCTGCGATTTCTTGCATGCGGGCGTTGCCCGCGTCTTGTGACAGGATCCAGCTACGAGCCCAAAAGCCGTAGACGACCGCTATCAATCCACATACCAGCGCCAGAATCAGCGCGGAGTTGCCCGTCATATCGAATCTCCATTGTTAGACGTGAGGGTTTCGGTGCACCGCAGGGGTTACGCTACACCGCCTTGCGTTGCTTCCTCCACCCCCGCCTCCACAGGGGACCGATTGGCCAACTTCTGGAATTTAGCGCCAAACACAGGCTTCGCACAGGGTGAGTCAGGCTGGCATCGGTAAAATGAGGGTAAATCCTAGGCAAGCGGGACGGTCTTTCCTACTTAGCAAGACGTCTTGAGCTGTCACTCATTTTTTACAACTCTTGAAAAGCCATCATGTCCCTGGACAACGTCACCCCCGGCAAGAAAGTTCCTGATGCGTTCAACGTGATCATCGAGATCCCAATGAACGCCGACCCGATCAAATACGAGGTCGACAAGGAAACTGGAGCGATCTTTGTTGATCGGTTCATGAGCACCGCCATGCACTACCCGACCAATTACGGCTATGTGCCCAAGACGATCTCCGGTGACGGCGATCCGGTCGATGTGCTGGTCATCACCCCGGTGCCGCTGATTCCCGGCGTGGTGGTGCCCTGCCGGGCCATCGGCATCCTCAAGATGCAGGACGAGGCCGGCGAGGACGGCAAGGTGCTGGCGGTGCCGATCGACAAGATCTTGTCGATCTACACCCAGTGGCAAAAGCCCGAAGACCTCAACCCCATGCGCCTGAAGACCATTGCGCATTTCTTTGAGCACTACAAAGACCTTGAGCCGGGCAAATGGGTCAAGGTTTTGGGCTGGGAGGGCAAGGAGTCGGCCCACCAGGAAATTCTGGACGGCATCGCCAACTACAACAAAGTCCATCCGGCCTGATTGCTCTGGCCGGGCGGCACCGGGCCTTTCAGGGCTGGCGAAAGGGTGTGCGGTTCTGAAGCTGCTCCAGGTAGCTTTGCACGCCTTCGCCTTCGCGCTCCAAAAACCGCTCCACCGCGTTGGCAAACGCGGGGTGAGCCAGCCAGTGCGCGCTGTGGGTGGGCGTGGGCATGAGCGCGCGGGCCATTTTGTGCTCGCCTTGGGCGCCGCCCTCGAAGCGGCCGACCCCTTGCTCAATACACCAAGCCAGCGGCTGGTAGTAACACGCCTCGAAGTGCAGGCAATCGACCCGCTCGAGCGCGCCCCAGTAGCGACCGTAGGCGACCGCGGCTGAACCCGATTGATCCTGGCTCAGGCCGATAAGGCTGCTGCCGATAGCTCGGCCCTCGCGCTCGGCCATAAACAGCAGCCAGTGCTCAGGGATCTGATCGGCGATCTGTGCAAAAAAATCGCGGCTCAAATAAGGCCGATTGCCGTGCTCTAGGTAGGTCCGTTCATAGCAGCGGTAAAAGAAATCCCAGTCGGCCTGTGCAATGTCCTTGCCGCGGGACCAGCGAAACACCACGCCTGCCTCGGCCACCTTGCGCCTTTCCTGACGGATTTTCTTGCGCTTGTCCTGACTCAAAGAGGCCAGGAAATCATCGAAATCGGCGAACCGTGTCGCGTCTGAGGGCCTCTGGTTCTGCCAGTGAAATTGCACCGTCTGGCGCAGCATCAAGCCGGCGTGCGTGCAGGCGGCCAGGTCCGGCTCGCTCAGGAACAGCAGGTGCAAGGAGGACAGCTGTTCTTCTCGGCACCAGTCCAGCAGCGCTTGCACCAGCGCCAAACGGGCCACTTCATTTTTGGCCAGCAGACGCGGGCCGGGCACCGGGGTAAAGGGCGAGGCCACCAGGGCCTTGGGGTAGTAGCTCAGGCCATGCTGCTGGTAGGCATTGGCCCAGGCCCAGTCAAACACATATTCGCCGTAGGAGTGGTCTTTGAGGTAGAGCGGGCAAGCAGCGAGCAACTCATCGCCTTGCCAGACAGTGACGATACGCAGGCCCCAGCCTGTTTGCTCCGTGGCGCTGCCGCTGCTTTGCATCGCCGCCAGGTATTCCTGGCGCATGAAGGGCCCGACAGACTCAGGGCCTTGGGCGCCCAGAAGGGCGTTCCATGGGGCCGCTGGCATGTCGGACCATGCCTGCAGCACCCGGGTGACATAATCTTTTCCAAGCATGGGCCATTGTGTCCTTTCCGCCCGCGCCTTTATTTTTTTGGCCCCTTAAGAACCAATGTCGCTCAAGATTTGCGTTGCCCAGCTCAACTACTGCGTGGGCGACATGGCGGGCAATGCCCGCAAGATCATCGCCGCTGCGCAGCAAGCCTATGCCTCGGGCTGCCGCTTACTGCTCACGCCCGAGTTGGCCATTTGCGGGTATGCCGCTGAAGACCTCTATCTGCGGCCAGCCTTCCTTGCAGCCTGTGACGATGCGGTGGATCTGATCGCCCGCGAGCTTGCGGGTCTGGCTGGGCTGCATGTGGTGGTGGGCAGTCCGTCGCGGGTGGCCAGCGGCGCTGGTTTGCGCACCCGCAGTGTGGCTGTGCCCCAACTGTTCAATGCAGCCCACGTGCTCACCGACGGCCGCAGGCTGTGCACCTATGCCAAGCGAGAGCTGCCCAATTACCAAGTGTTCGACGAGCGGCGCTATTTTGTGCCTGGCAATGAGCCCTGCGTGTTTACTCTGGGTGAGGGCGCCGACGCTGTGCGGGTGGGTTTGCTCATTTGCGAGGATGCGTGGTTTGACCAGCCGGCCCGCCTGAGCCAGGCCGCCGGTGCCGAGCTGCTGGCGGTGATCAACGCCTCGCCCTTTCACGCGGGTAAGGCGCAGGAGCGGGAGGCGGCCATGGCCTTGCGTGCGCACGCCACCGGCTTGCCGGTGGTGTTCGCTCATCTGGTGGGCGGCCAGGATGAGGTGGTGTTCGAGGGCGCCTCATTTGCGCTGCAGGCCGACGGCAGCGTGGCTGGCCGCGCCCTGAGTTTTCAGGAGCACGCCTTCGAGCTCAGACTTGAGCGCCGCGCCGCTGATGCGCTCTGGCTCGTCGCAGAGACTGCCGCCGAACGCTCGGTCGAGGCCGATCTGTGGGACGCGCTGGTGCTGGGGGTGCGCGATTACCTGGGCAAGAACGGCTTTCCTGGGGCCTTGCTGGGTCTGTCGGGTGGCATCGATTCGGCGCTGGTGCTGGCTGTTGCGGTCGATGCCCTGGGACCCGACAAGGTGAGGGCGGTGATGATGCCCTCGCCCTATACGGCCTCGATCTCGCTGGAGGATGCCCGCGAGATGGCGCGCCGAATGGGCGTGCGGTATGACGAATACTCCATCGTGCCGCAGTTCGAGGCCTTCCTGGCGACCTTGGCGGGGGAGTTTGCGGGCAAGCCGATCGACGCCACCGAGGAGAACATTCAGGCGCGCATTCGCGGCGTGATCCTCATGGCCCTGTCCAACAAGTTCGGCTCGATTGTGCTGACCACGGGCAACAAGAGCGAAATGGCCACGGGCTATTGCACGCTCTATGGTGACATGGCCGGCGGTTTTGCGGTCATCAAAGACTTGCTCAAAACCACGGTGTTCGAGCTGGCCCGCTGGCGCAATGCGAATGACCCTTACGGGCGAGGCGCCAACCCCATCCCTGAGCGCATCATCACCCGGCCGCCGTCGGCTGAGCTCAGGCCCGACCAGACCGACCAAGATAGCCTGCCACCCTATGAGGTGCTTGACGCGATCTTGTCGCGCTACATGGAAAATGACCAGAGCATCGAAGACATCGTCGCCGCCGGTTTTGATCGGCAGGTGGTCGAACAGGTGACCCGGCTGATCAAGCTCAATGAATACAAGCGCCGGCAGGCGCCGGTGGGCATACGGGTCAGCCACCGCAGCTTCGGCAAGGACTGGCGTTACCCGATCACCAGCCGCTTTCGGGCCTGATGCGTCGATGCAGGCCGCCATGAGTCACAATCACCTTATCGTCCCTGGAGTTGCCCATGAAACAGATCACCGCCGTCATCAAACCTTTCAAGCTCGAAGAAGTTCGTGAGGCACTGGCCGAGGTCGGGGTGACCGGCCTGACGGTGACCGAGGTCAAGGGCTTTGGCCGCCAGAAGGGGCACACCGAGCTCTACCGGGGAGCCGAGTATGTGGTGGACTTCCTGCCCAAGGTCAAGGTCGAGGTGGTGGTTCAGTCGGGCGATGTGGACCGCTGCGTCGACGCCATCATCAAGGCCGCGCGCACCGGCAAGATCGGTGATGGCAAGATTTTTGTCACTGCCGTTGAGCGGGTGGTGCGCATACGCACCGGCGAGCAAGACGAGTCGGCGGTCTGAGCCGATCAGATCTGGTCCAGCCCGGCGGCGCTGGCCAGCCCAGCTGACTGCACCAAGGACCTGAGCAGGTGCTCGGGCTCATCGCCCACTTCAATCAGGCTCATTTGCCAGGGCCCCATGAATTCCTGCGCCACGGTGTGTGCCATGAAGTGCAGCAGCCCGTCGTAGTGGCCCTTGTGGTTGAGCAGGCCCACGGGCTTGTTGTGGTAGCCCAGCTGCCGCCAAGTCCAGACCTCGAAGAATTCCTCCAGCGTCCCGATACCGCCGGGCAGGGCTAAAAAGGCGTCGGCCTGCTCGGCCATGATCCGCTTGCGCTCGTGCATGGTCTCAACGATGCGCAGCTCGGTGCAGCCGCGGTGAGCGTATTCCTTGTCAACCAGAGCCTGTGGAATCACCCCGAGCACCTGCCCGCCAGCCTCCAGCGCCGAGTCGGCCACGATGCCCATCAGTCCGTTGTGCCCGCCACCATAGACCAGCCGTCCGCCGTGCTTGGCGATCCAGCGCCCAACGATCCGGGCCTGCTCGGCCCAGGCTGGATCCAGCCCAGGGCGCGAGCCACAATACACAGCCACAGAAAAATTCATGTTCATCCCCAGCGCGTCCAAAGCGCAGCGCCCCAGACGGAGACGCAAAACAGCAGGCTGAGCAAGACGGCGGCGCTGCCCAGGTCCTTGGCTTGCTTGGCCAGTAAATGCCAGGAGCGGTCGATGCGGTCAACCACAGCTTCAACGGCGGTGTTGAGCAACTCGACGACCAGCACCAGCACCACAGAGCCTGCCAGCAGACTGATTTCCACCCATCCCTGTCCAAGCCACAACGATGCGGGCAAGGCCAGAGCGGCCGCCATCACCTCGGTTCTGAAGGCGGCCTGAGCCCAGGCGGTGCGCAGGCCCTGCAGAGAATAGCCCAGCGCGTAAATCCAGCGGCTCAGACCCCTGCGGCTCTTGTGGATACGGGCCGCGTCTTCGACAACCGGCGCAGGGACTTGCCCTTCGGGGTGGCTTTTCGGCGTTGGGGCCATGCGGGGTTCGAGCTTGCGAGCGTCTGTAGGCGTCGGGTGCGCGATCACATGGCCTTGCGCACGGCAGCCTGGTCTTGCGCTGAGCTGATCAATCGGGTGCGGGCCAGCACGTCATGCGGGAACTGCCGGTCCTTGTGCAGTCTGGCCAGGACTGACCAGAAAATCACCCAGAGGGTCATGGTCAGCAGGGAAAACCGTGCGTCCAACGCCAGCAGCCTGACCAGCCCCAAGGGCGGCAGAAACCAGAGCCAGCTCAGCAGGTAGCGCGCCAGCGCCTGCGCCTGGGTGAGTGGGCCGCCGTCGCGCCGCACCACCCGGATATGCCAGGTTTTCATGGCCAGGGTTTGACCGCGGGCCCAGAACCAGACGAAATAAATGCCCAGCACCAGAAACAAGAAGGCTTGTTGAGGATGGCGGTTTTCCAGCGCATGCCTGGTTTGGCTCAGGGTACTGAACAGATAGTCAGCAATGAAGACCACGCCGAAGAGCAATATGCCCTCATAGCACCAGCAGGCCAGACGGCGCAAGATGGAAGGGGTAGGGGACTGTTCGAAGCTCAAGGGAGGATTTTCAAGGCCATCAGGACGATCGATCGCAAGCTTGGCCTGGCCAGGTGGCCGGCACATCAAAGCAGTGCGAAGTCTACTGGCTGCTGCTGCCGCCGTCGGTGCTTTCGGACGACTCGCCCTGGGTTTCGGTGGGTTTTGTCGCCTTGGCAGTGTTCAGCGGGGGCACCACCGCGAGTTTTTGGGCCGGCACGGGTTGCACCGCTGGTGCCGCGCCCAAGGGCTTGTTTTTGGCCTGCTCAGCCAGCTTTTGGCGCTGCTCTGCCGGCAAGGACTGGTAAGCCTGCCACTTGGCTAATTTTTCTGCGGGTGTGAGTTCGCGCGCGACTTCGGCAGTTTTGCCGAAATTGAGCCTGGCCTGCGCTCTCTCTTGCGGACTCAGCGCCACCCAGTCGCGCATGCGCTGCTGCATCTTGGCTTGCTCGGCCGGCGGTAGCGAGGAAAAGTTGCGTGAGATTTCCAGCCATTTGCGCTGTTGCGCCTGGCTCATGCTGTTCCAACTGCCGGACAGGGGAGCCAGCGATTGTTGCTCCGCGGCGCTCAGTCGGCCCCAGCCCGAGGGCTTTGCTTCGGGTTTTTTGACGGCGGTAGCCGCCACCGCAGGCTGCTGCGCTGTTGGACTCGCTGTTTGGGCATGGGCACCAAGACTGAGCAGCGCGAGCAGCAAGCCGATCCATGCACCACTTTGGGATGTGGTCTTGTGCTCGCTTGGTGCAGGGTGGGTCATGGGTGCCGCCAGCGCCCGCTTCAAAGGTCTTCGGACTGCAGGAATTGCAGAAAGCCGGGGTCAGAAAACGCGGCTGGCGGCAGGTCATCGGTCAGCAAGGCAACATCGACCTCGGCCAATTCACGGGCGCGCATCTCGCTTTGTGCTTCGCTGATGCCAAACAGGCCAAATACCAGCAGGCACAGGGCCAGGGTCGAGCTCAGCCGTCCGAACCAGCCCATTCTCTCTTCGCCGCCCCAGCTCAGGCTGAGCTCACCGCTGCGGCTGAGCACTGCGCCGCCGCTGAGCACTGCGGCGGGGCGGCTCACCTCGACCTTGCGGCTGGCCAGGGCCCGCTCGCGCCCTGCGCGCAGGCGCTCCGTCACGTCATGGGGCAGCTGAGCTGCAGCCCCGTGAAGTTGACCGGCCAGGCGCATGCCCTGCCGGTCCATGAGTAGGTCAAATTGTCGATCTTGCTTATTCATAATGGAAATCCCTTGGCTCTCAAGGCTTGGCTGAGAGCCTGTACCGCCCTGAAGCAGTGCGTTTTGACACTGCCCTGGGAACAGCCCATGACCTCGGCGGTTTCAGCCAAGTCCATCTCCTCCCAGTAACGCATGAGGAAGGCTTCTCGTTGACGCGCGGGCAGGTCCATGATCAAGGTTTCGAGAATTTTTAGGGTCTGCGCTCTTTCCAGGGAGTCCTGAGCACTTTCCGTGCCCTCGTGGCTCATCAGGTCTTCCAACATCTCCAGCGGGTCGTCGTCCTCACTGTGTCCGCTGCTGAGGTCGCTCATGTTGCTCATGACCGCCTGCTGCGTTTTCTTCCTCCTGAACCAGTCCAAGATGGTATTGGACAGGATACGCTGAAACAGCATGGGCAGTTCGGCCGGCGGTTTGTCCCCGTAGTGCTGGCTCAGCTTCATCATGCTGTCTTGGACGATGTCCAGGGCGGCATCTTCGTCTCGAACGTGGTAGTAGCTGCGCTTGAAGGCGCGTCGCTCCACGCTGCGAAGGAAGTCGGAAAGTTCTTTTTCAGTGGCCAAGATGTAAAGGCTGCTAGCGCCTAGCTCGCCCTCTAGGGGGGACTGCGCGGTGGCACCAGCAATTGCGCTTAATTATCTCATTGGCGCCCCCGGGGGCGGAAATCTGATCAGGTAGGCGCGCAATCACTACCTTTTGATGCAATAATTGTGGGTTCTGTCCATCAGGCAAACGGGTCTGGATTCGGCCGATCATCAGATCGGGCCCATGGTCTCAGGCCTAAAGTCCCGAAGACGCCCCACGAGGGTGCTCTGAGGGGCACCGAAGGTTTTTCGTTAGAGAAAATCGCAAAGGTTCATCATGGAAATCTCCAAGGCGGAACTGGTCAGCGCCGCTGCTGCCACCCCCAAAGACACCGAAATCATGGGCGCCGAAATTATGGTGCGCGCCCTGATCGAAGAAAACGTCCAGTTCATGTGGGGCTACCCTGGTGGGGCGGTTCTCTACATTTACGACGCACTCTACAAGCAAGACAAGATTCAGCACGTGCTGGTGCGCCATGAGCAGGCCGCTGTTCATGCGGCTGACGGCTACGCGCGTGCCACCGGCGAGGTGGGTGTGGCGCTGGTGACCTCCGGCCCCGGCGTGACCAATGCGATCACCGGCATCGCCACCGCCTACATGGACAGCATCCCGATGGTGATCATCACCGGGCAGGTGCCGACTGCGGCCATCGGCTTGGACGCTTTCCAGGAATGCGATACCGTGGGCATCACCCGTCCCATCGTCAAACACAACTTTCTGGTCAAAGATGTGCGCGATCTGGCTGGGGTCATGAAGAAGGCGTTTCACATTGCGCGCTCGGGCCGTCCTGGCCCGGTGGTGGTCGACATCCCCAAGGATGTGTCCCTCAAGAAATGCGTCTACGACTATCCGCAGACGGTCGAGATGCGCAGCTACAACCCGGTGCGCAAGGGCCACGGCGGTCAGATCCGCAAGGCGCTGCAACTGCTGTTGTCGGCCAAGCGTCCCTACATTTACAGCGGCGGTGGTGTGTTGCTGTCCAACGCCTCGCAGGAGTTGCGCACGCTGGTGGACATGCTGGGTTACCCCTGCACCAATACCTTGATGGGCCTGGGCGCCTACCCTGCGACCGACCGCAAGTTCCTGGGCATGCTGGGTATGCACGGCACCATCGAGGCCAACAACGCGATGCAAAACTGCGATGTGCTGATTGCCATCGGTGCGCGCTTCGACGACCGGGTGATTGGCAACCCCAAGCACTTTGCGCAAAACGAGCGCAAGATCATTCATATCGATATCGATCCCTCGAGCATCTCCAAGCGGGTCAAGGTCGACGTACCCATCGTGGGCGATGTCAAGGACGTGCTCACCGAGCTGCTGACCATGATCCGCGAGTCGGGCCTCAAGCCCGATGCGCAGGCGCTCGAGCAATGGTGGCAGACCATCGAAGGCTGGCGCAGCCGCGATTGCCTGAAGTACGACCGTGGCAACAAGGACGTCATCAAGCCGCAGATGGTGATTGAGACCTTGTGGAACATGACCCAAGACGCTGATGCCTACGTCACCTCCGACGTCGGCCAGCACCAGATGTGGGCTGCTCAGTTTTACAAGTTCGACCAGCCGCGTCGCTGGATCAACTCCGGCGGGCTAGGCACCATGGGCGTGGGCATTCCGTACGCCATGGGCATCAAGCTGGCCAAGCCTGAGAGTGAGGTTTACTGTGTCACGGGCGAAGGCTCGGTCCAGATGTGTATCCAGGAGCTCTCGACCTGCCTGCAGTACAACACGCCGATCAAGGTGCTCTCGCTGAACAACCGTTACCTGGGCATGGTGCGCCAGTGGCAGGAGATCGAATACTCCGGCCGCTATAGCCACAGCTACATGGACGCCTTGCCCAACTTCGTCAAACTCGCTGAAGCCTATGGCCATGTCGGGATGCTGATTGAGCGTCCGCAGGATGTGGAGCCGGCCCTGCGCGAGGCGCGCAAGCTCAAGGACCGCACTGTGTTCATGGACTTTCGCACCGACCCGACGGAAAACGTCTTCCCCATGGTGCAGGCCGGCAAGGGCATCACCGAGATGCTGCTGGGCAGCGAAGACCTCTGAACCGCGGAGCCAGTGGCCGCACCTGAACGCCGGCTCGGCTGGAACCAGCCTGAGCCCATTTAATGGATGAATCTATGGCCTGCCAAGCCCGCGCATTACCGTGCGCGGGGGAGGGCAGGGCAAATGAGGAAGCTGATATGAAACACATCATTGCCGTGCTGCTCGAAAACGAAGCCGGCGCCTTGTCCCGCGTGGTGGGGTTGTTTTCTGCCCGTGGCTACAACATTGAATCGCTGACCGTAGCCCCCACCGAAGACCCGAGTCTGTCGCGCATGACGCTGCAGACGACCGGCTCGGACGACATCATCGAGCAGATCACCAAGCACCTCAATCGCTTGATCGAAGTGGTCAAGGTGGTCGACCTGACCGAAGGTGCTTACACCGAGCGCGAACTGATGATGGTCAAGGTCCGGGCGGTTGGCAAGGAGCGCGAGGAGATGAAGCGCATGGCCGATATTTTCCGCGGCCGCATCATCGACGTCACCGAGAAAAGCTACACCATCGAGCTGACCGGCGACCAGGCCAAGAACGACGCCTTCTTGGAGGCCATTGACCGCAGTGCCATCCTGGAGACGGTGCGCACCGGTGCCAGCGGCATTGGCCGCGGTGAGAGAATCCTGCGCGTTTGATATTTAGCAAGGCTCGGCCACCCGTCCGTTCGGGTCGAGCCTGTCGAGGCCTTGCCGCATGCGGCAAGGTGCTTGAGCCCTTCGACAGGCTCAGGGCGAACGGCATACCCACAACTGGAGATTGACTATGAAAGTTTTCTACGACAAGGACTGCGACCTGAGCCTGATCAAGGGCAAGACGGTGGCCATCATCGGTTACGGCAGCCAGG
>JBAXEN010000095.1:0-12355 GCA_037140415.1 Betaproteobacteria bacterium | reverse complement strand
TGGATGTGATGTTCGACAACCTGCCCTCGTCCATGCAGCACATCCGCTCAGGCAAGCTCAAGGCCTTGGCGGTGACCAGCAGCCAGCGCTCCTCAGCCCTGCCCGACGTGCCCACCATTGAAGAGGCCGGCAAGCTCAAAGGCTTTGAAGCCAGCAGCTGGTTCGGGCTGCTGGCGCCGGCAGGAACGCCCAGCGACATCATCAACCGCGTTCAACGCGAAGTGGCACGCGCACTCAGTGACCCAGCTATCAAGGAAAAAATGCAGGCCCAGGGCGCCATCCCCGGCGGCATCACGCCGCAGGAATTTGCCCGTCTGATCGACAGCGAGCATGTGAAATGGGCACAGGTGGTCAAGATCTCGGGCGCCAAGGCCGACTGAAGCCGAAAAAAGCAGCGGCGCGGGCCCAGCGACCCACGGTTAAAGCGCCTCAGACACCCCAGACCACCGGATCACCATGCTGGTGGCTGATTCTGAGCATGTCGATGAAGGGCTGCACCCGCTGGCGCAAATTCACCCCTTCGCCTTCTGGCGACTCGCGGCTGTGCCCCGCCGCGAAGGCGGCGCGGGCCTGAGCGAACTCCAACTCCTCTTGCGCCACGGCCGCCTGCAAAGCCGCAATGGCCAAGGGCATTTGTTCGGCCAGCACAATGCCCTGGGGCCCAGCTTCCTTGCCGATGATCTCCAGCACCCGCTTGCCGTTGGGCTCGAGCATGATCACATCACCGACATTCCTGGACTTGAATCGATACAGCATGAAGCCACTCCACTGCGGCGGCCCTGGGCAGGCGCTTGAACCGTTCGCCAATTATCGGCCGGTCTGCGGCGCCGCTCTGTCAGACAGTTTCCTCAACCGACCCCGCCCTGGGGCCCATCGCTCACCACCGCGGAGAACCGATCAAGGGCTCAGCCAGAGCACTATGATCAAAGCCATCCCACTTTCGCAAGAGCGCCCCCACCATGCCCACCTATCACATTGAAATGTTTGAAGGCCGCACCCACGAGCAAAAGAAAAAGCTGGTGGAAGAAATCACCCGTGTGACGGTCGAGGTGCTGGGTGGCTCGCCCGAGTCGGTCGACATCATCATCAGCGACATCAAGCGCGAGAACTGGGCCACCGGCGGCAAGCTGTGGTCCGAGCCCCGAAGCTGACGCCTCTTTTCAGCGAAAGCCTGCCATGTGCCAACTGCTGGGCATGAACTGCAACACGCCCACGGACGTGACCTTCAGCTTCACCGGCTTTGCCCAGCGCGGCGGGCGCACCGACGAGCATGCCGACGGCTGGGGCATCGCCTTCTTTGAAGGCGGCGACGACAAAGGCCTGCGCCACTTTGTGGACCACCAACGCGCCTGCGACTCGCCGGTGGCCGAGCTGATCAGCCGCTACCCCATCCAAAGCCGCAACGTCATTGCCCACATCCGCAAAGCCACGCAAGGCAAGGTGGCGCTGGAGAACTGCCACCCCTTTGTGCGCGAGCTCTGGGGCCGCTACTGGGTGTTTGCGCACAACGGCAACCTGGAGAACTTCCACCCCCGCCTTCATGCCGCCTTTCAGCCGGTGGGCAGCACCGACAGCGAGCGCGCGTTTTGCTACCTGATGCAAGAGCTGGCCAAGTCGCACGCGGGTGTGCCCGACGTGGCCGAACTCACGCTGACGCTGCGCGAACTGGTGCCGGCCATCGCCGCCCACGGCACCTTCAACTTCATGCTGAGCAACGGCCAGGCGCTGTGGGCGCATGCCTCCACGCGGCTGCACTATGTGGAGCGCAAGCACCCCTTCACCCAGGCGCAACTGAGCGACGAAGACCTGTCCGTCGATTTCTCCCAACACACCCAACCCACCGACCGGGTGGCGGTGGTGGTGACCGCGCCGCTCACGGTCAACGAAACCTGGGTGCCGTTTGAGGCGGGGGAACTCAAGGTATTTGTTGATGGGGTGGTGGCGGGCTGAGGCCTTTGGAGCCGTCGCTACCCCCTGAGCGGCGAGTCTGGGTTGGGGCCGTCCGGCTCATGCTGGCGTACCAGAAATCGCCGACCGGCCCCAACCCAGGCTCGCCGCCATCCACTGACCTTGCGCACGCCACCGACAGCGGCGTATCTCATGGGCTTGGGGGGTATGGGCCCCGGCCGATTTCTGGTACCCCAGCATGAGGCAGGGGCCCATACCCCCCAAGCCCAAGCCACGGCCGTCGCACGCAAGCCACACAGAGCCCGTTCAGGAAGCGAGCGAGGCCTGCAAGGCGTCCACAAACATCGCCGCCACATCAAACCCCATCTGGTCGGTGATTTCCTGAAAACAGGTCGGGCTGGTGACGTTGATCTCGGTCACATGGTGGCCGATCACGTCCAGGCCCACCAGCAGCAGGCCGCGGGCGGCCAGCACCGGACCGATGGCTTCGGCGATTTCGCGGTCGCGGTCTGAAATGGGCTGGGCCACACCCAGGCCGCCGGCGGCCAGGTTGCCGCGCACCTCGCCGTTTTGTGGAATGCGCGCCAGGCAAAAGGGCACCGGTTTGCCGCCGATCACCAGCACCCGCTTGTCGCCCTGGCTGATCTCGGGCAAGAAGCGCTGGGCCATGAAGGTGGTGGCGCCGTGGTTGTTCAGCGTCTCGATGATGCTGCCCAGGTTCAGGCCGTCGGCCTTGACGCGAAAGATGCCCATGCCGCCCATGCCGTCCAGCGGCTTGAGGATCACGTCTTGGTGCTCAGCATGGAAGCGCCGCACATCGGCCGCATCGCGCGTGACCAGCGTGGGGGCAATGAAGTCCTGGAACTCCATCACCGCCAGCTTTTCCGAATGGTCGCGCAGCGCCCGGGGCTTGTTGAAGACCTTGGCGCCTTCGCGCTCGGCTTGCTCCAGCAGGTGGGTGGCGTAGAAGAACTCGGTGTCAAAGGGCGGGTCCTTGCGCATGAGCACCGCGTCAAAGTCTTTGAGCGCCTGCGGCCGCTCGTGCGGCGCCTGCTGGCCGGCCTGGAACCAGGGCTCGGGCTCGCCGGTGAGGTGGATGTCGCGCACAAAGGCGGTCACGGGCGCGCCCTTTTGCCACATCAGGTCCTTGGGCTCGCAGGCGGCCAGGGTGTGGCCGCGCTTTTGCGCCTCGCGCATCATGGCAAAGGTGGAGTCCTTGTAGATTTTGAAGGACTCCAGCGGGTCGGCAACGAACAGCAGTTTCATGGCGCATGCATCGATAAAAGCATGAGCATACGCGCAAGCGCGGCCAGGCGCTGCGGCCTCAGATCTCGATTTTCGAGCCCAGCTCCACCACCGAGTTGTTGGGCAGCTTCAAGAAGTCCGCTGCACCGCTGGCATTGCGGTGCATCTGCGCAAACAGCTTCTCGCGCCAGGGCGACATGCCGCCGCCGATGGTCGGGATGACGGTATCGCGCGAGAGGAAGTAGCTGGTGTTCATTGGGTCCAGCCTGCAGCCCTGGGGCGCGAGCACCTGCAGGGCCTTGGGAATGTCCGGATCGTCCTTGAAGCCGTAGTGAATCATCACCTGCCAGCATTCATGGCCCAGGGCTTCGACCTCGATGCGCTGCTCCAGACGGATCCAGGGCACCTCATGGTTGATAACCGTCACAAACAGGTTTTGCTCATGCAGCACCTTGTTGTGCTTGAGGTTGTGCAGCAAGGCATTGGGCACCGCCCCTTTTTCTGCGGTCAGGAAGACCGCCGTGCCTTCCACCCGCACGGGTGGGCTGACGAACACCGCTTCCAGAAAGGAGGGCAACTCGATGGCGTCGTCCCGCAGCTTGGTGTTGAGCAGCTGGCGGCCCTCTTTCCAGGTGAGCATCAGGACAAACACAAACCCGCCGATGAGCAGGGGGAACCAGCCGCCCTCCATCAGCTTGAGCAGGTTGGAGGCAAAAAATGCCAGGTCGACCAGGAAGAACACACCGGTCGCGCCCACGCACAGGGCCAAGGGGTAGTGCCAGCCGTAGCGGATGACAAAGAAGGTCAGCGTGGTGGTGATCAGCATGTCCAGCGTCACCGCGATGCCATAGGCGGCCGCCAGGTTGCTCGAGGAGCGGAACATCACCACCGCCAGCACGATGGCCACAAACAAGCCCCAATTGACCATGGGGATGTAGATCTGGCCCGTATCCCGCTCACTGGTGTGCAGGATGTTCAGGCGAGGCAGGTAACCGAGCTGCACCACCTGCTTGGTGACGCTGAAGGCGCCGGAGATCAGCGCCTGCGAGGCAATCACCGCCGCCATGGTCGCCAGGCCCACCAGGGGCCACAGGGCCCAGTCGGGCGCCATCATGAAAAACGGGTTCTTGACCGCCTCGGGGTTGGCCAGGAGCAGGGCACCCTGCCCGAAATAATTGAGGGTCAGGGCCGGCATCACGATGCTGAACCAAGCCAAGCGTATGGGCTTCTTACCAAAATGCCCCATGTCGGCGTACAGGGCTTCGCCGCCGGTCACGCACAGCACCACCGCGCCCAAAATGATGAAGGTGGTGCCCGGGTTGTCCCAAATAAAGCCCAGGGCGTAATGCGGACTGATGGCCAGCAAAATTCGCGGCTGGTCCATGATGTGCACCACCCCCAGCAAGGCGATCACGAAGAACCAGACCAGGGTAACCGGACCAAAGAACTTGCCGATGCTGGCGGTGCCCCGCTTTTGCACCAGAAACAGGACAAACAATATCACCAGAGACAGCGGGATCACCGCCTTCTTGAAGGCGGGCGAGACCACCTCCAGACCTTCGACCGCACCGAGCACGGTAATGGCCGGGGTGATAACGCCGTCACCATAAAACAGGCAGGTGCCAAACACACCCACCACCAGCAGCACCTGGCGCAGGCGGGGCTTGTCCTTGACCGTCTGCGAGGCCAGCGCCAGCATGGCGACCAAGCCGCCCTCGCCATGGTTGTCGGCGCGCAGCACCAGCAGCACATATTTGACCGAGACGATGATGGTCAGGGTCCAGAAAAACAGCGAGAGGATGCCGTAGACGTTGTCCGGCGTGAAGGCCACATGGCCGGAGCCAAAAACCTCCTTGACCGCATACAGCACACTGGTGCCGATGTCACCGTAGACGACGCCGATGGCCCCCAAGGTCAGGGCGGGAAGCGAAGAGGAAGACTGCGACAAGGGCTGGATTGACCGCGGCCTCGCGCAAGCGAGGGCTGGGGCAAGGTCTATAAAGGGACTCTTATTGTCTGCTCAAGTTGGCCGATGGCAAGCCGGTCTTGCGGTCGGGACCTGATTCAGCCTAATTTGTTGCAGCGCAGCAACTGACGCTGCGCATCAGCAAGCGCCCAGGTCCGACCGGGCCGCCCCGCGATGCAAGGCCGCCCATTCGCGTCAGTCGTAGACCTCGGCCTGGGGGTCGGTGCTTTCGAGCTCATAGCTGGCCGCCAGCAGGGCCAGCCTGGCAATCACGCCATACATATAAAAGCGATTCGGGCTGCTGGAGCCCGGCTTTTCGCCCGGCTGGGGCAGGCGGCCACTGTCGGCGAAGGCCAGCGGCACAAAGCTGGCGCCTGGCGCGTTCAGGCTCTCGTCAATGCCGCGCTCGGCGTGGATGCGGTAGAAACCGCCCACCACATAGCGGTCCATCATGTAGACGACCGGCTCTGCCACCGCCTCATTGACCCGCTCATTGGTCAGCACCCCTTCCTGGATGATGACCTCGGTCAGGGCCTGCCCGCCCTTGGTGGTGCTCATCTTGTTACGGGTCTTGCGGTTGAGCGCCTCCAGGTCCTTGGCGTCGCGCACCGTCATGATGCCCATGCCATAAGTGCCGTTATCAGCCTTGACCACCACAAAGGGCTTTTCGTTGATGCCGTATTCCTTGTACTTGCGCCTGATCTTGCCCAGCAAGGCATCGACCTGCGACTGCAGGCCTTCCATGCCCAGCCCCTCGGCAAAGTTGACTTCACCGCATTTGGCGTACATCGGATTGATCAACCAGGGGTCGATGCCGAGCAACTTGGCAAAGCGCTTGCAAATTTCTTCGTAGGCCTGGAAGTGGCGCGACTTGCGGCGCACCGACCAGCCAGCGTGCAAGGGCGGCAGCAGGTGCTGCTCATGCAGGTCTTCCAAGATACCGGGCACGCCGGCCGACAAATCGTTGTTGAGCAAGATGGTGCAGGGGTCGAAATCTTTCAGGCCCAGGCGGTGGTCGCTGCGGATCAAAGGCTCGATGGTGATGCTCTCGCCCGTCGGCAGGTCGTAGGTGGTCGGCTCCTTGATCTCGGAGCTCAGCGAGCCAAAGCGCACGTTCAAGCCAGTCTGGTGAAAGATGCGCTTGAGCTGCACCACATTGGACAGGTAGAAAGTATTGCGGGTGTGGTTTTCCGGCACCACCAGCAGATTGCGCGCCTCGGGGCAAATTTTCTCGATGGCGGCCATCGCCGCTTGCACCGCCAGCGGCAGCATCTCGGGGGTCAGGTTGTTCCAGCCGCCTGGAAACAAATTGGTGTCGACGGGCGCGAGTTTGAAGCCGGCATTGCGAATGTCGACCGAGCAGTAAAACGGCGGCGTGTGCTCCATCCATTCCAGACGAAACCAGCGCTCGATGGCCGGAGTGGAGTCGAGCACCCGCTGCTCGAGCTCGTTGATGGGGCCGTTGAGGGCGGTGATCAGATGAGGAACCATTCGGTAACTTTCGGCCTTGGTAAAGGCAAATTGCAAAAAACCGGCCCAGCGGCGCCTGCGCGCCACGGCGGGCTCAACCTTCAGGTGCGCACTTCGCCCTGACCGAGCACCACGTATTTCAAGCTGGTCAGGCCCTCGATGCCGACCGGCCCGCGGGCATGAAACTTATCCGTCGAAATGCCGATTTCAGCACCCAGGCCAAATTCGAAGCCATCGGCAAAACGAGTGCTGGCATTGACCATCACGCTGGCTGAGTCCACCTCACGCAAGAAGCGCTGAGCGTGCAGATGATCGCTGGTCAGGATGGCATCGGTGTGGTGGCTCGAATAGGTGTTGATGTGCGCGATGGCCTCGTCCACGCCGTCGACCAGCTTGACACTGATGATCGGTGCCAGGTATTCCTCATACCAGTCCTGCTCGCTGGCCGGCCGCAAGAGCGCCTGTGCGCCTTCGACGCCCTGCAAGATGGCCAGCGACTCAGCATCGCAGCGCATCTCAACCTGCTTGTCGGCCAAGACACGGCCGATGCGGGGCAGAAACTGAGCCGCCACCGCGCGCGCCACGAGCAAACCCTCGGCCGCGTTGCAGGGGCTGTACTTTTGCGTCTTGGCGTTGTCGACGACCGTCACCGCCATGTCCAGGTTGCAGGGGTCGTCCACATAGACATGGCAATTGCCGTCCAGGTGCTTGATGACCGGCACCTTGGCCTCGCGGCTGATGCGCTCAATCAGGCCCTTGCCGCCGCGCGGAATGATTACATCCACAAACTCGGGCATGGCAATCAAGAGGCCCACCGCCTGCCGATCGGTGGTGGGAACCAGTTGCACCGCCTGAGCCGGCAGACCGGCTTCGGTCAGGGCCTGCTGCACCAGCGCCGCCAGAGCGGTGTTGGAATCGATGGCCTCGGAGCCGCCACGCAGGATGCAGGCATTGCCGCTCTTGATGGCCAGCGAGGCGGCCTCGATGGTGACATTGGGCCGGCTCTCATAGATCATGCCGAAGACGCCCAGGGGCACCCGCATCTGCCCCACCCGTATGCCGCTGGGCTGCTGCTTCATGCCGATGATCTCGCCGATCACATCGGGCATGGCCGCCAGTTGCTCGCAGCCCTGGGCCACCGTCTCAATGATTTTTGGGCTCAGCTGCAGCCGATCGAGCATGGGCCCGCTCAGCCCGGCCGCGCTGGCGCGCTCCAGGTCGCGCGCATTGGCCTGCACCAAGGCGGGAGTCTGCGCGCGCAGCAAGGCGGCCAGCCCCTTGAGGGCCTGGTTTTTGAGTGCAGCCGAGGCTCGCGCCATGCCGGCCGATGCGGCTTTGGCGTCAGCGCCGAGCTGATGCATCAGTGCAGCCAGGGTGGGGGCCTGCTGCGCGGCCCGTTCAGGAGCATTCATGGCCCAATTTTCGCACGGCGGGCCCAGCCTGGCCCCAAGGCGACCGCCACGGGCGCTGTGGCCCGGCCGTGGGGGGCAGGCTCAAGCGCGGATGCGGCCGCCAAAAATAGCGGTGCCTACCCGCACCATGGTGCTGCCGGCCGCCACCGCCGGCTCCAGATCAGCGCTCATGCCCATGGACAAGGTGTCGAGCGGGCGATGCAAGCGGCCCGAGGCATTGAGGCGATCAAACAGTGCGCGCGCCTGCTGGTGGACCGCCAAGGTCTGTGCCGCGTCCTCGCTCGGCTCGGGCACGGTCATCAGGCCGCGCAGCACCAGCCTGGGCAGTTCCTGCACCTGCAGCGCCAGGGCCAGCGCCTCGGCGGGTGCCACGCCCGACTTGTTGGTTCCGCCGTCGATATTGACCTGCAGGCAGACCTGCAGCGGCGCCAGCTCTGGCGGGCGCTGCTCAGACAGGCGCTGGGCGATTTTGAGCCGGTCCACGCTGTGCACCCAGTCAAAATGCTCGGCCACCGGCCGCGACTTGTTGCTCTGCAGCGGACCTATGCAGTGCCACTGCAGCGCGGGCGGGGCCGGTTGCTCGGCGGCCCAGCGGGCCAAGGCGGCTATTTTTTCGACCCCCTCTTGCACATAGTTTTCGCCAAAAGCGCGCTGGCCAGCCTGCACCGCCTCGATCACCGCCTCCGGCCCGAAGGTCTTGGATACCGCCAGTAAAGTTACAGAGCGTGGATCACGCCCCGCGCTTTCGCAAGCTTTGTCAATGCGCTTGCGTACTTGCTCAAGCTGGGTTGCGATAGAGGGCATGAAGAAACTGTAACCCAGGCGCAAGCATGAACCTCAATGAACTCCTGAGCCAGGCGCTCGAACACCAAGCCTCAGACCTGCATCTGAGCTGCGGCCTGCCGCCCTTTGAGCGCATTCACGGCAAGCTCAAGCGCCTGCACCAGGGTCCGCTGACGAGCGATCAGGTGCACGCTCTGGGCGAGGCGCTCATGACGGGCGCCCAGCGTGAGCGCTGGCATGCGGGCGACGATATCGACGGCGCGCTCGAACAAGCTGGCCTTGGACGGTTTCGATTCAACGCCTTCAGGCACCACCGAGGGCCGGGCCTGGCTTTGCGACCCATTGCGCACACCCTGCCCACGATGGACGCCTTGCGCGTGCCAGCGGTGCTTGGCGAACTGGGTCTGCGCAGCAGCGGCCTGCTGCTGGTCACCGGGCCCACCGGCTCGGGCAAGTCCAGCACCCTGGCGGCCTTGCTGCAGCACCTGCTGGCGCGCCAGCCCGGCCATCTGATCACCATCGAAGATCCGATCGAATTCATACACACGAGTGAGCAGGCCCTGATCCATCAGCGCGAGTTGGGCAGCCACACCCGCGATTACGGCCAGGCCCTGAAATCGGCCTTGCGCGAAGACCCGGATGTGATCATGGTCGGCGAGCTGCGCGACCTGGAAACCGTGCGACTGGCCCTGACGGCGGCCGAAACCGGCCATCTGGTGCTGGCCACCTTGCACACCGCCGGCGCCGCCAAGACGGTGGACCGCCTGATTGACGTGTTCCCCGGTCAGGACAAGGACTTGGTGCGCACCATGCTGTCTCAGTCCCTGCTGGGCATCGTCTCACAGGTGCTGTGTGAGGCGCTACAGGGCCCCCGGCTGGCGGCACACGAGGTGCTGGTGGCCACCCCGGCGGTGCGCCATCTGATTCGGGAAAACAAGGTGGCCCAGCTTTACTCGGCCATGCAAAGCGGCGCCGCCAGCGGCATGCAGACGCTGGAGCAGTCCTTGAGCGCTCTGGTGCGCCAGCAGCTGATCACGCCTGAGCAGGCCCGCCGACAAGCCAGAAATCTGGACAATATGGCGGTTTGACACCGCTGCCGCCAAGCTGGCTGCAACACTTTTCAAGGATACCTATGAGCACCGCCTCCATCAACCCACGCCCCTATGACAGCATCGCACCGCGCTCCGTGGCCTTTTTAGGTCTGGGGGTGATGGGCTTTCCCATGGCCGGCCATCTGGCTCGGGCCGGCCACACGGTAACGGTCTACAACCGCAGCCCGGCCAAAGCCGAGGCCTGGGTCCAGGAGTTTGGTGGGCGCAGCGCGCCCACTCCCCGCCAGGCGGCACAGGACGCGGACATGGTGTTTTGCTGCGTCGGCAATGACGAGGACCTGCGCTCGGTGGTGCTGGGCGCCGACGGCGCCCTGGCCGGCATGAAAGCCGGGGCTTGCTTTGTCGATCACACCACGGCGTCGGCGGCAGTGGCCAGAGAGCTTTTTGCAGCCGCACAGGCCCAGGGCCTGCACTTCGTCGACGCGCCAGTCTCCGGCGGCCAGGCCGGCGCCCAAAACGGCATGCTCACCGTGATGTGCGGCGGGCAGCAGCAGGCCTTCGATGCGGTCAAACCAATCGGCATGGCGTTTTCCAAGGCCTTTACCCTGATGGGCGAGTCAGGTGCCGGCCAGTTGACCAAGATGGTCAACCAGATCTGCATCGCGGGGCTGGTGCAGGGCCTGAGCGAAGCGGTGGCCTTTGGTCAAAAGGCCGGGCTGGACATGGATCAGGTGCTGGAGGTCATCGGCAAGGGCGCGGCCCAGAGCTGGCAAATGGACAACCGCGGCAAGACCATGGCCCGCGACCAGTTCGAATTCGGCTTTGCGGTCGACTGGATGCGCAAAGACCTGGGCCTGGTGATGGACGAAGCCAAGCGCAATGGCGCGCGGCTGCCGGTGACAGCGCTGGTCGACCAGTTTTATGCCGATGTGCAGGCCATGGGCGGGCGCCGCTGGGACACCTCCAGCCTGGTCAAGCGGCTGCGCTGATCCGAGCGCAGCGCCAGGCCGCAGTACCCGCGCCGTCCTCAGGACTTCGGGGCTGCGACCTGCTGCTGGCGGTCGAGTTCCTGCTGGCTGACCAGCTCGAACATGCGCACCACCCGCTGCACGCCCGAGACGGAACGGGCTGCGTCGGTGGCCTGCTCCGACTCCCTGGCAGTGACGCGCCCCATCAGGTAGACCACCGACCGCTCGGTGACCACCTTGACCGCTGAGATCAATACCCCTTTGTCGATAAATGCGGCCTTGACCTTACCGGTGATCAGCAAATCGTTGGAGCGATCCCAGAGCGAGGGCGTGCTCAGCACCGCCAGCTCATTGACCACCGAGCGCACGTTTTGCACATTGGCCACGATGCGCTCGGCCGCCTGCTTGTCGGCCGCATTGGCCACCTCGCCGGTCAGCAAGGTCACCCGGTTGTAGCTGGTGACATTGACCCGGACCCGGGTGCCCAACTGATCACGAATATTGGACTTGGAACGAAGTTCAATGCCTTCGTCCTCAAGCTGGGTGCCGGCGGTGCGTCGATCGGTGGCCACCAAAACGGTGCCGGCCGCGCCGCCGATGATCAGCGGCGCACAAGCGCTCAAGCTAAGGCCGAGCAAGGCCGCTGCGATAAACCTGACTGTGATTTTTTTCATAGCTTTCATTGTGTTGACTCCTGATCACCAAGTAACTGGGCATCGACCCCATCGCAGATGCAATGGAGGGCGAGTAAATGAACTTCCTGAATACGGGCGGTTCGCTCGTGTGGCACACAGATGTGCACATCGGTCTCCCGCAAAACCTGCCCGATTTTGCCGCCGCCTTTGCCTGTGAGCGCGACGACGATCATTTCGCGCTCATGCGCAGCCTCAATAGCGGCCAGCACATTGGCCGAATTGCCGCTGGTACTGATGGCCAGCAGCACATCTCCAGCCGCACCAAGTGCGCGCACCTGCTTGGAAAAAATGACCGTGTAGTCGTAGTCGTTGGCGATGGCCGTCAAAATCGAGCTGTCCGTGGTCAGCGAAATAGCGGCCAATTCGGGGCGCTCGCGCTCATAGCGGCCGACAAATTCCGCGGCGAAATGCTGGGCGTCGGCGGCTGAGCCGCCATTGCCACATGCGAGCACTTTGCCGCCGCTGGTCACGCTGGCCAAAATAGCCTGAACAGCCTGCGCAATGGGCTTGGACAGCAGCTGCGAGGCCTGGTACTTCAGATCGGCGCTGTCAATAAAGTGCTGTTCTATGCGTTGCTCGAGCATGGATGGCGATCATAGCGGCTCAGAACGCATCAAATGCGCCTTTGAGCCAGTTGACGCTGACTTGCGCCTCCAACTGGCCCTCGATCAGCACCACATCAAAGCGACAAGGCGGCGAGCTGGGCAGTCGCATCAGGTAGTGGCGGGCGGCAAAGATGATGCGGCCGCGCTTGACGCTGCTGATGCTTGCTGCAGCGCCGCCGAAATCATGCCGGCTGCGCTGGCGCACCTCCACGAAGACCACAGTGCCATCGACATCGCGCATGATCAGGTCG
>JBAXEN010000094.1:0-12410 GCA_037140415.1 Betaproteobacteria bacterium | reverse complement strand
CAGGCGCTGGTTCCAGCGCATGCGGTAGGTGCGTGGCACCTGCACCCAGAGCTGCCCTGTCACCACCACACCCAGCATCTCGGTGCTGCCGATGCCGAACATATAGGTGCCAAAGGCACCACCGGTGGGCGAGTGCGAGTCGCCGCCGACGCAGAACATGCCGGGCTTGAGGTGGCCTTTTTGCGGCAGCACCACATGGCAGATGCCCTGGCTGTCGTAGACATGCGGCAGCTGCTGGTCTTGCGCCCACTGGCGGGCAATGCGCACAATGCGGCGCGAATCGTCGTCCTGCTCGGGCACATAGTGGTCCATCACCAGCACCACCTTGGACTTGTCCCAAACCTGCGCGCCGAGTTCTTCGAGCATGGGCTTGAGCCGCCGCGGCCCGGATGAATCATGAAACATCGCCAGATCAACCCGGCAGTTGACGATCTCGCCAACGGCCACTTGCGAGCGGCCCGCCGCCTTGGCAATCAGCTTTTGAGCCAGCGTCTGCGCGGCCCCGGACTGTGTACTCAACTGTATAACTCCTTGATCTGCAGCACACTCATGCCGCACTGCCCTGGTCTTTGACCGAGATGCGCGCATCGACCCCGCCGATGCGCGAGACTTCCATCAGATACTCGTAGCGATCAGGCCGATACAGGCCTTCGAGCCATTGCACCGGCCTGTCCTGCGCGTCAAACACCCGCCTGCGCACCGCCAGCAGCGCCGAGCCCAAGGCCACGCCCAGCTCCTGCGCCACCACCGCATCGGCCTGGCGGGCAGAAATCGTCTGCTGCGCCCGGCCCAATTCCACGCCGGCTTCCTCCAGCAACTGCAGCACAGGCTTGCTGGCCAGATCACGCCGGGACATGCCCGCCACCAGATGCAGGGGCATGTAGGTGGTGATGTAAGACAGCGGACCCTCGCGGGAGCTGCGCCGGCGCACCGCCTTCTTGACCGGCTCGCCCACGGCCAGCTGCAAGGCACTGGCCACCGCTTCGGGCGCAGCCACAGTGCGCCAGTCCAGCACCTTGACCGTGGTCGAGCGGCTGGCACTGACGATGTTTTCCATCAGGCCGGCCAGCCGGGTGGGTTGGGCCTGCACGGCCGCATCGCGGGGCAGGCCAGCGCCCGATGAGGTTTTGGGGAAGGTACCGCGGCCGACCACCCGCACAATCAGCCCATCGGCCACCAACTGCTCCATCGCATGGCGCACCGTCACCCGACCCACACCAAACTGGCGGGCCAGCTCCATCTCGGCCGGCATCCCTTGCGCGAAGCGGCCCTCCTGCAACTGCTCGCGCAGCACCAGGTAGATCTGGTGGTATTTGGTCAGCGGCAAACGCGCCGTCATGCCGCCTCCTTTTGCCAAGACCAGTCCTGCGCATCGAGCACAAACACCTGGTCCGGGTCCACGCCTTCGAGCAGGTGATAGAGCACAAAGCGGTAGCTCTCGTGGGCATCACATTCGCTGGGGGTGAAGGCAAAGGCCAGGTTGCCACCGGTGCTCAGACGCCCGGGGAAGCCGAAGTGCAGCAGGTTCTGCTTGAAGACGGCCGCCGCAGTCCGGGCCTTCTCCATCTCAGCGGCTAAAAATTCGAGCACCAGGCCGACCTCATGTGCGCTGCGCTGCGCCTGCGGCAGTGGCCGCACCGCCCCCTGGCCGTAAATATGCGGCACCATCTGCCAAGCGCCGGGCAGCAGCTTGTGGGCCCGGGCATCCACCTCAGCCAGAGCCTGCGGCAGCAGCGCAATCAGGCCGGGATCGGCCACACCAGCCATCAACACCGCCCGCGCGCCCACCCGCGCCGAGCCCTCAACTTTCAAGGTCGGCACCGAACGGGGGCGAAAGCGCGCGCCGCTGACCCGGGTGCGCCGCTCATCGAGTGCCTCATAGCGGGCCTGGCGCAAGTCCAGCGTGCCCTCGGGCTCATCGACCTGCCAGGGATCGGCCTGCTCGTACAAGGCATGGGCAGCCACCGAAGCCGGGGTGGCGCGCAGCGCCGGGTTCATGCTCTCGAGCACAAAGTCCTGTTCGCCCAACTCGGCCAGCATCGCATCTCGCCCACCGGGCTCGCAGCACAGCGAGGTGCATTCGATGATCTTGGCCATGTGCAGGGCCAGGCCGGGGTCATAACCCAGCATCATGGGCAGTGCCGCAAAAATCGCGGTGTCACAAGCACGCCCGGCGATGAGCACATCGGGCTTGAGGCGCAGCGCCTGCATGAAGGTGTGGCTGCCGCACTGGGCCACGATGTGGCTGCAGGAACGCACCGCCTGGGCATCGGGCAGGCCGGCGCCGGGCGTGGCCTCATCGAGCGCATGCAGCCGCCCGTCCTGCATGGCCTGCACCACCCGTTCGGGTTGCAAGTCGCTGGCCACAGTGGCAACGCGCAGGGACAGGCTGTGGGTCCGCGCCAACTCGCGCAGCAGCGCCAGGGTGGCCTGCAAATGCGGGCCGGCGCCGGCGGTGCCGGCGCTGCCGATGATCAGCGGCACATCCAGCGACCGCGCGGCGCACAGCACGCGCTCCAAATCGCGCCGCACCATGGCCTGCGGCGCAGCCATCTGGCCAGAGCCCAGATAGTAAGGCCCAGGGTCGATGGAGCCCATGTCGCAGCCGATCAAATGCGGCCGACGCTCCAGCCCGCGCTCAAACGATTCGGCCGCAATGCCATAGCCGAGCTGACCGGAGGCCGACAAGACCCTCAGGCGCTCTGCGCCCGGCTTGTGGCTGGACAGCAAACGCGCGACCGCGCTCACAGCGCCAGCTCCAGCAAGGGCGCATGCTGCTGAGCGCCATAGACATCGCCATCGCCAGGATCACCCGCGCACACGGCGCGCGGCATCGCCAGCTTGATGGCCAGGATTTGCGGCAACTCAAAGCGCCTGACCTGAGCGGCCTGCACGCCGTAAAGCTCGGCCACAGCCGCTGCACTCAGGCTGGGGCTGGCGATGGCGCGCTCATAACCGGCCCGGTCGCGGAAGAACACATCGACGGTCAGGCACAGCGGGCCCGCATTCTTGCTGCGCACCACGCTGGCCAGCTGTTTCAAGACGGTGGGTGTGACGGCGCCCGCGCTGCTCATGCCGTCACCGTGCGGTAAAACCGCCGTCGGCACACAGGATCTGGCCGGTGATGAACGAGGCCCGCTGCGACAAAAGGAAGCTGACCACCTCGCCGATTTCCTCGGGCCGGCCCAAGCGTCCCATCGGGACGGTGGCCTGCATCGCTGCCAGCGCCTGCGGATCGGCGGCGGTGGCGGCCACCATCGGGGTATCGACCGGGCCGGGGCCAACGGCATTGATGCGCAGCGCCTCGGGGGCCCATTCCAGGGCCAGCGAACGCACCATGCCATTGAGCGCAGCCTTAGAGGCTGCATAGGCAGCGCCGCGCACATGGCCAACCAGGCCGATCTGGCTGCTGATCACCACCACGCTGGCGTCGCCCCGGCGCTGGCCGCGCATGCAGGCGATCGCCGCACGGGTCAGGATGAAGGTCGCATCCAGATTGAGCGCCAGGGTGTGGCGCCACTCGTCCAGACGGGTGTCGTCCGAGCCTTTTTTGTAGAAGATGCCAGCGCAGCAAGCCAGCGCGTCCAGGCCACCCAGGCGCTCGCTGGCCAGAGCCGGCAAGGCGGCGCAGCCTGCATCGTCAAGCAGATCCTGCACCAGGACTTGCTGGGCCGGCAGCAGCCCGACCAAAGCCGCACGCTGCGCATCGTTTTGCACCACCGCCGCCACCTTGGCGCCGTGGACCAGCAAGGCCCGCACTGTGGCCAACCCGATGCCCGAGCCCGCGCCGGTGACCAGGGCATGCCGTCCGACCAGTTCAGGGCTGCCAGCGGCCATGGTTCAAAGTCCCAAGTAGTTTTTACGAAGTTGCGGATCGCGCACCAGATCGCTGGCCTTGCCCTGCATGGCGATCAAGCCGTTTTCGATGATGTAGGCGCGGTGTGCAATGGCCAGGGTCTGCACCGCGTTTTGCTCCATCAGCAAGATCGGCATGCCCTCGCGGTTGATGCGCTGTATCAACTCAAACATCTGCTCGACCAGCAGCGGCGAAAGACCGAGCGAAGGCTCATCCATGATGAGCAGGCTCGGCTCGGACATCAGCCCACGGCCGATGGCCAGCATCTGCTGCTCGCCGCCGGAAAGCGTGCCGGCCAGTTGGCCAAAGCGCTCCTTCAGGCGCGGGAAGATGCCCACCACCCGCTCAATGTTCTGCACCCGCCGCTCTTTGCCGCGCACCAAACTGCCCAGCTCGAGGTTCTCGCGCACATTGAGATTGGGGAAAATGCGCCGGCCCTCAGGCACATGGATCAAGCCGCGACGAACCACCTCGCTCGACGACAGGCCCACCATCTCCTGACCTTCGAAACGGATCGAGCCCGAAAACGGACGGTAAAGCGCCGAGATGTTGTTGTTCAGGGTGGACTTGCCCACGCCATTGCTGCCCAGCACCGCGACGATCTCGCCGGCGCCCACATCCAGATCGATGCCGCGCAAGATTTCCACGCTGCCGTAGCCAGCGTGCAGTTGACGAATCTCAAGCATGTTGCCCTCCCGCCGAGGCTGCGGCCATCTGCTCGGCAGCGCCACGCCCCAAATAGGCTTCCACCACATCGCGATTGCTCACGATCTCCTGGGGCACACCTTGCGCAATGATCTTGCCGTAGGACAGCACGTAAATATGCTCGGACAGGCTCATGACTGCATGCATCACATGCTCGATCAGCAAGATGGTGACGCCGCTGTCGCGGATCTTGCGAATGATGCCGATGATCTCAACAATCTCTTGGGGATTGAGGCCGGCCATGACCTCATCGAGCAAGAGCAGCTTGGGCTCGGTGGCCAGGGTGCGCGCCAACTCCAGCCGCTTGCGGCCGGCCACGGTGAGCTCGGCCGCAGGCTGATCGAGCATGGCGGCAGGCATGCCCACCCGCTCGGCCACGCTGCGGGCATGGGCCAGCGCGTCGGCACGGCGGGCGTGCAGTTGGTGCGAGCCGACCGCGATGTTTTCAAGCACCGTCAGTTTGGCAAAGGGCTGGGTGATCTGGAAAGTGCGCACCATGCCCAGGCGGGCGATGTCATGCACCTTCATGCCGGTGATGTCCTGGCCGAGGAACTCCACCCGGCCCTGGTTAATCGGCATAAAGCCGGCGATACAGGCGAACAAGGTGGTCTTGCCGGCACCGTTGGGGCCAATCAAAGCCACGATGCGGCCCTGCCCCACTTCCAAGCTGGCGTCATCCACCGCCTTCAGCCCACCGAAAATTTTGGTCAAATTCGAGACCTTGAGCATCATGGCCTCCCCGGGCGCTGACCGCGCCGCTTGAACAAATCGATCAATCCATTGGGCAGGTAGGCAATGATGACCACCAGCAAGGCGCCGTAGAGAACCAGCGACAGACCCTGCAGGGTGAACCAGGCGCGGGTGAGCTCACTGATGGCCGCCAACAGCACCGCGCCGATCAGGGGCCCATACACCGTGCCAGCGCCGCCGATCATGCTCACCAGCAGCATCTCAACGGATTTGTCGACGCCAAAGGCAATCGTGGGGTCGATGTAGAGGAAGTACTGCGCGAAAAAGCAGCCGCCGATGCCGGCGATGGCGCCCGAGATCATCATGATCTTGGTCTTCTCGGCAAAGGCATTGATGCCCAAGGCGCGCGCCGAGTCTTCATTTTCCCGAATCGCAGCCAGCCGCGCGCCAAAGCGCGAGCCCTTGAGCCACAGAGCCAGCAGCACCGAGGCCACCGTCAGTGCCAGGATGATGAAATAAAACACCCGCCGATCCCCAAACTGGAAATTGGCCACCGTCTGCTTCATCGGAATCAGCATGCCCAAGCCGCCGCCGGTGACCTCCACCGAGTTGGCGATGATGCGGAACACCTCGGCAAAAGCCAGCGTGATCAGCGCAAAGTACGAGCCTTTGAGCCCGGCCCTGAACGAGAGCACGGCGATCAGCCAGCCTGCCGCAGCGCCGGCCAGCGCTGACACTGGCAGCCCCAGCCAGGGGTTCCAGCCCAGGCGCATCTGCACCATGGTCGAGGCATAGGCGCCCACGCCAAAAAAAGCCACATGCCCGAAGGACAGCTGGCCGGCAAAACCACCGGCGATGTTCCAGGACTGGCCGATGAAGGCGTAAAACAAGGCCAGCACGCCAAAATTGACCATGAAGGGCGAGCTAAACAGCAGCGGAAAAGCCAGTGCTACGGCCAGCAGCAGGCCGTGCAACCACCACGAGGAACGAAAGTCGCTCATCGCTTGTCTCCAAACAGACCAGAGGGCCGAAACAGCAAAATCAGGATGAAGATCAGCGAAATGCCGATCTGCCCCAAGCTCTCGCCCAGGAAGAGCCCACCGAAGGACTCCGTCATGCCAACGATCAAGCCACCGACCACCGCGCCCAAGAAGCTGCCCATGCCGCCGAGCACCACGACGGTGAAGGCCACCATCACAAACACATGCCCCGTGGTCGGCGACACATAGAAGATAGGCATCAGCAAGGACGCGGCGGCGCCCAGGGTCGCCAGTCCCACGCCAAACGAAATCGCAAACACCTTCTCGACATCGATGCCCACCAGGCGGGCACCAGCGCGTTCCTTGGCCACGGCGCGGATCGAGCGTCCGATGTCGGTGCGGGTGATGAACAGGCCCAGCAGGCCACACATGACCATGGCGGCCACGAATGAAATGAGTTTGGGCATGCCCACCAGCAGCGGTCCAACCTCGAACATCTTGTCGCTGTAGGACATGGAGACGGTGCGCGAATCGCCCTTGAAAAACATCAAGGCCAGGTTTTCAATCAGGATGGACAGGCCCAGGGTGATGAGCAAAATGTTCTCGTCCTTGCCGTAGGACAAGCGTCCGATCATGAAGCGGTAAAGCAAATAGCCGAGCAGGTACATGCCCGGAATCGTGATCAACAAGGACAGATAGGGATCGATGCCCAGCTTGGTGAGCAGGTAATACACGCCGAACATGGCCAGCATCAGCATGCTGCCATGGGCGAAGTTGATGATGTGCAGCACCCCGTAAATCAAGGTGAGCCCGGAGGCCACCAGGGTGTAGATGCCCCCCATCAGGAGGCCATTGATGGCAGCGGCTGCAAGTATGGTCGGGTCCACGACAACATCCCCGGTTTGAGTTCGAAACAGTCAACAAGTCCCCGCGCAGCGAGGACCTGCAGATCGCGCAGCAACAAGGAGCCCAAACGCCGGCCGCCCCTGGCAGCACGGCCTTGCGTTCGGTCTGCGGTTTAGCTGAACTTGGGGCGCGGGAAGATAGGCTTGACCGCCGCAAACTCGTTGGGCCAGACCACGTTGATGTCGGTCTTGCTGGCCTGCAGCAGCACGGCCCGGCCGCCCTGGTTTTGACCATTGACGAACTTGGTCGGACCGTAAGGCATGAAGTGATCCGACCAGGTGCTGGACTCCAGCGCAGCGATGACCTTTTCCTTGTCGGACGAGGCGGCGCGCTGCAGCGCGTCGGCATAGAGCTTGATGGTGTTGTAGGCGCAATAGACCTCGAAAGTGAACAAGGTGTTTTTGGCCTCGACGCGCTTGCGCATTTCCTGCGCCTTCGGGTTGACCGGGTTGTACCAGTGGTTGAAGTCCATCATGTACTGAGCCACCTCGGGCTGTTCCTGGATGAGCTTGTAGTTGAAACCGCCGCCAAGTACGCTGAACATGCCAGCCACATCCACCTTCTGCTGGTGAATGGTCCGTGCAATCAGAACATACTCGTTCTGGTAATTGCTCATGATCACGATATCGGGCTTGATCGACTTGATGCGCAAGACCAAATTGGTGAAGTCGCGGGTGGGCGTGGCATGCTTGAGCACATCCTTGACCTCAATGCCAATGGCGGTGAGTTTGGCCTGCAGCAGCTTGGCGGTGCCAGTTCCGAACTCGGAGTCCTCATGCACCAGCACGGCTGTTTTGGCCACGCCACCGGCGGCCTTGTTGACTTGCTCAAGGCCAGCAAAGGCGTCATCCACGCACTTACCATTGCCGGGAGCCAGACGGAACACGTTCTTCAAGCCACGACCGACGATGGCGTCCGACACGCCCACGTCAATCAGGAACGGGGTGTTGTACTTGGCCGCTGCCTGGGTAGCAGGCAAGGCGATGCCGCTGGACATACAGCCCACATAGGCAGACACGCCCTCTTGGTTCAAACGCTCGACCTCAGAGACGCCCACTTCCGGCCGCGATTGCGAGTCACCCAGGGCCGCTTCGAGCTTGGCGCCGCCCAAGGCGCGGATGCCACCGGCAGCGTTGATGTCATCAATGGCCAGCAAAGCACCGGCGCGGCACTGCGCCCCGCTGTAGGCCAGGCCGCCGCTGATCGGGTTGATCAAACCGATCTTGATCGGCTTGGGCTGTGCCAGCAGCAAGCCGGGTGCGCCAAGCGCAGTGGCGGCCGCACCGGCCTGCAAAATCAAACGACGAGACACGCGGGCTTGAGACGTCATGGTCAGAGTCCTCAGGGAAGATTAGGGGGTAGAACCAATTGTCCTATACATAGGACAACTGGATCGAACTGTGCAATCATTGCGGCCGGAAGTCAAGTGACCCTTCAATTCAGGGGTTTTCCAGCGCCCGCCACGATGGCCTTGTGCGCGACACTGAGCACGACCATGGACCATCCGCATTACCGCTACAGCGCCCTGCCCCTGCGGCCCGCCTCCCCTCTGGCGCCGGGGCTGCACCTGTTCGTGGTGCTCTACCTCGAACACTGGGACTTTGAGGCCCCGGCCGCAAGCTTGCGCGACCCGCGTTTTGTAGGCGAATTCGGCAGCTTCAATCCCGACTATCGCAGTTGGTCTCAGCGTGAATACGGCCTGCGCATTGGGGTGTTTCGGCTGCTCGATGCGCTGCAGGAGGCGGGTTTGAGGCCTGCCGTGGCGGCCAATGCGCTGGTGCTGCCACGCATCCCCGAGGTCCTCGAGCGCCTGAGCGATGCGCAGTGGCTGGGCCACGGGCTTGCGGCCACCCGCATGATGCATTCAAACATGCCCGAGCCTGAACAGGCGCTGCACATCCAAAGCAGCCTGCAAGCTCTGCAGCAGCACAGCGGCCGCCGCCCGCTGGGCTGGCTCAGCCAGGACTGGGGCAGCAGCGCCAGCACCTACGCGCTGCTGGCCGATGCCGGTCTGAGCTACACCCTGGACTGGGGCAATGACGAGCAGCCCTACTGGCTGGAGCCGGCCGGCGCCTCGGCGCGGCGCCTGCTGGCCCTGCCCCTGTCGAGCGAATGGGACGATGTGCAAGGCCAGTGGCTGCGCCATGTGGATGCGCCCGAACACGCCGCTCTGATCCTGACCGGCGCACAGCGCATGGCCAAGGAATGCCTGGCCCAGGGGCGCAGCGCGGTCATGGGACTGGGGCTGCACCCCTGGGTCTGGGGCATGCCCAGCCGCATCGCCCACCTGCGCCGCCTGCTGGCCGATCTGCAGCGCACCGAAGGCCTGCTGCCGACCAGCTCCGATGAGCTCTATGCGCAGTGCGCCAGCGCCTCCTGACCCACCTCCGACTGAAAGCCCCGCCATGGATTACCTCGACAGCCTCAGCCAGTTTGCCGCCGCCTTGGACTACCGCCGCCTGCCCCCTGAAGTGCACGAGCAGGTCGGCTGGATACTGGCCGACACGCTGGCAGCCATGGCCGCGGGTTCAGCCGAGCCGGAGCTGCGGGCCCTGGCCGGGCGACAGGCCGCCAGCGAATCGGCCAGCCTGATCGGCCTGGGCCGAAACGGCAGCTGCGAAGCGGCAGCCTTCATCAATGGCAGCGCCGGCACTTTTTTAGAAATGGACGAGGGCAACCGCTATTCGCGCGGCCACCCAGCGGTACATGCGATCCCGGCCGCAGTGGCGCTGAGCCAGGGGCGGGCTGCCGATGCGCCAGACTTTCTGGCAGGCCTGGTGGTGGGCTACGAGGTCGGCTCGCGCCTGGGCGCCGCATCCCAATTGCGCGGTTCTATGCATCCCCACGGCACCTGGGGCACGATAGGCGCGGCGGCCGCCTGTGCCCGCATTGCCCAGTTGGAGGCCAGCGCCATGCGCGAGACCATCAACATTGCCGCGTCACTCACCACCGCCACTTCCAAACGCACCATGCTCGAAGGCGGGCTGGTGCGCAACACCTATGCGGGCCTGAGCAACCGCAACGGCCTGCTGGCCCTGGACCTGGCCGAGTGTGGCTTCACCGGCGAGCGCGACGGCCCGGCCTCGCTGCTCGGTCAGATCATCTCCGAGCATTTTGAACCCGAAGCCGTGGTGCGCGATCTGGGCGAGGACTGGCACCTGATGCACAACTACTTCAAGATGCATTCCTGCTGTCGCTACAACCACGGCACGCTCGACGCGATCGACCAACTGGCTGCCATTCAAAAGCTGCCCCAGCCCGACGAGATCGAATCCATCGCGGTGCAGACCTACCACCTGGCCGCCGAACTCGACGACCCGGCACCGGCCAACACCCTGGCGGCCAAATTCTCAGTGCCCTTTGCGGTCGCAACCCGCATCGTCCACGGCACCAGCGCCCTGTCCAGCTTCACCTGGGAGGCGGTACGCAGGCCCGACGTGTTGGCGCTGGCACAGAAGGTGAGCGTGAGCCACGACCCATCAATGAGCCAACGCCTGCCGATGGAAAGACCCGCGCGGGTGCTGCTCCGCCTCAAAGACGGTCGCCAACTGCTGGCTGAGGCTGGCGTCAACCGGGGCGACGACGCATCGCCCTACACCCGCGAAGAACTGCGCGGCAAATTCATGGACCTGAGCGCTCGCATCTGGCCGGCCGACCACTGCCGCGACCTGCTCGAGGCCACCTTGGGCCTGGCCCAGTTACAGGTGCCCATGGGCCGCTGGCTGGGCTTGGTGTCGCGGGCGCCGACGGCCAGCTAAAGCCCCGCACCCAGCCTCGCCGCCCTCAAGTCAGCGAGTTCTCGCCGCTCATGTAAACAAAGACCTGCACAAACAGACCGTCCTGCACCTCGAAGAAGTTGCAGTTGTTCTTGCGCAGCAGCTCGCCCGCGTGGGTGGTGTTTTCCACCCGAAAGCGGCTGGCCACCCGCTGGTTCGGCACGTCGATCACATGGTCAAAGTCGCCATGCCAGACGCGGGCATAACGCGAACCGAGCCGCTCATACATGCCGCGCACCTCGGTATCGCGCCCCTGGTAGTAGACCTCGTGGTTGGCAATGCCAAAGCGGGCCGTGGGCGCAAAGCAGGCCAGCGTCGCGGCCATGTCCCCGCGGTCGACCGCCGAAAAATAACGCTCGACCAGCGCCTGCAACTGAGGCGCGTCCAGCCGTGTCGGCAAATGGCTCATGAACTCTCCTGGACCGGCGTCTGAAAGCCGGCATCTTGTAATGATCGAAACAGCGCCAAAGCGCGGCTGTGGCTGTCTTGGGCCTGGCTTGAGAGCGGCTCGCGCAGACGCTCTTCCTCCGCAAAATGGCCGTGACTGCGCCCGCGCACGCGCAGGGCCGACGGCCGCACAGCCCCCACCGGGCGCACATGGGCCGGGATGTAGCTGATGGCATAGCCCAGACGCCGGTCGTCGCTGTCGTTGCCCGCTGAGGCATGCACCAAGTCGGTATGGTGCAGCGACATCTGGCCGGCAGCCACTGGCATGAACTGGCCCTGGGCCTGGTCAAAGCGGCCGCTGATGCCCTGCCCGCGCCGGATCATGTTCATCGCCTCGGGCTTGTCATCATGCACAAAAGCGCCCCAGCGGTGACTGCCCGGCAAGGCCTGCATGCAGCCAGCAAGCACGCTGGCCTCGGACAGCGCCACCCAGGCGGTCACATGCAGATGCGGCTTCAGGTAAAAGTAGGTGCTGTCCTGGTGCCAACGCACAAAAGCGGGGGTGTGGGCTTCCTTGAGGAAGAGCGTGGAGTGGTAGACCAGGATGTCCGGGCCAATCAGGTCCTCCACCGCATCGAGGATACGCGGATGATGGACCAGCTGATCGGCCCAATTGAACAGCAGATAGCTCTTGGATTTTTCCGGAAAATCAATGGGTGCGCCGCGCTCGCGCTCCCAGGCTTCGAGCTCCTGCCGATGGGCGCGCACCTCGTCCGTGCTCAGCACATCGACCGGGAATACAAAACCGTCGCGATCGTAAGCCTGAACCTGCTGGCTGCTCAGAAGTTTGGGCATAGCGCTGTCCTGTAGCGACGGGCCGGGGCTTTAGCGCACCGCCTGCTGGGCCGCGCTCATCATGGCCTGCAGCATATCGAGGCGCGGATGCATGGGCTTGGGATAGCCCTGCCGGCTGTGGCTCAAACCCAGGCCCAGAGCGGCCTCGGCCATCTTGTAGCTCAGGGGACCGGGGTTGATCACCGGCACCGGCAGGCGCTGGCTCAGCCAGGCATGCGACTGATGCATGGTGGTCGAGCCCAAAATGATCACCTC
>JBAXEN010000093.1:0-12433 GCA_037140415.1 Betaproteobacteria bacterium | reverse complement strand
CGCCTGCAGCCGACGGCCACCGAGGAGGCCTACACCTGGTGGAGCAACCGCGGCCAGGCCTGGGCCAAGAACGTGGGCTGGCGCATTGATTACCACCTGGCCACGCCCACCTTGGCAGCGCTGGCGCGCAGCGAGGCGGTGTACAAAGCCGAGCGATTTTCGGACCATGCGCCGCTGACGGTGGAGTACCAGTTGGCGATATGAGGGCCGGCCTCGGTCCGATGGGGCCTTTGTATCGGTCAGCGGGACTGATCGAGCGCCGCATCGCCGCGAGGGCGCGGCTCCCACGACTGCACCGAAGATGATGTGAATGTATGGGAGGCTCGCCCTCGCCGCGATGGGGTCTGCCTCACACCAAGGCACTGACCAATCCCATGGACAAGGCCTCGTCGGCCAGCAGGTACCAGTCGGCCTTGCGCACCTGCTCACTGAGCTGGCCGTAATTGAGCTTGGTGCCTTCGACCAGGTCACTGAAGGTCTGGAATTCCAGTTTGCGGGCCACCTCGAGCTCGGCCAGGAAGTCATTGGCGCTGGCGACGCAGGCCTTGAGTGCGCCGCTGAAGCGGATCTCCTTTTCGATCTGCCATTCATGAATCAAGAGCACCGCGTCGCGGCTGAGAAAGCGCCGCTGGACCGGGAAGGCGGCCATGATCATCACCCCGGCCGAATAAACCATGGCTTTGCCGACAAAGTGCAGATCCATGCCGCCGACATCGCGGCACAAGCGGACTTCTTCCGCCATGCGGCGCGCCAGATCGGCGTCGCCGCCGGTGGTCGACAGCTCGAACACCAGCGGGTCGGTGCGCCCGCGCAGTGGTTTGAGCTGATCGAGAAAGCGGCCCAAAAAAGCCTCGTCAACCGCGCCGTAGACGCGGATGGCAGGCTCCTGGATCAGGATGTCGGTGATGGAGGGTCGGGGTTTGCGGGCCACAGGCGGGGCGGCCGATTGGGCGGGCCCCCTTGGGGCGCTCGCCGGCACGGCGCAGGGGTTCATTGGATGGGCGGAAGGTGCCTGTCTCGGGGTGGCGTGCGCATCTGTCTCGATGGGCGCGAATCAGAGCGGGTTTGTCGGGACGCGGCGCTGCCGGGCGGGAAGGGCCAGCACAGCGCTGCAATGCCCATGCCTTGGGATGGGAATACGCCGCGCCGGCGGCGAGTTTGGCTGGGGCTTAGGGTGGGGCTGACAGGCACAGCCCAACCTTAGCCCGCTCCGGCACAGGCGTCTGCCAGCGCGTTCGCAAGGGCGTGTAAGCCAGCGCCCCTGGCAGAGCCGCAAACCCCCTCCCGGCTCAGTGCCGGTGCGTGGCCGGCGCGCGGCTGTGCTCCGCTGTGCTCGGCAGCCCCAGGTGGCTGCAGACCTCGGCCAGCTCGGGCCCGACCTCGGCCACCGCCAGCCGCAGCTCGGCCTCGCTGCAGCCCAGGGCTTGCGACCAGCCCAGCACCTCCAGCGTGTGCGCCAGATTGATGGTCTGGCGCATAGCTTCGTTGGCCTGACGGGCTCTGGGAAAGGTGAGGGCTGAGACGGATGAGGGCTTGGGCATGGCAGGTCCTAAAAAGGGCTGTGTAGACCTGTCAAGCTAAACGGGTCGGTGCGCCGGCGGTGTAGGACGATGCCGGCAGCCGCCCTCAGAGGCCCGGCTCGCCCCCCAAGCCGTGTCTTACTTGCGCTCGGCGCGCTCGTACAGCGGCAGCACCTGCGGCAAGGCCTTTTCGATGTCGGCAATCCGGGTGTTGCCGGCCGGATGGGTGCTCAGCCATTGAGGCGGTGCGCCCTTGTTGGCCGCCTGCATCTTGCGCCAAAGCGTCACGCCGGCGCGCGGGTCGTAGCCGGCGCGTGCGGCCAATTCCAGTCCCACCAGGTCGGCCTCGGTTTCGTCGTCGCGGCTGAACTTGAGCGTCAGCAGCTCGACCCCGTAGTTGGTGACGGTGCGCCCCAGATCGCCCAGGCCCAGCACCTGCGACAAGATGCCTGCGCCGATTTGGGTGGCCGCTCCCTTGCCCATGCGCGCGCGGGCGTGCTCGCGCAGGGCGTGGGCGATCTCATGGCCCATCACCTGCGCCACCTCGTCGTCGCTCAGTTGCAGCTGATCGAGGATGCCGCTGTAGAAGGCGATTTTGCCGCCGGGCATGCAAAAGGCGTTGATCTGCTTGCTGCCCAGCAAATTGATTTCCCACTTCCAGTTGCGCGCGCGCGGATTCCACTCCATTGCAAACGGAATCAGATCCTTGGCAATGCGGCGCAAGCGCTGTACTTGAGGGTGGTCGGGCGGCGCCAGCGCGCTTTTGTCGGCCGCCTGCTTGAGCATGCTCAGGTACTGCTTGTTGGCCGACACTTCAATGTCTTCAGCCGGCACCAGCTTGGCAAATGCCGAGTTGCGCCCCACATCCACCCCCTCGCGGGCAGGCGGGGGGGCGCCGCCTTCGGCCAGCGCGGGGCTGGCGCCCAGGCACAACAGGGCGCTCAGGCTCACAGCGAGCCAGGTGGATTGAAAGGCCGTAAAAACAGAGGGCAGGGGCATGGCGGGTTCCTTCGAAGGACCCAGCAAAGGGCTGGACTTATTATTCCAGCATGAATGCTCCTCCTGAACAAAAGTCCGACTCGGCCGGTCAGGGGCGTCTGGCCGCCTGGGGTGCGAGCCTGAAGGTCTACCGGGAACCTGCCAGCTTGCGCATGCTCTCGCTGGGCTTTTCGGCGGGCCTGCCGCTGTTGCTCGTCTTTGGCACGCTCAGTTTCTGGCTGCGCGAGGCCGGCATCGACCGCACCACCATCGGCTATCTGAGCTGGGTCGGCTTGGCCTATGGCTTCAAGTGGGTCTGGGCGCCGCTGGTCGACCGCATGCCCCTGCCCTGGCTGACCCGCCGCTTGGGCCGCCGGCGCAGCTGGCTGCTGCTGTCGCAGACGGTGATCATGGCCGCCTTGGTGGGCCTGGCGCTGAATGATCCGCGCTTGTGGCTGGCGCCGGTGGTTTGGTGCGCCTTGGCGCTGGCCTTTGCCTCGGCCACCCAGGATATCGCGCTCGACGCTTTTCGCATCGAATCGGCCGACGCCGACCGGCAAGCGGCCCTGGCGGCGACCTACCAGAGCGGCTACCGGCTGGCCATGATCTGGGCTGGTGCGGGCGCCTTGTGGCTGGCCGCGCGCGCCGAGACGCCGCAGACCGCTGATTACCAGGCCTCGGCCTGGCAGTTTGCCTATCTGGTCATGGCCGCTTCCATGCTGCCGGGCATGCTGACGGTCCTGTTCTCGCGCGAGCCGGCCGCCGCTGAACTGCCCAGGGCGCGCAGCCTGGAACAGTGGCTGCAAGGCGCGCTGATTGAGCCCTTTGCCGACTTTGTGCGCCGTTACGGCAGCCAGGCGCTGTTGATCCTGGCGCTCATTGCCGTCTACCGCATCAGTGATGTGGTGATGGGCATCATGGCCAATCCGTTTTATGTGGACATGGGCTACACCAAGGACGAGGTGGCCAGCATCACCAAGGTCTACGGCGTGATCATGACCCTGCTGGGCGCCTTCATCGGTGGGGCCATGGCCATGCGTCTGGGCGTGATGCGGGTGCTGATGACCGGCGCGGTGCTCAGCGCGGCCAGCAACTTGCTGTTTGCCTGGCTGGCCACCCGGGGGCATGATGTGGGCGCCCTGGTGTTTGTGATCGCGGCCGACAATCTGTCGGGCGGCATCGCCTCGGCCGCCTTCATCGCCTACCTGTCGAGCCTGACCAATGTCAATTACTCGGCCACCCAGTACGCCCTGTTCAGCTCAATGATGCTGCTGCTGCCCAAGTTCATCGCCGGCTATTCCGGCGCGGCGGTCGATGCGGTGGGCTACGGGCCCTTTTTCGTGGCCACCGCCGCCCTGGGCGTGCCGGTGTTGCTGCTGGTTTGGCTGGCCATGCGCTGGCAGCCCAAGACGGGGCAGCGTTGAGCCATTCTTTACCTGAGCTTTACCGGACCTTGAAGCCTGCTTTCCAGCGCCCGCGCACACTGCACATCCAATGACCCACAAGCTATTGATGATTGAAGACGATGTGCGCCTGGCCGCCATGGTCAGCGACTACCTGCGCCAAAGCGGCTGGACGGTCGACCATGCCGCCACTGGCGCCGATGGCATGCAGGCGCTGTTAGACGGGGCGCCCGATCTGGTCATTTTGGACCTGATGCTGCCCGATGCCGATGGGCTGGACCTGTGCCGGCGCATCAAGGCCGAGTCGAGCGCGGCCGTGCTCATGCTCACCGCCAAGGGCGATCCGCTCGATCGGGTGGTGGGGCTGGAGATCGGCGCCGATGACTATTTGCCCAAGCCCTTTGAGCCGCGCGAGCTGCTGGCGCGCATACGCGCAGTTTTGCGGCGCGGCCAGCCGGGCGTCGGCGGGGCCCACGCTGCCGCGCGCCCGCCGCTGCGCTTTGGTTCGCTGGAGATCGACCGCGAGGCGCGCAGCATCACCGTGGCCGGTCGCAGCTGCGAGCTCACCTCCTATCAGTTCGACCTGCTGATGGTGATGGCTGAGCGGGCGGGCCGCGTGCTCAGCCGCGAGCAGATCATGGAGGCGGTGCGCGGGCGAGAACTCGAAGCCTTTGACCGCTCCATTGATGTCCACATGGGCCGCATCCGCCAGGCCATTGAGGTCGACCCCAAGGCGCCGCGCCGCATTTTGACGGTGCGCGGAGTGGGCTATGTGTTTGCCAAGCAGCAGGACTGAGCCATGAGCGCTCTGGGCTCGCGCCTGTACCTGCGCATCTGGCTGGCGGTTGTGGCCGCCGTGGTGCTGCTGACCCTGGCGGCCGCCTGGGCCTGGCGCGCGTCGCGCGAGGCCTCGGCACCGGAGCCGCCGACACGCGAGATCGTGCTGCGCAACCAGGCCGGTGAAGTGATTGCCAGTGCGCAAGCTGCGCCCGAGCGCAGGCCCGGCCAGCCCCTGTTGTACGAACTCAACACCCCGGATGGGCAGCGCTGGCAGCTCGAAATGTCCCGCCCACCTCGGCCGCCGGGGCCGCCGGGGCCACCGGGCCCAGGCGACCCGCCGCATGGAGGCCCAGCCTATGACCGCCCGCCCCACGCCGGGCCCCCCTACGATCGCCCGCCGCGCGATCACCCACCGCACGACCGCCCCCCCCATGACCGCCCACCGCACCCGGGTCCGCCTGAGCGCGGCCTGCTGGACTTCTGGCCCCTGCGCGGGTCGCTGGGCTTTTTTTGGCTTTTGCCGGTGGTGGCTCTGGCGGTGGCGCTGGGGGCTTATCCGGTGATCCGGCGCCTGACCAAGCGGCTGGAGGCGCTGCAAACCGGGGTCGAGCGCTGGGGGCAAGGCGATCTGAGCGCGCGCATGCAGGTCGAGGGCAGTGACGAAGTGGCTTTTCTGGCCGAGCGCTTCAACCAGGCGGCCGAGCGCATCGAGCAGTTGCTGGCCTCGCACAAGGCGCTGCTGGCCAACGCCTCGCACGAACTGCGCTCGCCGCTGGCGCGCATACGCATGAGCCTGGAGCTGCTCGGTCAAGACGGTCCCCAGGCCGCGGCCCAGCGCGACGAGATCGGCCGCAGCATCCGCGAGCTTGACCAGCTGATCGACGAAATCTTGCTGGCCAGCCGCCTCGACAGGCAGGGCGATGCCGAGCCCTTTGAAGAGGTCGACCTGATGGGCCTGGCCGCCGAAGAGTGCGCCCGCACCGGCGCGCAGCTGCACATCGAACCTGGCGATGTGGGTCAGGGCATGCTGCTGCAGGGCTCGCCCCGCCTGCTGCGCCGCTTGCTGCGCAACCTGCTGGAAAACGCCCAGCGCCATGGCGCGGGGGAGGTGGCAGCATCGATCGAGCGTCAGGGCCCGCAGTGGGTGCTGAGCGTGCGCGACCACGGTCCCGGCGTGCCGCCGTCCGAGCGCCAGCGCATCTTCGAGCCCTTCTACCGTCTGCCCGGCCGCAGCGAGCAGGCCGGCGGCGTGGGCCTGGGCCTGGCTCTGGTCAGGACCATCGCCCAGCGCCATGGGGGGGACGTCACTTGCGAAGAGGCCTTGGGCGGTGGCGCGATGTTTGTGGTGCGCCTGCCCCGGCTGACTTGAGCGCTGCTTCGCTGCGAGGGCGCAGCTCCCACCCCACCCAACCCTGCCTTGCCAAGACCCTGCACCGACAGCCGACCGGCCGGCCTCTGAGGGCGTTTCAGCCCGGTGAGAGCGCCGCCAGCGCGCGCTCGGTCACAAAGGCTTCGATCTGCTCGGCCGGCAGGGCCGGGCTGAAGAGAAAGCCCTGAAAGGCCTGACAGCCAGCGTCGGCCAGCAGTTGCAGTTGCGCCTGCGTCTCCACCCCTTCGGCGGTCACCTGCATGCCCAGGTCGTGGGCCAGATGCACGATGGTGCGCGCAATCGCTGCATCGCGCGGGTCATCGAGCATGTCGATGACGAAGGACCGGTCGATTTTCAGGCGCTGCAAGGGCATGTGCTTGAGGTACGACAGGGCCGAATAGCCCATGCCAAAGTCGTCGATGGCCAGGCGCAGCCCCGCCTGGTGCAGCCGGCGCATGCGGGCGATGGTGCCTTCTAGGTCGGTGGCCAGCAGGCTTTCGGTGATCTCCAGCTCAATCTGCTGCGCCCGCACGCCGTGGCGCGCCACGGTGTGCAGCACCTGCTCCACAAAGCTCGGTTGCAGGAACTGGCGGGTGCTGACATTGACCGACAGGCTCAGCGAGCGCAGCAGCCGGTGCTCAGACCACAGCGCCAGTTGGTGGCAGGCTTGGTCGAGCACCCACTGACCCAGGGGCAGAATCAGGCCGCTTTCCTCGGCCTGCGCGATGAAGCTGCTCGGCCCGCGCAGCTCGCCCGTCGGCTGGCGCCAGCGCAGCAAGGCTTCCAGGCCGATGACCTGGCCGTCGGCCTGCACCTGGGGCTGGTAGTGCAGCACAAACTGCTGCTCATGCAGGGCCTGGCGCAGCGCGCTGCTCAGGGCCGCTTTGGCCAGGGCCGTGGCCTGCATATGGGGGTCAAAAAAGCACAGGCTGTTGCGGCCCACCGCTTTGGCCTGGTACATGGCCAGATCTGCCTGTTTGAGCAGATCGGCCAGGGTGTGCTCGTGGTCACTGAGCAAGGTGATACCGATGCTGCAGGTGCCGTGATAGGTCTGGCCTGCCAGCTCATAGGGCTGCCCCAGGGTGCGCAAGATCAGCGTGGCGGCCTGCCTGGCGCGCTCGCTGGCCGCCGCGGGCCGCTCGGCCAGCTCCTGCATAACCACCACAAATTCGTCGCCGCCCAGGCGGGCTACCGTGTCGGACTCGCGCACGCAGGCTTTGAGCCGGGCGGCCACCTGCTGCAGCAACTCGTCGCCGCGGTCATGGCCGAGCGTGTCGTTGAGCAGCTTGAAGTGATCGAGGTCAATGAACAGCAAGGCGCCGATGCGCGCGCCAGCGGCCGTTTCCGACAAGGCGTTTTGCAGTCGAACCAGCAGCAGCTGCCGGTTGGGCAAGCCGGTCAAGGGGTCGTGAAAGGCCAGATGCTCGATGACGTCTTCCTGCGCCTTGCGGGCGGTGATGTCGCGGCCCACCGCCACCCAATGCGCGCTGCCACGGTCTGACTCGCCCACCGGCACCAGCTCCAGCTCAAGCCAAAAGGTCTGGCCGTCCTTGCGGTAGTGGATCAGCTCACTGCGCACCGCCTGCTGGCGGCGCAGCGCCTTGGCGATGCGCGCGAGCTCGCTGGCTTGGGTCAGCGGCCCCCGCAGCAGGCGGGGGTGCTGGCCCTGCACCTCTTGCGCGCTGTAGCCGGTCAGCCGCGAAAACGCCTCGTTGACGAAGACGATGCGCAGCGGCTGGCCCGCTGGCTGCTCGGTGATGTAGACCACATCATTGAGGCGGGCAATGCAGGTGCGCAACAACAGCAGCTGTTCTTGCGTGCGGTGGCGCTGGCTGACGTCGGTGATGTAGAGCGCCAGGCCTTCGTCAAAAGGATACAGGCGCAGCTCCAGCCATTTGTCCAGACTCTGCGCATACACCTCGAACTCGCTGCCCTGAGCGCTGTCCAGCGCCTGCTGCACCTGCAGGCGCAGCGCCGTGCCACTGCGCTCGTCGAGCTCGTGCCACAGCCGCCTGCCCAGCAGTTGCCAGGGCTGGCGGTCAAGGAGCCGGCAGGCCGGCGGGTTGAGGTAGCTCAGCCGCCCGTCTGGGGCGAGCGTGGCGAAGGCCTCGGTCATGCTCGCCAAGGTGGTGCTCAGCTGCATGCGCTCGCGCCGGCTTTGCTGCTCGTGCAAGCGGTGGTCGCTGCGGTCTTGCAGCACGCCTTGCCAAAGCCGCCCAGTGGCTGAGCTGCGCCAGCGCAGCAGCAGGCGCACCGGCAACTTGCGTCCTTGGGCACTGAGCGCCAGCGTCTCGAGCACCAGCGTGTCGGCCTCGGCTGCGCCTTGCAGTGCCGCTTGCAGATCGGCCCGACATTCAGGGGCCAGCAGGTCGGCCGGATGGCGCCAGGGCGGCATCTCAGCCGCGCCCCACTGCAGCAGGCGGGCCAGGGCCGGGGTCCAGTTCAGCGTGCCCACCGCTTCGGGGGCATCGGGCAACCACTGCCAACTGCCGGCCAGTCCTGCTTGCTCGAGCAAATCGAGCCAGTCGAACAAGGCGGCGGGCGGGGCAAAACCGTCGGGCAAGGTGGCGGGCGGGGCAAGAGTCGTCATGGCAGGAGAAATGGGCAGGTCCAGCCGCGGGAGCTGGACCGAGCGCGGACTAGGGAGCCCAGCTTAGGGCCGCTGTTGGCCTTGGCGAGGACTTGGCGAGACTGCCCGACGCGCAGATGCGCCGCGCACAGCGGCAGGCAAGCGGCCCTGTCCTACGTCCATCTGGCCAATTCACACCTTTTTGGGGCTGCGAGCTCGGCCTACAGTGGCTCATCGAATTGAAGTCTAGGTTGGCACACCATGTCCTTCATCCACCGTATTGCGAGTGATACCGCCCACCCTCTGTCGGCCAAGCCGCCGCGCATGGACGTCGAGGACATTTCTGTCTGGCGCGACCGCTTGCATGCCCTGTTTTCACAGCATGGCCATGTGAGCCGGCTGGACCTGGTGCGCGCCGATCAATCAGGGCAGCGGCGCTTGCTGTGCTTTTTACGCATGGCCAATGAGCAGGAGGACAACGCCACGGCCTTGGCCCTGGGCCTGGGCCGCTTTGGTGGTGATCTGGTGATGCTGATCTCGCCCGACGAGCCTGCGCTCATCAACCCGCCTTGGTTCAATGCCCTCACGTCGGCCCGCACTGGGCAGGCGCGGCGGGCATAAACGCAATGGCTATGGCTGCCGCAGCGTGAAGACGGCACGGCGCGCACCGACCGCATTGCCCTTGACGCTCAGGATCGCCTCGGCCTGCCAGGGCCTGAGCGCTTGGCGCTGGTCGCGCTCAAGCCCGCCGAGCTGACCCATGGCCGCCACGCAGGCGGCTATCCGGGCCTGACTGAGGGGCCCTGCGTCATCAGTCGCCGCATCGCTGCGGGAGCGCAACTCCCACACCCACGGCTTGGGGCAGCGCTGTTGTGTGGGAGCGCCGCCCTCGGCGCGATGCAGCGTTCGCAGCGCTGCCGCTCTGGTTCAGAACCGGGGCAGGTCCGGGTGCTTGATCTGCCCTGCGCGCACCAGCATCTTGCCGTATTCAGCGCAGCGGTTGAGCGTGGGGATGACCTTGCCTGGGTTGAGCAGGCCTTGCGGATCGAAGGCGCGCTTGAGGGCAAACATCTGCTCGTTTTCCTCGGCCGAAAACTGCACGCACATGCTGTTGACCTTCTCGATGCCCACACCATGCTCGCCGGTGACGGTGCCGCCCATGGCCACGCTGGTCTCCAGGATGTCGGCGCCAAACAGCTCGCAGCGGCGCAGCTGGTCGGCGTCGTTGGCATCGAAGAGGATCAGCGGGTGCAAATTGCCGTCGCCGGCATGGAACACATTGAGGCATTTGAGCCCGTACTTGATCTCCATCCCCGAGATCGCCTGCAGGATGTCGGCCAAGCGCTTGCGCGGGATGGTCGAGTCCATGCACATATAGTCCGGGCTGATGCGGCCGGAGGCGGGGAAGGCGTTCTTGCGCCCGCTCCAGAACTTCAGGCGCTGGGCTTCGTCGCGGCTGACGGTGATGGCGGTGGCACCGGCGGCGGTCAGCACCGCGCTCATGCGGCCGATTTCCTCTTCCACTTCTTCGGGCGTGCCGTCGCTCTCGCACAGCAAGATGGCGGCCGCGCTCAGGTCGTAGCCGGCATGCACAAAGTCTTCGACGGCCACCGTCATCGGCCCGTCCATCATCTCCAGGCCGGCAGGGATGATGCCCGCGGCAATCACCGCCGCCACCGCATCGCCGGCCTTGCGCAGGTCGTCGAAGCTGGCCATGATGCAGCGCGCCAGTTGCGGCTTGGGCACCAGCTTGACCGTCACCTCGGTGGTCACGGCCAGCATGCCCTCGCTGCCGATCACCACGCTGAGCAGGTCGTAGCCGGGTGCGTCGAGCGCGGTGCTGCCAAACTCGATGGGCTCGCCCTCGATGGTGTAGCCCTTGACCTGCAGCACGTTGTGTACCGTCAGGCCATATTTGAGGCAGTGCACCCCGCCCGAGTTTTCGGCCACATTGCCGCCGATGGTGCAGGCGATCTGGCTGGACGGGTCGGGCGCGTAGTACAGGCCGTAGGGCGCTGCGGCTTCAGAGATGGCCAGGTTGCGCACGCCGCACTGCACGGTGGCGGTGCGCGCCAGCGGGTCGATGCCCAAAATTTGGTTGAACTTGGCCAGCGACAGCGTCACCCCCAAGCGGTTGGGCATGGCCCCGCCCGACAGCCCGGTGCCGGCGCCCCGCGCCACCACCGGCACCGCCAGCGCATGGCAGGCCTTGAGCACGGCCTGCACCTGCTCCTGAGTTTCAGGCAGTGCCACCACCAGCGGCCGCTCGCGGTAGGCGGTCAGCCCATCGCATTCATAGGGGGTGGTGTCTTCGCTGTGCCACAGCAAAGCGTGCGCAGGCAGCACCCGCTGCAGGGCCGCGACCACCTGTGCCTGGCGGGCGCTGCGTTCGAGGGACAGGGCTTGTTCGGGGCTCAAGGGGGCGTTCATGGGCGGTCTCCATCAGCAACCACTGTAGCGGACTGCTGGGGCCTGCGCGTGAGGAAATTTACAGCCGCCTGTGAGTGCCCCTCAAGCCGCCTGCTTGAGCCCCTGCGCAAACGCATTGCCGCGTTTGCTCAGGGGCTGGCCGGGGACCTGGTCTGTCAACGGCCTTTGTCGAGGTCTTCACGCTCCCGGCCCGGCGTTGGTCCGAAGGCCGGGCCAGTGCGTAGGACGGGTGCGATATTCACGGGCAGGGGGGCAATGGTCAGTACCGCGGGTGACTGGTAGGCCTGCAGCGAATTGGGGGCGAAATCGGCGCGCGACAGGCCGCCGGTGAACAAGGCGTTCACACCGGGCGAGCTGGGCACCACAAAGGTGGGAACCGTGGTGGCTGTGACCGTGGCAATGATGTCGATGGGGCCCCATGGCGTGTCGTTCATGAAGTAGGGCGCGCCCACAAGCGGGCTGGACACGCGCGAGGCGGCGAAGGCGCCGCCTTGCCCACCAATGCTGCCATACAGCGATGCCGACCCGGCAGTGCCCACCTGCAGCTTGCCGACGACCAGGCTCAAAGCCGCGCCGCCGTTGGCCGTGCCGATCTTGAGCGCCCCGGAGCCGGCGTTTACCTGCACCACCGACTGCGCTGCATTGAGGCCCGCCAGGCTGATCAGGCCGTCGGTGCTCAGGGCGAGGTCCCCGCTGCTGGCGGGCGCTTGAATCGTGATCGGGCCGCGCACCACCTCGATGGTCGCCGGCATTGCAATCGCAGCGCCAGCGGTCTGGACAAAGCCGGTGGCCGCCCGAACCGTGCTTTTGGGCGCAAAGCCGACGGTGCCTCTGTTGTCGCTCAAGGCCAGTGTGATGTCGCCTGTTGGCGCTGACACCGAGCTGCCGAACTGCAGCCCACGGGCACTCAGTTGCACCCCGCCTGCGCCTGTGGCGCGAACAGCGCCGCCAAATTGCGTTGAGCCGCCGTCAGCCTGCGTGATCTGGTCTGCGGTGACCGAAGCGCCAAAGCTCGTTGTGGTGCCCCCGCGCAGCGCCAAAGCGCCCAGAGCCGAGGTGGCTCCCACATCGCCGGCCACTTCTATCGCTCCGGCGTCGGCGCGCAGGGTGAGCGCTTTGGCGGTGGGGCTGTCGATCGTGCTGCCAAAGACCAGCGAGCCGGCCAGGCTGCGCAGCGTCGTATCGCCGGTGAAGCCCACCGCGCGACCGTAGCGTTGGTCGCCGGTGGTGCTCACGTTGCCGCCCAGGCTGCTGGTGCCGGTGACGTTGAGGGCATTGAGCGCCTGGTTGGCGCCCAGCGCCGCGCCAAAGACGGCATTGCCCGTGACGGTGAGGCTTTGCGCCCCCGCTGCAGTGGCATCTGCGCCTGCGCTGAGGGTGACGG
>JBAXEN010000092.1:0-12447 GCA_037140415.1 Betaproteobacteria bacterium | reverse complement strand
AGTTTTGGATCAGCACATACCCCTTAAGTGGGTCAGTTTTCGGTCAGCGGCAACAGCCAGGGCCTTGCGCGCGGCAATCACCAGGCCGTTGAAGGTGCAGTAGCCAAAGTTGCTGTCGTAAGACGCATGGTGAAAGCCCTGCGAGGCCGAGCAGGCGATGCCGCCGCCTTCGAGCGCGTGTTCGGCCGCGGCCCACAGGCTGGCGTTGCTGTAGGCCAGGGCCTGGTTGATGGATTCGCTGCGGGTGCCAAAGCCGTTGTCGGCCTTTAGGCTCAGCACGGCTTGCACATAGCTGGCTTTGTGGGCTAGTTTGAAGTCGGCGGCGGTAAATGGGGCGGGCTCAGTCGTGGGGCGCTTGGCGCCGGCAATGAAGGCGGGCAGCTTTTGTATCGAAATGAAGGCGTGCTTGGCTACCTGTTGTGGGCTGTAGAAGATGGGGGTGCGGGGCAGGGCGGGCGCGCTGGGCATGGGTTTTTTAGGGTGGAGATGGTTTTTGTTTGACAACACGCATTGGCATGTTGACAACGACAATTATGGCTGGCACAATGACAGTTGTCAATGGCAGTATGTGGCCACCAGGCAGCATCTGCAACAGGAGGTAAACCCCATGAACCGAACGATAGAAAAGCTGCGCCAAGACTTTCAGGGCGGTGCCGAAGCGCTGATTGACGCCGCCCAACTGCTGGTGAAAAAGCTCAACCTGGCGCAGGAGGGCAGCGAGGGCAATGAACGGCTGCTGCGGCACTATGTGTCGATCGGCGTGGTCGACAAGCCCCTGCGCGAGGGGCGCGACGCGCTGTATGGCTTTCGGCACCTAGTGCAGTTTTTGGCCGCCCGCCGGCTGCTGACTGAAGGCTTTTCATTGGCGCAAATTGCCAAGTACACCGCAGTGGCTGGCACCGACGAACTGGCCGGCTACCTTGAAAAAACCGACCGCAAGAGCGAGGCCGAGTTGCTGGTGGCAGCCTTTCGCTCTGAAGGGGCGGGGCGCAGCACGCCGCCTGCCTCGCGCAAGGCTCCACCGCCCAAGCCTTTGCCCAGCTTTTCGACCGGCATGGGCATGGTCGATGTGATGCACGAAATGCGCGACATGGAGCAGCGGGTGCATGTGCAGCTCAAGGACTTGCAGACCAAGGTGCACGACATGGTGGAAGGCGCTTTGCGCGGCGCGGGCTCGCGGGTGGAGGTTCAGCGCATAGACCCGGTGGAGCTCAAGGTGGCCGTGAGCAAGCTGGCCAACATGATGGAAGAGGCCACCCAGCGCTTTGACCGCATGCTGCACAAGCCCATGCTAATGATCGAAAAGCAGATGGAGCAGCAGCGCTACTTGTTCGAGCAGGCGCACAAGCAGAGGGATTTTCTGGAGGACATGTTTGGGCAGTTGCTGCATGAGCAGCGCGGTGAGCTCAGGCAGTTTTTCGAGCGTCAGGCGCAGCAACTTGAAGAGACCCGGCACATGCAGAAGCAGTTTTTTGAAGAAGTGATGTATCGGATAGACAGGCTAGAAGCCGAGACGGCGGCAAAGCTATACGCGATTGAAAGACACATGCAGGCTCAGCCCAGCCTGCCCCCCTCAACCCCCGAACCGAAAGAAGGTGCAGTATGAAAATTGTGATCAACCCCATTCAGCCCGCGCTGTGCGAGGCCGCCCAACACTTCCACCTGCTGGTGCGCCTGCAGTCCGAGCCGCAGGCCGGCTTTAGGCGCACGCCGCTCAATCTGGTGCTGGTGGTAGACCGATCGGGATCGATGGATGGCAGCAAGCTCAACGAGGCCAAGCGCTGCGTGATTGACCTGGTGCGGCGCATGAGCCCGAGCGACCAGGTGGGCGTGGTGCAGTACGACGATGCGGTCGATACGGTGATGCCGCTGTCGCAGGTGGAGCAGGTGGGTGGCGTGCTCGAGGCGCTGGTGCAGGGCATCACCGCCAATGGCAGCACCGATCTGCATTCCGGCTGGCTGCGCGGTGGCGAGATGCTGGCGCCGCACGCTGGGCGCGACGCTGCTTGCCATGTGGTGTTGCTTTCAGACGGTCAGGCCAATCGCGGCCTGACCGATACGGCGCACATTTCCCAGCAGGTGGCTGCTTTGGCAGGAGCGGGCGTGACCACCACCACCGTGGGCCTGGGGGCAGATTTCAATGAGGAATTGATGACCGCCATGGCTCAGGCCGGACAGGGCCGCGCGCATTACGGTGAGCGGGCGGTAGACCTGGCCGAAACCTTCGACGCCGAAATCGGCTTGCTCTCGCAACTGCAATGGCGCTCTGTGGAGCTGTCTGTCGATGGTGCACCGGCCGGCCTTGAAATGCTCAATGACTACGACCGCACCCGCGACGGGTGGCGCATGCCATCGGTGGCCATGGGCTCTGAATGCTGGGCACTGCTGCGCATTCCCATGCACGAGGCATTGCGCCAGCAGCGGCAGCATGGCACGGTGCTCGCCGTCACGGTGCAGGCGACCGACGCCAGTGGCGAGCGCCAAACCTTCACCGGCAAACTGCCAGCCTTGCCCGAAGTGCAGGCGGCCGAGTACGAAGCCATGCAAGCGCATGAATTGGTGCAACGCCGCGTGCATGAAATGACTGCCGCGCAGTTGCAGCTGCAAATCAGGCAGGCGGCGCTGCAGGGCGATTGGATGCAGGTCGAGCAACTGCTCACCCACCTCGAAACCCTAGGCCGCCACGAGCCTTGGGTGGCTGCATCGATTGCGTTTACCCGGCAACTGATGCGCGAGCGCGACCAGCAGCGCATGTCCAAAGAGATGCTTTACAAGTCACGCAAGATGAGTCAGCGCCTGTCGAGCACCGATGAGGTGTGCTTCCGCGAGGCCGATGAAGTCGAGGTGCCCGCATTCTTGCGCCGCAAGATGGCAGAGGGCAGGCGCACGCAGACCTGAAGTCGGCCTTGGTGCCGCATCGCCGCGAGGGCGCGGCTCCTACAGGCCTGCGCCCGCTGCGACCCAAGCTTTAGCGGTACAGGCCCCGCATCCGCTCGATCTGCTCTTGCACCTGCTTGCGCAGGCTCGCCGGTGCCATGACTTGCACATCGGATCCAAAGCGCAGGATGTCTCCTATGAGCTCGCGCTCGTCGGCGTAGGGCAGGCGCAGGCTGTAGCGGCCGTCGGCGTGGAGTGTGCCTTGCTGCTCTGGGTGCCAGTTTTCATGGCGCACCCATTCGGCACGGCTGGCGCTGAAGGTGAGCTCTGCCCAGTCTTTGGGCGCGCCGCCGAAGATGCCGTAGCCGGCGGTGAATTGGTTTCGCATGTTTTCCAGATCGACGTCCTTGGCGTGTTTGTCGAGGATCTCAGCCTTGGTGATGGCGTCGATGGAGAAGCTGCGCAGGTCTTTGCGCAGATGGCACCAGGCGTCGACGTACCAGTTGTCGCGGTAGTGCACCAGTTGCTGGGGTGAGATCACACGCGGGACGGTTTTGCTTTTTTGCCGGTTGGTGTGAACAATCTGCACCTGCTTGCGCTCGAAGGTGGCCTTGGCAATGGTCTCAAAGGAAGCCAGTTGCATGCGCCGCTTGCCGGCATGGACCGCACGCACCCGCTGGGTCAGCTCTTGTGGGTCTAGCCCCTGACGTGTCAGCATGTCGTCGAGCCGCTTGCGAAAGGGCTTGAGCTTGGGGCCGAGCAGCCCTGGGTCGAGCTGCTCGATCATGTTCTGAATGGTCATCAGCGCCAAGATCTCGTCTTGTGTGAACCATAGGCCGGGCAGTTCGGTCGAGTCTGGGTTGGCTTCAAGCCGGTAGCCGCCGAGGTCTTTGTCAAAGACGATGGGCGTACCCAAGCGGTCGCGCATCTTGGCGATGTCGCGCTTGAAGGTGGCCAGTGAAATCTCCTGCGCAGCCATGAGCTCGTCGGCTGTCATGGCACGGCGATGACTGAGCAGGGTTTTGTAACGGTACAGACGGTCTGTTTCTGACATTCAACGTTTGTAACATTGCCTTGCCAGAATGACAAATGATGGATGTTTGGGTGGCTCTATCGCCGTGGTGGGATACAAGCAGAGAAATAGCCGCGAGGGCGCGACTCCTGCACCCCGTGGCCCGCATCAGGCCTGTAGGGGTAGCCCAAATTAGGGTTGTGGGAGCGCCGCCCTCGGTGCGATCGGGCCTCTCAACATCCCTTAGCTCTGCGAAATCTTAACTACCGCGCCGAACGGAAATGCCGCGCTCGGCAGATGCGGGGGCGTGTGCAGCCAGATCACGGGAACTTCGGGCTTGCGCCTGGGAAAGCTGCCCATTCCGTCGGTGGCGTAGACCACCAGGGCCACGTCACTTTGCTCGTAAACCCAACCAAAAACCGGGCAAAAGTCGGTGCCGCCTCGGCCGTGTATCTCAAGGCGCTTGGGGATTTCGTAGCCGTCCATGGCTTCGTAATGCTCGACCGACTGCAAGCGGGCATCGCATTGCAGCACGGTCAGCCGGCAGGGAAACACCTCGCGAAAGGCACGCAATTCGTCGGCTATGAGGCCCAGCAACTGGAGCGACATGGAGCCCGATGTGTCGATGGCAAACACCACATGGCCAGGCACCAGCATGCCGGCCGAGGGCATGAACAAGCCCCGGTGCACCATGCGCTTGCTAAAGGGGAAGGAGGTCCAGTCGCCCTTGATGCGCTCTGACAAGTGAGCGCGCAGCAGAGATCGCCAGTCGATGGTGCGCGTCTCGTCGGCGTCGCATTCGCTGCGAAAGGCACCGGCGCCGTCGCCGCTGAGCCGGGTGAGTGCCTCTTCGCGCAGTTCGCGTCTGAGTTCGGCCAGTTGCTCGCGGTCGGGCGCGTCGGCGCTGCGCATCGGCCGCACGCGCGGGTCGTCGGCGTCGATCAGGTCTTCGCCTGCGTCGGGCACGCGGTCGCTGGACTCATCGGCCAAAGGGTCTTCGGATCGGACAGGCCCGCCCAGTTTTTTGCGTCGACCGGTGCCGCCGCTTTTGCCACCGCTTTTCACGGACGAGCCCTTGGGTAGCTTGATCTGCTGCGCCAGTTCAGCGTAGAGCTGCTCGGAGGTTTTGCTCTGCGCACGGGCGCTGATGAGGCCGCCTTCGGGCAGGCTAAAGCCGCGCTGGATCAGCAGGTAGTTGATGGCGTAATCGCAGGCCATGTTCCACACCTGGCCATCGCGCTCCTGCCGCCGATCGGCGTGGGAGAAAAGCACATGCAGCACTTCGTGAGCCAGCAGTCCGCGCAGTTCGTCCTCGCGCAGCTTGGCTACCCACTGCGGGTTGTAGAAGATGTGATAACCATCGGTAGCAGCAGTGCGGCACCATGATGCGTTGGTGACGGGGCGCACCGGCAAGCGCATCACGGCCGATGCCAAGAAGGGCTGCTGCATGCTCAGGCGTATGCGTGCGCGCAGCACCCGATCGTAGACCTCTTGAAGGGCTTGGCCGCTGAGCTCGGTACTTTTGCTGCTCGGGGCAGGGGCGGTTGCCCCCGGTGCAGCCTGCCGCGGGCTACGAGTGGCGGGGCTCATCGGCTGATCAGGTGGCCGTGGGCCTTAAGAAAGTCGCGGTAGCCCGGCTCTTTGATAAAGGCAGGCCGGGCCTTGAGCATGTCTAGCGCGAGCACCACAGCAAATTCGGGCGGCAGGCGTTGCAGCAGTACAGCACTGGCTTTGGATACCGACTCCTCGCCCGCATGAAAGGCCAGCCAAGAGGTGAGCATGTAGATGCCGTCAAGGTCTTGCGGCAGGTCTGCGTTGTGGGGTTGGTCGACCACCTTGCGAATGGCTTTTTCATTGATGGCGCGCTTGGCATAGGCCTGAAACTCCACCGCTGCCCCCTGGCCGACGATGCCGGGCAGAACGTCGGCGGCTTCTTTCGGGCCGCCCAGGGCTTGCACCACGTCGGAGAGCATTTCCCAGGTGCGCGGGGTGGGGTAGGCCGACCCCTCGCCGACCTCGCCGAGCAGCAGCGCCGGCCGCACGCCGATGAAGGACAGCACCAGCGGGTTGATGCGTTTGGAGAGTGCCCAGGCCCGCCATTCGTCCACATCGGGCTCGAGTTCGAGGTGCACAAAGCGGTTGGACAGCGCGCTGGACATGCGAAAGGTCACGGCGCGGTCTTGCTGGCGGTTGCCGGCCGCGACGATCCACCAACCTGGCGGCAGCTCGTATTCGCCCACGCGCCGGTCGAGCACCAGTTGGTAGAGGCTGGCTTGCACCAGGGGTGGTGCGGCGTTGATCTCGTCAAGAAACAGCACGCCCGGCGTGTCTTGGGCCGTGGGCAGGAAGGAGGGCGGGCACCAGACGGCGCGGCCGCCTTCAATGGCGGGGATGCCGCGCAGGTCGGTCGGATCGAGCAGGCTGGCGCGCAGGTCGATGACGGGCAGGCCCCGATCGCTGGCGATCTGCTTGACGATGGAGCTTTTGCCGACGCCGGGCGGACCCCAGATGAAGGCGGGCCAGCGCTGGCCGAGGAGCGATTGGAGAACGGTGGTCAGGCGAGAAGGTTTCATTGGATTTGCTGGCAGGAAAGGCTGGTCGAGTGATCTTGGTGCTGAAGCGACCAGGCCCATTGCGCCCATTCGCTGAGGTCGTTAGACCACATCCAGTGGGCGCTTTGCATGAGGGCCATGGCGGTGCTGCGCGGCAGGGGCGCGTCCGTGCGCCAGGAGCCGCCCAGAGCGTTCGATACATCACGCAGGGGCGCCCACCAGCCTGGGGCGCTGGCGCCGGGCTGCATGAGGTCGGGCAGGGGCGATAAATACTGCGAATCGATCAGATCGACGTGCAGGAACAGGGCGTGCCCCGGGCTAGGCCTGGCCAGCGATGCGGCATGCATTTCCATGAGGAACTCGGGTGCAATTTGGCGCATGAGCAGGCTGTCAGACTCGCGCACCAGCGTGACCTGACCCAGCGCCACCCGCGAGACCTGCGGTGCCGAAGGGGCGCCATCGAGCTGCGGTTTGGGTCCCACCTTGAGCAGGCTCACCGTGGCGCGCTGGGGCTTGTCGGCCAGTTCCTTGCGCGCCGGCGGTGTGACCTTGTGGCAGGCAAACCGGTCGGTGCCAGGGATGAGCCTGAGCAAGTCGCCCTCGGCGGAATCAAGCACTTCGATGCGGGGCTTGCTGGTCCAGAGGGCAAGGTCGCGCAGCAGAGACCGGGTGCTAAAGGGGTCCAGCACTTCTGGTACCCGGGTGTTGTTGTCGCTGCTTTCGTCGATATAGCGAACCTCGTCTCCGACCCACATGAAGTAGCCGGCATCGACAGCGCTGCCCTCTGTGCGAAAGCAGGTGCGGCCAAGATCGTCCATGAGGCTGGCTGCCAGGTGAATATCTGGAATGCGCCGGTGAAAGGGCACGATGGCCTGCGGCATACCCGACATGGCCTGGCGGATGAGGCCAAGCCGGTCGGCGCGCTGACCGGCCCGAATCAGGGCGCCTTCGAGCTCGCCCCTGAGTGACTCGATGGCAGTCCCGCCCATGTGCAGGCACAGGTAGATGGCCAGCAGGCTGACGTCGACCTGCTCCTGTTCAAAGCGGGGAGTGCGGGATTTCCGGGTAGCGGTCATGCAAGCGACCCCTCGGGTGATGGGGGATCGGAATCGGGCCGGTCGTCTGCGGCAAGCGCCCTTTGCAGGCGGTCGACCAAGAGCTGGGCTTGTGGCTTGCAGACCATGGCCACAAAGGCGAGCCGACCGCGCAGCGCAGCCATGCTTTGAGGCTGGCCGTCCCAGTGCGGCTGTTCTTGGCGCTCTACCCGGTGGACCGCTGCGCGAAGGCGCCTGCGCGCAGCGCGAGGCACGGACACCTGGTCATTGACGACGAGGCCGGTCACCATTTGTCGGCGTCCGCGCCGAAAGACATTGGTCTTGGCAGGATCGAGGGTGAGGCCGATTTGCGCGAGCGTGCGTTCGGCCAGACGCAGCAGGCCGACAGCCTGGGAGTTGCCCGAGAAGGTGAGGTCGTCAGCGTAGCGGGTGTAGCGCAAGCCCGAGCTTTCTGCGCTGCTGTGCAGTGTTTCGTCGGTACGGCGCAGCACCAAATTGAGCAGCGCGGGGCTGGTGGGTGCGCCCACCGGCAGGGCGCCGCCCGCGGTAGACAGGTCGACCAGCAGGCTTAAAGCGGCAGGCGAGAGGCTGTGCCCCAGTTCGCGCCGCAAGGCGCCGAGCACCAGCGGCCAGCGCACGCTCGGAAAGCAGTTACGGATGTCGGCATTGACCACCACCGCCTGGCCCACATGGGGCAGGGCGTTGTGCACGATGGAGCGGTTCGGTACAAAGCCGCAGGCAGCTGGGTGGGCCCCCAAAGGAGCGAGCAGTCTGTCAAGGATGAGGCGCTGGGCTTTGCGCAGCGCCGGGTGTGGCGCGTGGATGAGCCGCATTGCGCCGTTTTTTTTGGGGATGTGATGCTGAGCGTAGGCGCCGTCAAGCTTGCATCCGGCCGGCTGCTGCGAGCGGCAAAGCGCCAGAGCCGGCATGAGGTGGGGAGCTGCTTCAGCCCCGAGGTGGGCAAGGAGTTCCAGCGCGGCAGCGTCATGGCGGCCACGTTGCTTTGGCCCAGAGGTGGGGTCTTGGGCCATTTGCAGCAGCAACAGGGCAGCCTCCCGGCAGGCTGCGATGAAGACTTCATCGCCAAAGCGTTGGTGCAACTCCAGTAGGCGAGGGCCGTCACGCCGGGCCGTCAGGACCAGCGCCATGGCTTTGCTGGCCTCAGTGCCTTGCACCATCCATTGGCTGAGCTGTTCAAAGCGGCCAGTGTTGGCAGGCATGCGCGCAGAAAGCTGGGCCAGCGCCTGCGCGTCGCTGGTGCGCGCGATGCGGTTGCGCCAAGCGAGCCGGCGAAGTGGAGGCGGCAGGCCTTCGCTGCCGATAAAGGCATCGAGCGCAGCCAGCGGTGTGGTGGTGTTGGCTACCAGCCTTTCGACCCAGTGCACCGGGCCATGATCGGCCAAGGCGGCTGCGCTGGCCGGGTTTCGGGAGACCCAGCGTTTGATGTAGAGCATGGGCCGCGGTGGCAATAGCTCAGTGCTGTGCAGCGAGCGGGCCACCACTTGCCGAAAGGCATCGGGATACAGGGCTTGCTGTCCGGCCGCGAACATGGCCATGGTGTCTTTGATCGGGATGGTGTTGGCCAGGCAAATCGACTCGATGCGGTCCCAGCCTGGACAGCCGTAGCTCGATGCGATCCAGATGCCCCAGTTCTCATTCCATTGACCGCGCCAATGGATGCCGATGGAGAGCTGGGCCAGTTGGCGCAGTTCGCGTGCTTCTTGTTCACTGGCACCAGCCATCAAGGCGAGCCAGGGGCTGGCGTTGGGCAGTGCTTCAAGGCGCTTGGCCACTAAGCTGGTCCAAAGGCCGGGTGATGCACGCACGCCGGTGGCGAACTCGACCAGCGAGAGCCCGTCCCAGACCGAGGGATCTGAAGTAGCCAGACGGGCATGGCCTGCACGGATCAGGTCGCGTTGTTCTGTATCGCTCCAGCTTCTGCGCATGGGCGCAAGGTCTTGCGGGGTGCCCGCTAGCAGTTGGATGCTGTCTTGCTCCAGCTTGCCTGCGCAGATCGAAAGTGCCAGTTCACTGGGCTGTAGAGCCCACCAAACGGGCAAGGGTGAGGGGGCCCAGGTTTGAAGCCGGTCCAGAGTCGCTTGGGGCATGGGCCGCCATGGCCCGAAAGAGGCCTGATTGCTGGGGTGGGAGTGGCTGGCTTGCAGGCCCCATGGCTCCTTGCGCAGCCGCCTACCCATGGTCCGCACCAGCGAGCTGTCGGGCAACTGGGTCATCAGGCCATGGACAGCGGCCAAGTCTCGGAGGCGGACCAGTCGCATCACCTGCATCAGCAGGTTTTCGACCCGCTCGCGCTCGGCGATCAGGCTGCCCAGGTGATCCTCAAGCTGGGGCCTGCTTGCAAGCGCTTTGCTGAAGATCAGCGGCCACAGATGAGGAACGCTGTGAACCAGCTTTTGCGCGGCGGGCTTGAGCAGGCCAAAAGACAGCTCGCTCAGGGGCTGCCAAGTGCGACCGACCAGGCTGCCGGCCAGGCGGCCGGCTTGCACCGCGCGGCTGAGTTCGATGCGCTTTTGGTAGGCAGTTGCGGCGGGCTGGCGCGCTGCGGCATTGATCGCAGCCGATAAGCTGGCGCCTTGCTCACAAACGCTGGCAACTCTATAGCGCAGGCGGATGCTCCCTCTGTAGCGTGTGTGCCGCCCCAGGTCTGGAATGCCTGCTTCATGGGCATTGGCCGCCATCAAAAAACCCACCAGACCTCGGTGGCGCACGTCGTCGCTTGTGCTCAGGGGGCTGCTCCAACGGCCTGTTGTGATCGCATGCAGACGTATGGCTTCGTCGGCCAGTTCGGGGTCGGTGAGCCCTGCGCGGTAGAGCAGGCCAATATGCACCCGCGAGTGAAAGCGTGCCGCCCACGCCTGCTGCAGCACAGAGCGCTTGGAGTGCCCGGGCATGAGCTTGTGCAACTGCGGCCACATGCCGCGGGTGAGGTCGGCAATGCCTAGCCAGGCCTTGTCGGCAAAGCTGCGGTCCCAGGGGTCTAGACGGGTGAGCAAGCCGTGCAGATCGGACTGAGCCGCAAACAGCAGCTCGGCCAAACCGTCGTGTACCAGCTGTGCAGCTTGGCGAAATGCGCTCATAAGGGGTGGCCCCCCGCCCGGGTCACTGAAGCCACGGGATGATGCATGCATGCAGCATGGGCACCTCTTCGCGAGCAGGCGATACCGCGCACCCCGCGCGGGGCGACTGCTCGGGAAGCGGTGCCTATGCGAGGTGCGTGAAATGCGCTAGCGCGGTTGCGATCCTGGCGATACACCAGGGGAGCCTGAGCCACGAGCAGGGAGCCTGAAATCATGGACAGGATCTTGGCTCAGGCAAAGCTCATAGGCTGAGCCCTCGGGCTGTAAAGATAGCCAGGCGATGCGCATCTGTCCAGCTAAATCACGTCGAGTCCACCCGACGAGGCTGGAATCGTGCAAACGATGGGACAGGATCCAAGCGATGGCCGGTCTCGCTGGCGTGAAAACAGCAAGCCAATGATCTGTTCTTCGGTAAATCTGCTCGTCTTCATGTCCGTCATTCTCCTGGCTGGCGGACTTCACTAACTTTATGCTGGTACGACTGGTGGGGGGCAGGTCAATGGCAACGGCCATGTCCGTGCGCAGCAGCAGATCCCCTACACCGACTTTCCCATGCCTGAGCAGACCTTGTACGCCTGCTGGGATAGCGAGCACTGGGTGATCATGTTGCCCAGTGAATACGGAGCTGCGGTTGTCTGCTACTCGAGGTCAGCACGCGGTGCTGATTGATTGGCCTCGTGCTCGCGCATTTTGAGGAGGTCCTGAGCACTCAGTCGTACGTCCTTGCCATCAATGGACACGAGGATGCAAGTGTTCGTCCTGATGGCCAGGTCTTCGGCCGCCCGTGCAGCCCGAAGCATCGCAGCATATGAACCAGCCAAGTCAGGGTCAGTCGAGGTTCGGATATCCGCTGTATTCATCTGCCACTCCAGTCGAGAACTTTGGGGGGTTGGACGTAGCTGTCATAAACAACCCAGGAGTCCACGGCCTTGCTGTACAGGTTGTGGAACTTATGTAACCCGGCCTTGAACCGCCGGCGAATGACGTGCTCGGGTATGTTGTGACCACCTTGCGAGACGCGGACCTCAACCCTTGATACCGCCACATCCGCAGATGGCAGCGAAAGAAACCAGAGCTTGACCTCATAGCCCAGTTGCTTCCATCGCTTGATCTTCCTGAGATAGCCGAGGCCTGACAGCGTGGTTTCAAAGGCAAAGCTCTCACCAGCAAGGACACATTCGTCAATCTCCTCAAGCATCAATCTTCCTGCTTTTATTGCCGCAGTGTCGGGGTTGAACGGCGCAAGACCGGCAGCGATCAAATCAGCATTGATGAATCTGAGCGTGTGCGCCTCTGCTGGTAGAAAGTCACGGGCAAAAGTTGTCTTGCCCGCTCCATTTGGTCCGGCAATGATGATGATTTTTTTCAAATCCAAACAGCCTGAGAGATGACGCTTTGACGAAAGCGATCAGGCAGCGCGCCTGGTGTCAGCAGATCAACCGGAACTCCAAGAAGGTTGCGCAGCTTGTAGCGGATCGCGCCCAAATCGAACAGGGTCGTGTCCTGGGTGGTATCAACAAGGATGTCCAGGTCGCTGTCACCTGTGTCCGAGCCGTGCAGCACAGAGCCGAACACGCGAGCATTGACAGCTCGGTGGGCGAGAACGATCGCACGAACCTCTTCTCGATGCGCGGCAAGGGCTTCAGACGGCTTCATGGGGACTCGCTGCATGGTTGGGCTGGTTAACAATTTTACGGGTAGCACTGTTTCTTGCCAACCGAAGCTTAGGGCCGAGACGGGCCATCACCTGGGCAGCGGCCCGCTTTGAATGCTGTGAAATCCGTCCATGGCCCACAGGAGCCAGCGGGCGTCCTGTGTCGAAGGCGCCCGCACTTCAGTCTTGACGGTTTGGC
>JBAXEN010000091.1:0-12488 GCA_037140415.1 Betaproteobacteria bacterium | reverse complement strand
CATCGTTGATGCGCACGCAGCGGGTTTTCTTGCCCCAGTCCAGCGTGTTCAGGGCAGTGACCACCTTGCCACGGGCATCGGCCTTGGCGCTGGGCGCGACCGCGTCTTCGAGGTCCAAAAAGACAAAATCGGCCGCGCTGGCGGCGCCCTTGGCCATCATTTTTTCGCTGCTGCCCGGTACGGCGAGTTCGGAGCGGCGCAGCCGCTTGCTGGGAGGAAGGTGCATGGGAGCTTTCTGGTGAGGAGGAAAAAATGGATCAGGCCTACAGGCCAGCAGGGCGGCGCCGGATCAGCACGGTGCGCTGGCCGTCGAACACCTGCTCGTCCTTCTGGTTGAAACCCAGGTGGCGAAACACCACGATGCCGGCATCGGCGCGGTCAGCATCGCGCTTGTCGAACACCTCGGTGTAGGCGTAGAGCGTGTCGCCGTGAAACACCATGGCTTTGAGGCGTATGCCGGTCACGCTGAGTTCAGCCAGCGCGTTTTCAGCGGTGTCCTGTGCTGCCAGACCGATGATCATGGAGGTGGTCAGGCCGCCGAAATACACCCGCTGGCCAAATGCGCCCTTGTTCATGGCGTGCTCGTTGAAGTGGCCCTGGGCGGTATTCATCACCAAGTGGGCAAACATCGTGTTGTCGATGTCGCCGATGGTCTTGCCGCGCGCATGGCGCAGCACCTGGCCGACCTGGAAGTCTTCGAAATAATTGTGGGTGCCGGTGAGTGTGGGCGAGGTCATGGCTGCTGTCCTGTGGGGGTTCACGCGGCGGGTTTGCGCAGCACGAGGTTGGTGCGGCGAAAGTGGATGACCCGCTGGCCGCCGCGCAGGCCCTCGGTATGCCAGGTCACGATGCCCTGGTCTTTGCGGCTCGACGACTCGCGCCGATCCACCACGGTGCTGCGCGCCACCAAGGTGTCGCCCGCATACACCGGCTGCTCGAAGACCATGTCGTCAACGCCCAGGAAAGCGCCGCCGAGTTCGCTCAGGTCTTCGGTGCTCAGTCCGAAGACCAGGTTGAACACCAGATAGGGATTGACCGGGCAGCGCTCGTAGCCCAGTGATTGCGCATGCTCTTGATTGAAGTAAATCGGATTGAAGTGCAGCGTCATCGTGGTGAAGAAGCTGTTGTCCGACTCGGTCAGGGTGCGGCCCCAATGGTGCTCGAACACCCGACCGGGCTCGAAGTCTTCAAAGTAGCAGCCCTTGGGCAAAAGGACCGCAGCTTGCCGGATGTCTTCGGCGCTGCGCAGGGGGGAAGGGGGCATAGGACCTCGCTTTAAGTCTCAAACATCCGGACGTCTGAATGACTTAATCCTTCCATGCGCGAGCCGGTTTGTCAACCGTGTAGACCTCCTCAGAGGGAAAACCCTCGTGACAGCGCTTGCGCCTGGGCCAAACATCCGGACATTCAGACAACCGTATGTCATGGTTTGAGGCTCCGATGAAGATTGCCATCCTGGACGACACCTATGGCGTGGTGCGCACGCTGCCCAGCGCTCGCCTGCTGGACGGGCACGCGCTCAGCATCTGGCAGGACCACACCAAGGATGTGGACCTGCTGGCCCAGCGCCTGGCCGACACCGAGGTGCTGATGCTGCTGCGCGAGCGCACGCCGATCCCGCGCGCGCTGCTGCAGCGACTGCCGAGCCTGCGTCTGATCACCCTCAATGGCGTGACACCGCACATCGATTTGCAGGCCTGCACTCAATTGGGCATTGCGGTGTCGACCCACTCCTACGTCTCCACCGCCACCGCTGAGCTGACCTGGGCTTTGATGCTCATGTCCTTGCGGCGCTTGCCGCGTGAGATGGACAGCCTCAAGCAGGGCCGCTGGCAGTGCGCCGGCATGGGGCAAGGGCTCAGAGGCAAGGCCCTGGGGGTCTGGGGCTATGGACAGATCGGCCAGCAGGTGGCCCAGTTTGGCCGGGTGTTTGGCATGGATGTGGGTGTGTTCTCACGCGAGGCCGGCCTGGCCAAGGCCCGCGCCGATGGCTTCAAGACCTTCAGCGACAAGGCGTCGCTCTTGGCCCACAGCGATGTGCTGAGCTTGCATGTGCGCTTGGCACCGCAGACCCAGGGCTGCTTGAGCTACGCCGACCTGTGCAGCATGAAACCGGGCTCGCTCCTGGTCAATACCAGCCGCGCGCGCCTGATTGAAGACGGCGCCCTGGTGCGTGCCCTGGCACAGGGGTGCCCGGCGATGGCGGCCGTCGATGTGTTCGAGGAAGAGCCGATGCGCGACACCGACCACCCGCTGCTGCACATGGACAACGTGATTTGCACGCCCCACCTGGGTTATGTAGAACTCAACCAGTACGACGGCATGTACCGCGACCAGTTTGAGCGCTTCCTGACCTTCATCGAAGGCCGGCCTCAGCACATCGTCAACCCCGAGGTGCTCACGCAGTTGCGAGCGCCGGCTTAAGTATTTATCCCCCAAGTTCTTGAAGGAGAGACCCACATGATCCGCATGACCCGCAACCGCCGGCAGTTTGTGAGCGCAGCATCTGGCTTGGCCGCCGCCGCTTGGCTACCGAGCCTGGCCCAGGCGCAGGCGAGCTGGCCGGCCAAGCCGGTGCACCTGCATGTCACCTTCGCGCCCGGCGGCGTGACCGACGCTGCAGGCCGGCTTCTGGCAGAACACCTGACGCGCCGCTTGGGGCAAACGGTGGTGGTGGAAAACCGCCCCGGCGCGGCGGGCAATATCGGCGCAGGCTTTGTGGCCAAGTCCGAGCCCGACGGCTATAACCTGGTGCTGGTTCTGGAGGGCACCATCGTCTTCAACCCGCACCTGTATGACAAGATGAGCTACGACCCGGTCAAAGACCTGGTGCCGGTGGGCAAGGTGGGCGATTCCACCATCGTTTTTGTGGCGCACCCCTCGGTCGGTGTCAAGAATCTGCAGGAGGCGATTGCGCTGTCGCGCTCGCGCGCTGGCGGCCTGTCTTATGCCACCGCCGGTGCGATGACCATCACCCACATCGTGGGCGAGATGATGAAGCAGCGCACCAACGCGAACTTTGTGCATGTGCCCTACCGGGGCGGCGGTCCGGCGGTGGCCGATCTGCTGGCCGGCCATGTGCCCCTGGGCTTTGTATCGGCCGCCTCGGTGCACCCACAAATTCGCTCGGGCAAGCTGATCGCACTGGGCGTGCCCAGCGCCCGCCGATCGCCGGCCTTGCCCGAGGCACCGACCTTCGAGGAGGCCGGCGTGACCGGTTTTGCGGCCAATTCTTGGGCCGGTATTTTTGCGCCGGCGCGCACGCCGCAGGCGGTGGTTGAGCGTTTCAACAGTGAACTCAACGGACTGCTCAGCACGCCCGAGGTGCGCGACCGGCTGGCCGGCATGGGCATCACCGCCACGCCCATCCGTCTCGATCAGTTTGCCTCTGAAATCCGGCGTGAGCTCGACGCCTACGGCCCGATGCTCAAGCAAGCTAACATCCGGGCCGATTCGTCTTGAACCAGGATTGAGGCAACGTGCCAGCTACTGCAGGAAAAACCAGAAACAAAACGCCCAGCCAGACCTCTGGCGCGTCGACTCGCCCGCATTTGTCGCAGGGCACCACCCGCTATGAGATGTTTGCCAATTCGCTGGTGGCTGACATCGAGGCGGGCCGCTATCCGGTGGGCGCCTTGCTGCCGCCCGAGCCGGAGCTGTGCGCCCATTACGGGCTGAGCCGTCACACGGTGCGCGAAGGGGTGCGCAAGCTGGTCGATATGGGCCTGGTCTCGCGCCAGCAGGGCGTGGGCACCAAGGTGATTTCTACCCAGGTGGGCCCCAACAATTTCTCAGCAGCCACCTCGCTGGAGGCGCTGTTCAGCTACGTCAGCGGCACCTATCTGGAGATTTACGACGAGAGCTGGGTCACCGCCGACGACAAGCTCGCCCGCTTGCTCGACTGCAAGGTGGGCCAGCGCTGGCTGCAGGTCAGCAGCTACCGCTACAAGCAAAACGATCAGCAGCCGATGTCGCACACCGTGCTCTACATTCCGCCGGCTTATGAGGGCATCCGCCAGTATCTCGGCGAGGTCAACCACCCGGTCTACCAGCTGATTGAAAAGCACTACGGCCAGAAGGTGCAGGACCTGCAGATGGATGTCAGCGCCATGACCATACCGACCGCCATGGCGCGCAAGCTGCAATGTCGGCCGAACTCACCGGGCCTGCTGGTGGTGCGGCGCTACCGGGGTGCCAATGACTCGGGTCTGTCCAACTCGGTCAGCATTTATCCGCAGTCGCGCTTTCAGGTGTCGATCCGTTATCGGCTCAACTGGGCGGCCTGATATCGGTGGCTTGAGATCGGTGGCTTAAAGAAGGCGCGGGCAGGCCCGCATTGCTTCTTAACTGGCGCAGCGCACTGCGCCGCTGGCCGTCAGCTGATCGACCTGCGCCGCCGTCATGCCGGCCGCCAGCAGCACCTCCCGGGTGTGCTCACCGAGCATCGGAGCTCGCGTACGCACGCTGCCGGGCGTCTCAGACATCTTGATCGGCACGCCTGCGATGGTGAGTTTTTTGCTGCTGTGCGGTTGCTCGACTTCGACCAGCATCTCGCGCGCGGCGCAGTAGGGGTCGGAGACGATGTCCTGCGCGTCGTAGATCGGACCGAAGGGCAGTTGCCCGCCGAGCAGTTGCCGCAACTGCTCTTTGGTGTGGGCGCTGGTGAAGGCGCCCAGCTCGGCCTTGAGCGCGGGGGCGTTGCGCACCCGGTCGTCGTTGCTTCGAAAACGCGGGTCCTCGGCCAGTTCGGGGCGCCCCATCAGCTTGCACAGCTTGATCCAGAAGCCGTCGTTGGGACTGCCGACCGTGACCCAACCGTCAGCCGCCGGGAACACGCCCATCGGTACAAACATCGGGTGGTGTGATCCCTGCGGCCTGGGGATCACACCGCTGATGGAGTACTGGTAGATCACCCGTTCGCAAAACGCCAGTACACCATCGACCATGGCCACGTCGATGAATTGACCGCGGCCGGTGCGTTGTGCGCGCATGACGGCGGCGAGCACGCCGAAGGCGCACAGCGTGGCAGGGATCAGATCGCCCACGCCGGGGCCCACCTTCATCGGTACGCCGTCTTCGGCGCCGGTCACGCCCATCATGCCGCCCATGGACTGCGACACCACGTCGAAGGCCGGCCAGTCCGTGTAGTCGTTGCTGGCGCTGCGCGGATCGCCAAAGCCGCGGATGCAGGCATAGACCAGGCGCGGGTTGCGCTCGGTCAGTTTTTCATACGACAGCCCGAGCCTGTCGAGCACGCCGGCACGAAAGTTCTCGATCAGCACGTCGGACTTGTCGACCAGCGACAGCAACACCTGCCGCCCCTGCTCAGACTTCAGATCGATGACCACGCCCTTTTTGTTGCGGTTGACGCTCTGGTAGTAGCCGCCCATATTGCGCACCTGGTCGTCGTCGCAGTAGGGGCCGAAGGCGCGGGTCATATCGCCCTCGGGCGACTCCACTTTGATCACATCAGCACCGTGGTCGGCCATCAGCTGTGCGCAAAACGGGCCGGCGAGCATCTGCGTGAGGTCGAGCACCCGCAAGCCCTCAAGGGCGCCGGCCAGGCCAGCGCTGGCGGCTGAAGCTGCGGTGTCTGCAGAGGGCGAAACAGCGGGTTGATTCATTTAAACATCCGGATGTCTGTACGTCCGGACATCTTCACATGCAGGGCTGAGCTTGTCAAGGATGCTGGCCCGGGGACGGGCTGAGCGTGCGCCAATGTGGACATGCAGCTGCGTTGCTGTGAGCCGGTGCCCCCACCCCAGCCCTCCGCCAGCGGGGGGGTGAGGAATACGCAAGCATCGCGCCGGGGCGACGCTCCCACCCGATTTGGCAGGTCGTCGGGGCGGGTGTGGGAGCCGCGCCCTCGCGGCGATGGGCCCGTCTTGCTCCCTCCCCCTCTGGGGGAGGGCAGGGGTGGGGGCATGGGCCTTGATTGAACTGCGGCTTGATGTCGGGGCGTTGATGCCCTCACTGTGAGCCTGTCCAAGAGGCAGAGGGGACAAAACCAGGTAGGCCTCTCCCGCAGGCTCAGAAAACAAGACCAGAGCAGCGCCGCCTCGAATCCAAGCGCCTCAGCACCCAGGCCTTGGACGATGCGCCAAGCCGTGTCCTGCAAAGACTGCGCGATGCTAGGATTTGGCGATGCAGACCTTCATTCGTCGCCGTGACTCATCTGCTCTAGGCCTCGGCCTGAGCCCGTCCTCTGTGCCCCAATTCTGCGATCGCCCGGATTGCGCCCAACCCGCACGGGCGCAGCCCCATTGGAATGGCGCGCGATGAGGGTGCCCGATCACACGCCAGTGCTGGTGGGCGTGGGCGTGGCCACGCAGCGCGAGGACGACTGGCGACAAGCCAAGGAGCCGATGGGCCTGATGCTCGATGCGGTGCGCGCCGCCGGGCAGGACAGCGGCAGCGCATCGGCTTTGGCCGGCGCGCAGTGGATTGCGGTGCCGCGTGGCCGGTGGACCTACACCAACCCGGCCGGTGCCATTGCCCGCGCGGTCGGCGCCCGCCAGGCCACCACGGTGTTGACCAGCGTCGGCGTGTTGCAGCAGACCCTGATTGGCGCGGCCTGCCAACGCATTGCCGCGGGTGAGGTGCACACCGCTTTGGTGGCCGGATCGGATGCTGGCTACCGACTGCTGCGCGCACAGATGTCCGAGCAAACCGCAGGTGAAGACACCGAGCAGGGCGCGCCCGATGAATACTGGGAGCCCGCCGAGGAATTGCGCCACCCGGTCGAGCGCCGCGCCGGCTTGAAGATGCCGGTCGGCCTGTATGCACTGCTCGACAGCGCCTACCGCCATGCCCAGGGCTTGAGCGTGGCCGAGCATTGCGATGCACTGGCGCGCCTGTATGCGGGCTTTAGCCGCATTGCAGCGGCCAATCCGCATGCCTGGCTGCGGCAGGAGTTGGGTGCCGAGGCGATACGCGAGGCTACGTCGCGCAACCCGATGCAGGCTTTTCCCTATACCCGCCTGCATTGCGCCAGCTGGAATGTGGATCAGGCCAGCGCGCTGCTTTTGTGTTCGGCGGGTCGGGCCCGCGCGTTGGGCATAGACCCCGCGCGCTGGGTCTATCCCTGGGCCAGCACCGAGTCCAACCACATGCTGGCGCTGTCGGCCCGGGCGAGTTTGCATGACTGTGTGGGCGCGCGCATCGCCGGCCAGGCGGCACTCGACAGCGCTGGCCTGAGCGCTCAGGACCTGGACCTGGTCGAGCTCTACAGCTGCTTTCCGATTGCAGTTCTGTCGTATGCGCAGGCCTTGGGGCTGAGCACCGAGCGTGAGCTCACGCTGACCGGCGGCATGTCGTTTGCGGGCGGGCCTTTCAACAACTATGAGTTCCAGAGCACCGCGCGGGCGGCCGAGTTGCTGCGCGCCGGCCGTGGCCGACAGGCACTGGTCTCCTGCGTTTCAGGAATTCTCACCAAGCAGGGCTTTGGGCTGTGGGGCATGACGCCGCCAGTCGATGGCTTTTTCCATGCCGACCTGAGCGATCAGGTGGCGGCGCAGACCCAGGTCCGTGAGGTGGTCGACGGTTACAGCGGCGCGGCGCATGTGGCCGCCTGCACCGTGGTGCACGGCCGGGGTAAAACCCCGCGCGCCATGGTCCTGGTCGATCTGCCCGGCGGCCAGCGGGCCCTGGCCACCACCGAGAACGAAGGCTGGGTGGCGCGCTTGCAGCAGGAAGAATGGGTCGGCCGCCAGGTGCAGGTGGCCGACCAGCAATTGCTGCCCTGAGCCATGCGCGGCCCCCGTTGTGGGGCTGCCTGACCCGCTGCTGAGCGGGCACCCCTGCGTGCCTGGCTGATTCAGTTTCGGGTATGGGCCCAGCCGCCGTCAACGATCAAGGTCGAGCCCACCACATAGTCGCCGGCCCGCGAGGCCAGGTAGACCACCGCCGCCTCGATGTCTTCGGCCTGCCCGATGCGCCCAGCCGGCACCTGCCGGGCCATGGCCTCGCCATGGTCACGGGCCAGCACATTCATGTCGGAGGCGAAGGCGCCCGGCGCGATGCAGTTGACCACGATGCGTTCACCGACCAGCGCCAGCGCCAGGCGTTTGCTCAGGTGGATCAGGCCGGCTTTGCTGGCTGTGTACGGGAAAGTCTCCCAGGTGGTGGTGGACAGGCCGTCGATAGAGGCAATGTTGATCACCTTGGCGCAGCGCTGTTTGGCGCTCTCGCGCAGCAGGGGCAGCAACGCCTGGGTCAGGAAAAACGGCGTCTTCATGTTCAGGTCGACCACCTTGTCCCAGCCTTTTTCGGGAAAGCTCTCAAAGGGCGCGCTCCAGGCTGCGCCGGCATTGTTGACCAGGATGTCCAGCCTGCTTTCGCGGCCCGCCAGGGTCTGCGCCAGCGCGCGCGCGCCTTCGGCGGTAGAGATGTCGGCCGGCAGCGCATGGCAGGGCCCGAGGCTGGAGAGCTCACGGGCGGTGGTCTCGCAGTCCTGCGCTTTGCGCGAGCAGATATAGACGCTAGCGCCATGCTTGAGCAGGCCGCCGGCCATCATGCGGCCAATGCCGCGCGAGCCGCCGGTCACCAGGGCGATGCGGCCTTCGAGAGAAAAGAGATTACTCATAAAGTCAGGGTGCGGGCGGCCAGGGTCCGAGCCAGCCCAGGCTGTTGGAAATTTCTTCAGCGGTGTTGCAAACCAGGCGGGCGATGGCGCCGAGCTGCGGCGCCATGCGCGCGGTGGGCCCGCCGGCACTGACCGCCGCCATCACCCGTCCGTGGGCGTTGAAGATGGGCGCAGCCACCGACATCACCTGGGCCACGGTGCCGCTGTCGGTGGTGCTGACCTGCTCGCGCCTGACCTTGGCCAGCGCGCTCATCAGGCTGCGCTCCGAGCCCACCGTCTTTGGGGTGATTTTTTCGAACTGCACCCGGCTGAGGATGGCCTGCAGATCGGGCTTGGGTAAAAAAGCCAGCATGGCGTGGCCGGTGCCGGTGGCATAGGCCGGCTTGAGCGAATCGGGCTGCACGCTAAAGCGCAGCCAGTTGCCCGACTCGACCACCGACAGGTAGCGGCAATGCAGACCGTCATCGGTCAGCACCGCCAGAAAGCTGGTCTCGCCGGTGCGGCGGCTGAGGTTTTGCAGCTGATCGTGGGCGCATTGCGGAAAGTTGCTGCGTGCGCTGTCGGCCATCTGTGCGCCCAGGGCGATCGCTGGCGCGCCGAGCTTGTACAGCCCCAGCTCGAGCATCAGATGCCCGCTGTTTTGCAGCGTCTTGAGCATGACAAACAAGCTGGTCTTGGGCACCTTCAGCGCCTGGCACAGTTGGGCCAGGCTGCAGCCCTGGGGGTGCTGGGCCAGATGCCCCAGCACCTGCAGCACCCGCACGATGGCCCGCGGGCCGCTGTTGGCGCCGTCCAGGCCTTGCAGCTCAAACATGGGCGGGGTTCAGCGCTTTATTCGGGCTGTATGCCGGCCAGCGTGAGGTTGCGGCCCCAGATGTCCAGCTGCCGCTTGACCAGCTCGGTAAAGGCCGGTGTGTCCGAGGGTGTCGGCTCGGCGCCCAGGGCAGTGATGCGCTCGCGCACCTCGGGCTTGGCCAGGCTGCGCGTCAGCGCGGCCGAGACCTTGCTGACCACCTCTTTGGGCAGCCCGGCCGGGCCGAACATGCCGGTCCAGGCGGCCAGGTCGAAATCCTTCAGCCCCAGGGCTTCTTCCACCGTAGGCAACTCGGGCGCCAGGGCTGAGCGTTTGGCCGAGGTCACGGCCAGCGCGCGCAAGCGGCCCGATTGCAGGTGCGGCCGCGCTGAGGCCAGGTCGACCACCAGGAACTGCACCAGCCCGGCCACCACGTCGTTGAGGGCCGGTGGGCTGCTCTTGTAGGGCACGCCGACCGCGCCCAATTGCTTGAGGCGGTTGATGGCCTCGCAGGGAATTTGCACCGTCGGCGTGCCGTAGGCGTAGGACATCTTGCCGCGGTTTTGCTGCGAATAAGTCACCAGCTCATGCGCGGTGCGTACCGGCAGACCCGCATTGACCGCCAAAATGAAGGGGAAGTAGGCCACCCCGCCGATGGGCGTGAAGTCGGCGATCGGGTCGTAGGGCAACTTTTTGAACAGGTGCGGGTTGACCGAATGCGTGGTGTTGGAGGTCAGCATCAGGGTGTAGCCGTCGGGTGCGGACTTGGCCACTGCAGTGGCGGCGATCTGCGCCGAGGCGCCGGGCCGGTTGTCCACCACAAAGGGCTGGCCCAGCGCCTGCCGCAATTCCTCGGCCATCAAGCGGCTGATGATGTCGGTGCCGCTGCCCGGGCCAAAGCCGATGATGATCTTGACCGGCGACTGCGGATAGGAAGCCTGCGCTGTGCTCAAGCCAGGCAGGGAGCCGGCAGCCAGGCCGGAGAGCAGCTGATGAAATTGACGACGTTTCATGGGATTGCCTTCAGTTGGGTGCGGGTTGAATCGATGCTGGGGTTCAGGGGCTTGCTGGGGGGGAGGGCTCAGGCGGCACAGACCACGGCACCGCTGGCCACCAGGGCGTTGCGGCGCGCTTCGTCATAGCCCAGATCCTGCAGCACCTGCAGGCTGTGCTCGCCCAGGCGGGGCGCGGGCCGCACCCAGGGCAGCGCCTGGCCGTCGACCAGCCAGGGCAGTCGCACCAGCGGCACGCCATTCGAATCCATGAAGGTCTGGCGCTCTTGCGCCATCGGCCCGCGCGCGGTTTGCTCCAGACCGCTGACCCGGGTGACCGGCACACCCGCCTGGGTAAAGCGGGCCACCCAGTTGTCGACGTCGTCGCTGGCCAGCCGCTGGCTGATCTCGGTCTCGAGTTCCTTGATATGGCGCGAGCGCAGCGCGACGGTCGCAAAGCGGGCATCGTTGGCCAGCTCGGGTGCTTGCAGTACCTTCACGACGGCCTCCCACAGTCGCTGGCTGGGCGCAGCCAGCATCAGCTCGCCGTCGCGGGCCGGGTAGCACTGGTAGGGCGCTGCGATCGGGTTGCCCGAGCCGGCCTTGGGCGGGCGCTGGCCGCTCATGCGCGCTGCGCTGGCCTGGTAGGGCACCACGCTGAAGGCGGTGTCGATCAGGGCGGTCTCCATGTGCTTGACCGCCTGACCCTGGCGGCGCGCCATGATGGCGGCCAGGATGCCCATCGCGATCCATTGACCGGTGCCCAGATCGATCATCGATGGCGCGCAGCGGGTGGGCGGCATGCCCTCGTGGCCATTCATCTGCATGATGCCCGAATAGGCCTGCACCAGCGGGTCGTAGCCGGGCATGGCCTGGCCGGTGGGGCCGGCGCCAAAGGCGCTGAGGTCGTAGTACAGCACCTTCGGATTGGCCCGGCGGGCGGCCTGCTCGCCGATGCCCACCCGGTCGGCCACGCCCGGACGCATGCTTTGCAGCACCACATCGCAGTGCGCCATCACATCCAGGGCCACCTGCACCGCCTCGGGAATTTTCAGGTCGAGCACCAGGCCGCGCTTGCCCGCACTCATGTGCCGGTGGGTCAGGCTCAGGCCATCGACGATCGGCGGCCAGGCGCGCGCATCGTCGCCCTTGGGCGCTTCGATCTTGATCACATCCGCGCCGAGCTGGGCCAGGATCATGGTGGCAAAAGGGCCGGCCATGTTGGAGCTGAAGTCGGCAATGCGCACGCCCTGCAGCGGGCGCAAAGGGCCGGTGTCAACGGGGCTGTCTGTGCTCATGAAAGTACTTTGTCCTCGCGCAATTTCTGCAGGTCGGCCGGGCTGTAGCCCAGCGCGCTGACGATGGTGTCGGTATCGGCGCCTATGCCCGGCGGCGCGCCGGCCGGGCCTGCCGGCGTGGCGCTGAAGTCCACCGGCGTGGCCACCCCATTGGCCGGCGCGTCGGCGCCGCTGGCCGCAGCCGGCTCGGCAGCATCGGGGACATGCACAAATGCACCTGCGGCGATGGCCTGCGGATCGACGATGACCTCATCAATCGACTGCACCGGCGCCCACCAGACGTCCTGCGCGCGAAAGATCTCTGCCCATTCGGCGCGGCTGCGCTGGGCCAGGGCGGCATCGAGCTCGGCCACCAGGGCCGGCGCATTGCGCCTGCGGTCGCGCGGCGTCTTGAAGCGCTCGTCGTCCATCAGCGCCGTCAGGCCCAGGGCCGAGGTGATCACTGGCCAGTGACGCTCCGATTGCGCGCCGACCAGCCAGAACCATTTGCCGTCGCCGGCGCAGTACAGGTTCATCAAAGGGTTCTGCGGCTTGGTGCGCGGCGGCGGCGAAGCCGCGCGGCCCAGGCCGATGCGCGAGGACACGTCCATGCCGATGCTGTAAATGCCGGTGCGCAGCAAGGAGGTGGCCACCAGCTGCCCCTGTCCGCTGCGCTCACGGTGGTACAGGGCTGCGCAGATGCCTGAGACCAGGGACAGCGCGCTGACGTTGTCGCCCAGGCCGCCGGGCAGGATGGGCGGCTGCCCACCCGCAGGCGTGGCCCGCTCGGCCAGGCCGCTGCGGCCGGAAAAAGCCGCCATGTCATAGCCCGGCGCGTCGCT
>JBAXEN010000090.1:0-12494 GCA_037140415.1 Betaproteobacteria bacterium | reverse complement strand
GCGAGGGCGGCCATGGGCAAAGCTTACACGAAATTTAATTTTGCATCAATAATTATGAATGAGGTAGACTCCAGCCCAGCTCAAGCCCTCATGGGTCGCGGTGCACTGGCGCCTGAAGACTGCCCGGACGGCATGATGACCGAGCCTCGCGCACCGTCCAGAACGAACAATCCGAGAGAAATGGCCATGACCGAGTCCAAGAAATCCTCCGAATTTATTCCCGCCAATCTGGAGGCCTGGCAGCGTGCTGCGGCCAAGTCGGCGCCGGGCGGCGACCTGGCGGCGCTGAACTGGGTCACGCCCGACGGCATCACGGTCAAGCCGCTCTACACCGCCGAGGACATCGCCAGCCTGCCGCACGCCAACACGCTGCCGGGCTTCGAGCCCTTTATTCGCGGACCTCAGGCCACCATGTATGCGGTGCGGCCCTGGACCATTCGGCAGTACGCGGGGTTTTCGACGGCCGAGGATTCCAATGCGTTTTACCGCAAGGCCTTGGCCGCAGGCGGGCAGGGCGTCAGTGTGGCCTTTGACTTGGCTACCCACCGTGGCTACGACTCCGACCACCCGCGTGTGACCGGCGATGTGGGCAAGGCCGGCGTGGCGATCGACTCGGTGGAGGACATGAAGATCCTCTTCAACCAGATCCCGCTGGACAAGGTGAGCGTGTCCATGACCATGAACGGCGCGGTGCTGCCGGTGCTGGCCGGCTATGTGGTGGCGGCCGAGGAGCTGGGTGTCAGCCAGGACAAGTTGTCCGGGACCATTCAGAACGACATCCTTAAAGAGTTCATGGTCCGCAACACCTACATCTACCCGCCCGAGCCGTCGATGAAGATCATTGGCGACATCATCGAGTACACGAGCAAGAACATGCCCAAGTTCAACTCGATCTCGATCTCGGGCTACCACATGCAGGAGGCTGGCGCCAACCAGGCGCTGGAGATGGCGTTCACCCTGGCCGACGGCAAGGAATATGTGAAGACCGCGATTGCCAAGGGCATGGATGTGGACGACTTTGCCGGCCGCCTGTCCTTCTTCTGGGCGGTGGGTATGAACTTCTACCTCGAAATCGCCAAGATGCGTGCCGCGCGCCTGATGTGGTGCCGGATCATGAAAGGCTTTGGCGCCAAGAACCCCAAGAGCCTGATGCTGCGCACCCACAGCCAGACCTCGGGCTGGTCGCTGACCGAGCAGGACCCCTACAACAACGTGGTGCGCACCACCATCGAGGCCATGGCGGCCGTGTTTGGTGGCACCCAGTCGCTGCACACCAACAGCTTCGACGAGGCCATTGCCCTGCCCACGGAGTTCAGTGCCCGGATCGCCCGCAACACCCAGCTCATCATCCAGGAAGAGACGCACATCACCCATGTCATTGACCCCTGGGCCGGCAGCTACATGATGGAAAAGCTCACCCAGGACATGGCCGACCAGGCCTGGGCCATCATCGAGGAGGTCGATGCCATGGGCGGCATGACCCGCGCGGTCGACAGCGGCTGGGCCAAGCTGAAAATCGAAGCTGCCGCCGCTGAAAAGCAAGCCCGCATTGATTCTGGCCGGGACGTGATCGTTGGCGTCAACAAATACAAGCTGGCCAAGGAAGACCCGGTTGATACCTTGGAGGTCGACAATGTCAAGGTGCGCGAGGGCCAGATCGCCCGCCTCAAAAACATCAAGGCCACGCGCAATGCGGATCAGGTGCAGGCCGCATTGGCGGCGCTGACGGCTGCCGCGCAATCAGGGCAGGGAAACCTGCTCGATCTGAGCATCCAGGCCGTCCGCCTGCGTGCCACGGTCGGCGAGGTGTCCGAAGCGCTGGAGACGGTTTATGGGCGCCACCGCGCCGACATTCAAAAGGTGACAGGGGTGTATGCAGCAGCCTACGACTCGGCCGAGGGCTGGGACAAGCTCAAGGAAGAAATCGCTGCCTTTGCCGAGCAGCACGGTCGCCGTCCCCGGGTGATGGTGGCCAAGCTCGGTCAGGACGGTCACGACCGCGGCGCCAAGGTGGTGGCTACCGCCTATGCAGACCTCGGTTTCGATGTGGACATGGGTCCCCTGTTCCAGACCCCCGAGGAGTGCGCCCGCCAGGCCATCGAAAACGATGTGCATGCGGTTGGTGTCTCGACCCTGGCCGCCGGCCATAAGACCCTGGTGCCGGCCATCATTGCCGAGCTCAGGAAGCAGGGCGCGGACGACATCATCGTCTTCGTCGGCGGCGTGATCCCGCGCCAGGACTACGACTTTCTCTTCGAGGCCGGCGTCAAGGGCATTTACGGTCCTGGGACGCCGATTCCGGCCAGCGCCAAGGATGTGCTCGAGCAAATCAGGAAGGCTGTGGGCGAGCGTCCGTGATACAGTAATACTGTATTTCGACACCTTCGGAGTCTGATATGGCTGTGTCCGTTCGCCTCGAACCCCTGCTCGAAAAGGAGTTGGAACTCGCTGCCAAAAGGCTGGGGGTGACCAAGTCCCAGTTCATTGTCTCGGCGTTGGAGAAGGCGCTGGGCCGCCAGAACCCGTATGAACTGCTGCTCAAGGTTCATGCCGAGGTCCGAGAGCCTCTGCCTGAGACCAGTCTGGAATCCCTGTCGCCCACCAAGGCGGCCATCCGTTCCAAGCTGCGTGCCAAGCAGGAAGCGGGTCAGGCCGATTGGCTGGCCTTTCAGGAGGCCAAAAGCTTGGGCCGGCCCTGGCCGCCCGAAGACCAGGAAGCAGCCCGGTGAGTCTGGCTCTGATCGACACCGGTCCCATGGTGGCCCTCTTCGATGCCAGCGACATCGCGCATCGGCATTACATGGAACTGCTGGCTGGCGATTGGCGACTGACGACAACGTGGCCTTGCGTGGTGGAGGTCTCCCATTTCCTGGGTGCTGCAGCAGTGCAGCGCTATCTGCGATGGGTATCCGAAGGCGGCGTGGTGGTGTACCCGATCGATGTGGCCAGCCTGCCGGAATTGGCCGAGCTGATGGCGCGCTATACCGCGCCGCCGCGCACCGAGATGGACCTGGCCGACGCATCCTTGGTCTGGTTGGCGCAGGACACCAACACCGTCAATGTGATGACCATGGACGTCCGTGACTTCTCGAGCTACAGGTTGCCCGACGGCCGGGGCTTCAACATCCTATGAGCGCAGTGCTGTCTCCCGCCCAATTGATCGAGGGTCTCCTCAAAGGTGGCGCCGACGTGCAGCGGCGGGCCATCGCCAAGGCCATCACCCTGCTTGAATCGACCCGCAGCGATCACCGTCTGCTGGCTGACGAGCTGCTGACCAGCCTGCTGCCGCACACCGGCCGGTCATTTCGGCTGGGCATCAGCGGCGTGCCTGGAGTGGGCAAATCGACCTTCATCGAAGCTCTGGGCCTGTATCTCATTGCACAGGGGCACCGGGTGGCGGTGCTGGCGGTCGATCCGTCGTCCACGGTCTCGGGTGGCTCCATCCTGGGTGACAAGACCCGCATGGAGCATCTGTCGGTTCATCCACAGGCTTACATCCGCCCCAGCCCGAGCAGCGGCACCTTGGGCGGCGTCGCCGAGAAAACCCGCGAGGCCATGCTGGTGTGCGAGGCCGCCGGCTACGACGTGGTGATCGTCGAAACCGTGGGAGTGGGCCAAAGCGAGATTGCAGTGGCCAGCATGACCGATATGTTTGTGCTGATGCAGCTGCCCAATGCCGGTGATGATTTGCAGGCGATCAAGAAGGGCGTGATGGAGCTGGCTGATCTGGTGGTGATCAACAAAGCCGACCTGGATGCCAACGCCGCCACGCGCGCCCAGGCGCAGATCACCAGCTCGCTGCGTCTGCTGGGCCTGCATGGCCGGCCTGAGCATGCTCACCATGACGACACGCTCTGGCATCCTCAGGTCATGCAGCTCAGCGCCTTGCTGGGGCAGGGCGTCGATGCCTTCTGGGCTGCGGTCACTCAATTCAAGCATTTGCAGACCACCCACGGCCAGTTGAAGCAGCGCCGTGAAAAGCAGGCGCTGGCCTGGATGTGGGAGCGCATTGAGGCCGGCCTGCGACACGGTTTTCGACACCATGCACGCGTGCGCGAGTTGCTGCCCCAGATCAGTCAGCAGGTGGGGGCGGGGCAATTGGCCGCATCCACGGCTGCTCGTCGCTTGCTGGGCGCCTATGCTGAGCCCGATCTATAAATTTTCCCCTGGAGCACAGAGAGAGTAGACCATGCAAGACATCCTCGAACAACTTGAAAAAAAGCGTGCCGCGGCACGACTGGGCGGCGGCACCAAGCGTATCGAAGCGCAGCATGCCAAGGGCAAGCTCACCGCGCGAGAGCGCCTGGAGGTGCTGCTCGACGAGGGCACCTTCGAAGAGTGGGACATGTTCGTGGAGCACCGTTGCACAGACTTTGGCATGGAGGACAACAAGATCCCCGGCGACGGTGTGGTCACCGGCTACGGCATGATCAATGGCCGCCTGGTCTTCGTCTACAGCCAGGACTTCACCGTCTTTGGTGGCGCGCTGTCTGAGCCCCACGCAGAAAAGATTTGCAAGATCATGGATCAGGCCATGAAAGTGGGCGCACCAGTCATCGGCCTGAACGACTCCGGCGGCGCCCGCATCCAGGAGGGCGTGGCTTCACTGGGCGGCTATGCTGAGGTGTTTCAGCGCAATGTGATGGCCTCGGGTGTGGTGCCTCAGATCAGCCTGATCATGGGGCCCAGCGCCGGCGGCGCGGTCTACTCGCCGGCCATGACGGACTTCATCTTCATGGTCAAGGACAGCTCCTACATGTTTGTCACCGGTCCTGAGGTGGTCAAGACCGTGACGCACGAGGAGGTCACCGCCGAGGAGCTGGGCGGCGCGATCACCCACACCACCAAGAGTGGCGTGGCCGACGGTGCCTTTGAAAACGACGTGGAGGCACTGCTCATGCTGCGCCGCCTGTACAACTACTTGCCGCTGAGCAATCGCGAAAAAGCCCCGGTGCGACCCAGTGGTGATCCGATCGACCGCGCTGACCGCAGCTTGGACACCCTGATTCCGGACAACCCGAACAAGCCTTACGACATGCGCGAGCTCATCCTCAAGACGGTCGATGACGGCGACTTCTTCGAGATTGCGCCCGACTACGCCAAAAACATCATCGTGGGTTTTGCCCGCATGGATGGCCAGACGGTGGGCATCGTGGCCAACCAGCCGCTGGTGCTGGCCGGCTGCCTGGACATCAAGTCCAGCATCAAGGCCGCGCGCTTTGTGCGCTTTTGCGATGCCTTTGGCATCGCGGTGATCACCTTCGTCGACGTGCCCGGCTTCATGCCCGGCACCAGCCAGGAATACGGCGGCATCATCAAACACGGCGCTAAGCTGCTCTATGCCTATGCCGAATGCACCGTGCCCAAGATCACGGTCATCACCCGCAAAGCTTATGGCGGTGCCTACGACGTGATGGCCTCCAAGCATCTGAGGGGCGACGTGAACTTTGCCTGGCCCAACGCTGAGATTGCGGTGATGGGTGCCAAGGGCGCGGTGGAGATCATCTTCCGCGAGGAGAAAAAGGACCCGGAAAAGCTCGCGGCCCGCGAGGCCGAATACAAGGCCCGCTTTGCCAACCCCTTTGTGGCCGGTGCGCGGGGCTTCATTGACGACGTGATCCTGCCGCATGAAACCCGCAAGCGCATCTGCCGCTCGCTGGTGATGCTCAAGGACAAGAAGGTCGAGAACCCGTGGCGTAAGCACGGCAACATTCCGCTTTGATCAGACCAGGAGAAATCAAGATGTTCAAGAAAATCCTGATCGCCAACCGCGGCGAAATCGCCTGCCGCGTTATCGCCACCGCCCGCAAGATGGGCATTCAGACGGTGGCTGTCTATTCCGAGGCCGACAAGGAGGCCCGCCATGTGCAACTGGCCGACGAGGCGGTGTTGCTCGGCCCCGCGCCCTCGCGCGAGTCCTACCTGGTGGCCGACAAGATCATTGCCGCCTGCAAGGCCACTGGTGCCGAGGCGGTGCATCCGGGCTACGGCTTTCTGTCCGAAAACGAGGACTTTGCCCGCCGCGTGGAAGAAGAGGGCATCGCCTTCATTGGTCCGAAGCACTACAGCATTGCCGCCATGGGCGACAAAATCGCCTCCAAGAAGCTGGCCAACGAAGCCAAGGTCAACACCATTCCGGGCTACAACGACGCCATCGACACGGCCGAGCAGGCCGTGGAGATTGCCAAAGGCATAGGCTATCCGGTGATGATCAAGGCCTCAGCCGGCGGCGGTGGCAAAGGCTTGCGCGTGGCCTTCAACGACAAAGAGGCTTTGGAGGGCTTCAGCTCTTGCCGAAACGAGGCGCGCAACAGCTTCGGTGACGACCGGGTGTTCATCGAAAAATACGTGCTCGAGCCGCGCCACATCGAAATCCAGGTGCTGGGCGACAGCCAGGGCAATGTCATCTACCTCAACGAGCGTGAATGCTCGATTCAGCGGCGCCACCAAAAGGTGATCGAGGAGGCGCCATCGCCCTTCATCTCCGACGCCACCCGCAAGGCCATGGGCGAGCAGGCTGTGGCCCTGGCCAAGGCCGTCAAGTACCAGAGCGCGGGCACGGTGGAGTTTGTGGTCGGCAAGGACCAGGACTTTTATTTCCTAGAGATGAACACCCGGCTTCAGGTGGAGCATCCTGTGACCGAATGCATCACCGGGCTGGATCTGGTGGAGTTGATGATTCGGGTGGCTGCCGGCGAGGCCTTGCCCTTGACGCAGGAAGAGGTCAAGCGCGACGGCTGGGCCATCGAGTGCCGCATCAATGCGGAAGACCCGTTTCGCAACTTCTTGCCGTCGACAGGACGGCTGGTGCGTTTTCAGCCACCGAGCGCCACCATGTTCCAGGGCAACACCGAGGCCCTGCAGGGGGTGCGGGTCGATACCGGCGTGCACGAGGGCGGCGAAATTCCGCTGTTCTACGATTCGATGATCGCCAAGCTCATCGTCCACGGGCGCGACCGACTGGAGGCGATTGCCAAGATGCGCGAGGCGCTCAACGGCTTTGTCATCCGAGGCATCAGCTCCAACATCCCCTTCCAGGCGGCCTTGCTGGCGCATCCTGATTTTGTCGCCGGTGATTTCAATACCGGCTTTATCGCCGAGCACTATGGCAAAGGCTTTGCTGCCGAGGATGTGGAGCATGCCGACCCTGGGTTTTTGGTGGCGCTGGCAGCCTATGTGCGGCGCAAGTCGCGCGAGCGGGCCGCGCGTCTGGCCGGTCAGTTGCCGGGCTACGACGTCAAGGTCGGGCAGCATTACACCGTCGTGGTCATGGGACCGGCCGGAGATCATCAGTATGTGCAGGTGACGGTCGATGACGCCGGCGGCATTCACGGCCCGGCGGTGATTCAAGTCAATGGCAAGACCTACGCGATCGAAAGCAGCTCGCGCTTGAATGCCATCCGCATTCAGGGCTCAGTCAATGGCCAGCGCTTTACCGCCCAGGTCGAGCGGGGTACTGCCCGCAATCCCTTGGCCTTGGTGGTGCAACACAATGGGACGCGCATTGAGGCGCTGGTGGTGTCGCCGCGGATGGCCGAGCTGCATCAGCTCATGCCCCACAAAGCGCCGCCCGATATGAGTCGCTTTGTGCTCTCACCGATGCCGGGTCTGCTGGTCGATGTGGCCGTTGAGCCTGGCCAGAAGGTGCAGGCCGGCGAGCGGGTTGCGGTGATCGAGGCCATGAAGATGGAAAACGTGCTCTTCGCCAGCGCCGACGGCGTGGTCGGCAAGGTGCTGGCGGTCAAAGGCGAGTCGCTCAGCGTGGATCAGCCCATCATTGAATTTGCATGAAATCTCCGGGAGCCTGTGATGAACCTTGACCAATTCCAAGCCCATCTCGCGGATGAAGGCTATCAGGTGATCACCACCGTGGCGCAGCCTATCGGTTACGCCCTGGGTGACCATCATCATGGCTTCGATGCCTGTGCCCTGATCCTGGAGGGTGACTTCACCATCACCGTCGACGGACAAGCCCGCCACTACACCGCTGGCGATATCTTTCGCCTGCCGGCAGGCACGCTGCACAGCGAGCACGCTGGCCCACACGGCGTCAAATACTTGGCCGGTCGGCGCACCAAGGAGCTTGCATGAGCACGACAGCATCGGCGCGGCCGTTCAAGGTCTTGGGCGTACAGCAAATTGCGATCGGCGGGCCGAGCAAAGAGCGGCTGCGTACGCTTTGGGTCGATATGTTCGGCCTGGCTCTGACCGGTCAGTTTGTCAGCGAGCGTGAAAACGTCGACGAGGATATTTGTGCCATCGGCTCCGGTGCCTTCAAGGTGGAGGTCGATTTGATGCAGCCGCTGGACCCCGAGAAAAAGCCTGCGGTGCACACCACGCCGCTCAACCATGTGGGCTTGTGGATCGACGATCTGCCCCGTGCGGTCGAATGGCTGACCGGCCAGGGCGTGCGCTTTGCGCCGGGCGGGATCCGCAAGGGTGCCGCTGGCTTTGACATCTGCTTTTTGCACCCCAAGGGCAACGAGGAATTTCCGATTTCCGGCGAAGGGGTGTTGATCGAGTTGGTGCAGGCACCGGACGAAGTCATCACCGCCTTTGCGGCACTGGCAGCCACGCCCGTCTAACGTTTTTGCCGAGCCATCAAGTCTCTGGTGCAGTGCCTTTGCGGCGATTTTGAGCCCGTGCCAGTGCCGCCTGGATGACCGCTTTCTTGCGGTCGAGCTCGCCGGCATCGCTGATCTGGCTGTGCGCGCCCAGATCGGCCAGCTTGCTTTGTGCCTTGGTCAGCCGTTCGTCCGCCCTTTTTTCTTCGGTGCGACTCTGGCGTTCCTGGTGAGCGACGTAGCGGCTGCGCGCTTGCAGCGCCTGCGCCCCAGACCAGGCCTGCCAGCCTGTGGTTTCGGTCACCACTTCCATGCGTATGCAGTCGACCGGACAGGCGGGCAGGCACAGCTCGCAGCCGGTGCAGTGCTGCTCCATGACGGTATGCATGAGTTTGTTACCGCCGACGATGGCATCAGGCGGGCAGACCGGCTGGCACAGGGTGCAGCCTATGCACCAGTCTTCGTCGATCACCGCCACCGCCCGCGGACCCTCGGTGCCGTGGGCTTGACTCAGGGGCAGTACTGGCAGACCGGTGATGGCCGCCAGCCGGACGATGCCTTCTTGCCCGCCCGGTGGGCATTGATTGATCTGAGCCTGCCCTTGCGCCAAGGCCCGGGCGTAGGCACGACAGTCCGCATAGCCGCAGCGGGTGCATTGGGTTTGCGGCAGGGCATCGAGGATGCGATCGGCCAGGATGGGCAAGGACTTAGTCACAGCGGCCGATTGTCCACCGCAGCGGTCGGCATGCGCCGCCGGGCGCGGCTTCAGGCCTGACGGGCAGCGCGCTTGCGGGCCACTGGCTTGGCGCTCTTGCGACCAGGCTGGCTTGCACTGAGCAGCGCTCTGGCAGGCGCGGCTGCCTTGGCCGGCTCTGCAGAGCCCGTCATGCGGGCCTGGCCGGCCAGGATAAAGGCCTTGACCTGGGGGTAGGCCACATCGCGCCAGCGGCGCCCGCTGAAGATGCCATAGTGGCCTGCGCCGGGCACCTCAAGATGCAGTTTCATGGCCTTGGGGATGCCTTGGCACAGGTCGTGGGCTGCTGCGGTCTGACCCGAGCCTGAAATATCGTCGAGCTCGCCCTCGACCGTCATCAAGGCGGTGCTGCTGATGTCCTGGGGCCTTACTGGCTCTGGATGGCCTTCAAGGTTGAGTACTTCCCAGGTGCCATGGACCAGCTTGAACTCCTGAAACACCGTGCTGATGGTCTCCAGGTAGTAATGCGCGTCCATGTCCAGCACGGCGTTGTATTCGTCGTAGAACTTGCGGTGCGCTTCGGCACTGGCGCCGTCACCCTTCATCAGGTCCTTGAAGTAGTCGTAGTGGCTGCTGGCGTGGCGGTCCGGGTTCATGGCCACAAAGCCGGCGTGCTGCATGAAGCCCGGGTAGACCCTGCGGCCTGCACCCGGGAAGTTGCCGGGCACGCGGAAGATGACGTTGTTCTCAAACCAGCTGTGGCTCTTGTTCATCGCCAGGTTGTTGACGGCTGTGGGTGACTTGCGGGCATCGATGGGGCCGCCCATCATGGTCATGGTCAAAGGCGTAGTCTTACCGCGCGATGCCAGCAGCGAGACGGCGGCAAGCACGGGCACCGTGGGCTGGCAAACGCTGACCACATGGCAGTTGCCATAGCGCTGCTGCAGGTGGCCGATGAATTCCTGCACATAGTTGACGTAGTCGTCGAGGTGGAAGTCACCCTGATCGAGCGGCACCATGCGCGCGTTGCGCCAATCGGTGATGTAGACCTTGTGGTCTTTGAGCATGCTCTTGACCGTGTCGCGCAGCAAGGTGGCGTAATGGCCCGACAGCGGGGCGACGATCAGCACGACGGGCTGAGTCTTGAGCTTGGCCAGGGTGGCCACATCGTCGCTCAGGCGCTTGAAGCGGCGCAGTTCGCAAAAAGGCTTGTCGATTTCCACCCGCTCCTGGATGGCCACCGGCACCCCATCGACCTCGACCGTGTGAATGCCAAAGGCCGGCTTTTCGTAGTCCTTGCCCAGTCGGTACATCAGGCTGTAGGCCGCCGAGACGCGCTGCGCCAAGGGGTGCGAGCCGGCAGGAGAGTGCGGATTGCTGAACAGTTTGGCCGCCGCCTGCGCGAAGTCCACGAACGGCTCCATCATGGTGCGCTGGGTTTCATAGACTTGATAAAGCATGAGGCCTCCTGGGGTCGGCAAGCGAATTTGTTGCAGTGCAGCAATATATCAGTTGTCGAGCTTCAAAAAGCGGGAGCGGACCCTAAAGTTGTGTCCTTCTGTCACGGTCTTGTCATCCCCGTGCAAGCTTTTCGCCTCCCGCTGCTGATCATGACTGACCGTGAAGGCAGCGCTCAGACCACCTTGGCGATAGAAGCGCAGACGTGGGCAATGTTTTGGCTGTTGAGCGCAGCCACGCACATGCGGCCGGTGTCGGTGCCGTAGACCCCGAATTCATTGCGCAGCCGCACCATCTGCTCCTTGTTCAGGCCGGAGTAGCTGAACATGCCGATCTGGCTGGTGATGAAGCTCATGTCCTGCTTGACGCCGGCGGCTTTGAGGCCGTCGACCAGTTGCTGGCGCATGGCCTTGATGCGTACCCGCATCTCGCCCAGCTCCTGCTCCCACTGGGCGCGCAGCTCGGGCGTGCCCAGTACGGTGGCGACGATGGCACCGCCGTGGGTGGGCGGGTTGGAGTAATTGGTACGGATCGCGATCTTGAGCTGGCTGAGCACCCGATCGGCTTCTTCCTTGCTCTCGCACAGCACACTCAGTGCGCCGACCCGCTCGCCATAGAGGCTAAAGCTCTTAGAAAACGAGGTGGAGACAAACATCGACAGGCCAGCGGCCACGAATTGCGCGATGACCGCGCCGTCTTCGGCAATGCCGTGGCCGAAGCCCTGGTAGGCCATGTCCAGGAAGGGCACCAGATTTTTCGACTTGACGGCGGCAATCACCTGGCTCCACTGGTCGGCGCTGATGTCGTAACCGGTCGGGTTGTGGCAGCAGGCATGCAGCACGACCACGGTGCCGGCCGCTGCAGCATTGAGAGCGGCCAGCATGCCGTCGAAGTCCACGCCGCGCTTGGCAGCGTCGTAATAGGGGTAGCTCTCAACCACAAAGCCGGCGTTGGTAAACAGGGCGCGATGGTTTTCCCAGCTGGGGTCACTGATCATGACCTTGGCATGGGGGTTCAGCCGCTTGAGGAAGTCGGCGCCGACCTTCAGGCCGCCAGTGCCACCGATGGCCTGAATGGTGGCCACCCGGCCAGAGCGCACCGGCTCGCTGTCCTGGCCGAAGACCAGGGCCTTGACCGCGCTGTCGTAGGCGGCAATGCCGTCGATGGGCAGATAGCCGCGTGGGGTGGGCTTTTCGGCCATGCGTTTTTCGGCCGCCTGCACGCATTGCAGCAGGGGCAGCTTGCCCTTGTCGTCGTAGTAGACGCCTACGCCCAGGTTGACTTTGTTCGCATGTGTATCGGCAGCAAACTGCTCGTTCAGACCCAGGATGGGGTCGCGCGGGGCCATTTCGACGGCATTGAACAAAGACATGGGGTTCCTTCAGAAAAAAGTGGAAAAGGGCTCAGCGGGAGGCAAACCCAGGGTCTGCACTGCGATCTCGGCCCGCCGAGGCTGCAAACGGGTTCAGGATCGCGTATCCTGCTCGGTTGCCCGAATTTTAACGGGCCAGGATGAGTTCGATGCACCAGACCCAGGCTGCCCCACTTGCCATCGTTGCTGACGAATCGCCTCCCGGTGGCGAGTTCGTCCGTTTTGAAGGCTCGCCCTTTGAATTGTTCATGCCCTATCCGCCGGCAGGCGATCAGCCTGCGGCCATTGCGCAACTGGTCGAGGGCGTGGAAGACGCGGAAGCATTTCAGACCCTGCTGGGCGTCACCGGCTCGGGCAAGACCTTCACCATGGCCAATGTGATCGCGCGCCTGGGGCGGCCGGCCAT
>JBAXEN010000089.1:0-12559 GCA_037140415.1 Betaproteobacteria bacterium | reverse complement strand
TGACCGGCGGCATCGGCATCTTGCTGACCGGCACGGTGGTTGACAACTGGTACCTGTGGGCCGTCAAGCACGGGGTGGCACCGCCTTACCCCGACGTTTTCCCGGCCGTTACCGACCCGGCCCTGCAAGCCACCCCCTCTGGAGTCAAGCCATGAGCACGCTGTCCATGAAAACCGCCCTCAGGCTGCTGGGCCTGGCCTCGGTGGCATTGCTTGCAGCCTGTGAGCGTCCGCCCGCAGTCAGCGTTCAGCACGGCTATGCCGGCACCGGCATGGTGCAGGTCTATAACCCCAGCACGGTTGAGCAGCAGCAAGAGGCCAACCAGGTGCCCGAAGCCACTCCGCAAGCCTCGCCTGATGGCCCGAAAGCCGGGCAGGTCTACCAGAACGTCAAAGTGCTCGGCGACTTGAGCGTGGGGCAGTTCACACGCCTGATGACCAATATGGCCGCCTGGGTGGCGCCGGAGCAGGGCTGCGTTTACTGCCACAACCCCGCCAACTTTGCCGACGACAGCAAATACACCAAGGTGGTGGCACGCCGGATGGTGGAGATGACGCAGCACATCAACACCGACTGGAAAAAGCACGTGGCCGAAACCGGCGTGACCTGCTACACCTGCCACCGCGGCCAGCCGGTTCCCAAAGAGACCTGGTTCACTGCCGACCAGACCCCCAAGGGGGCCAATTTCATTGGTGATACCGCTGGGCAAAACACGCCGGCAAAAACCGTGGGCCTGACCTCCCTGCCCAATGACCCCTTCACCCCTTTCTTGCTGGGCAAGGAAGAGATCCGGGTCAACAGCACGACGGCGCTGCCTTCGGGCAACCGCACTTCCATCAAGCAGGCCGAATGGACCTACGGGCTGATGATGCACATGTCGTCCTCGCTGGGCGTCAACTGCACCTACTGCCACAACACCCGCAACATCGCCAAATGGGAGGGCGGCCCGCCCCAGCGCGTGACCGCCTGGCACGGTATCCGCATGGCCCGCGACCTCAACCTGAACTACATGGAGTCCCTGACCGAGGTATTCCCGGCGCATCGCAAAGGCGAGTTGGGCGACGTCGCCAAGCTCAACTGCGCGACCTGCCACCAGGGTGCTTACAAGCCCCTGTATGGCGCCGGCATGCTCAAGGATCACCCCGAACTCGGCCGCGACACCGTACTGGCCAGTTCGGCCCCGGTCAAAGCCGCAAAAGCTGCCCTGCAAGCCTCCGCCGCCGCTCCTGCGGCCAAGCGGTAAGGTCTTGCTCTTCAGGCCGGGGCGCTTCAACGCCCCGGCTCTTTTTTATTCCATGTCATGAGCACCAAGACCCCGTCGGACCCACCCGCTCTCAGTGGGGTCGCTGTGGCGGTGCTCATTGATTATCTACCTGAACACAGGCGCTGGGGCTGGCTGCGCCTGATGCAAGGCAGTTCCGCGCTGAAGGACACGCCAGGCCTGCTGTTCGGCAAGGTCATGGGCAGCGGCAACAACGGGGGCTTTTCCCTCAGGCCCAGCAGCAGCCACCAGGGCGTGATTGCGCTGTTCGAACAGGCTGAACATGCGCTGGCCTTTCTCGACGGCCCGCTGATGGCGGCTTTCCAGCAGCGGGCCGCACGCTGCTGGTCAGCCCTGCTGTCGGTGGAGTCGGCGCGTGGGGCCTGGGATGGCATGTCCTGGGACCGCAGCCCCCTGCCCTCGCCCCTGCCCGAGCTGGTCAGCGCCGAGCCTCAGCCGCAGTGGCTCGCTGCCCTGACCCGAGCCAGCATACGGCCGGCCAAGGCCATGTCATTTTGGAAGCAGGCGCCAGCGACCGAGGCCGACCTGCGGCGCAGCCCGGGCTGCCTCTTGGCCATGGGCCTGGGCGAGGCGCCGCTGCTGCGCCAATGCACCTTCAGCGTCTGGCAGGACACCGCCTCCATGCTGGCTTACTCTATGAACGGCGCCCACAAGCGCGCGGTGGAACACGCCTACACCAAAGGCTATTTTTCCGAATCCATGTTCGTGCGCATGCGGGTGCTGCAAAGCCGCGGCCAGTGGCCCAGTCCCGCCGAGAGCCCCGCCGAGCTGGCCCATGCCTGACCACCGTGTGGTGGTGATTGGTGCCGGCATGGCTGGCCTGGTCAGCGCCCTGCAGCTGGCCCACCAGGGCCTGGATGTGACGGTACTGGAGTCCTCGGACAGCCCGGGCGGCAAGATCCGTCAGCCCATCGTCGACGGCGCTGCCATCGACAGCGGCCCTACGGTTTTCACCATGCGCTGGGTGTTCGACGAGATCCTGGCCAGCGTGGGCACGCAGCTGGAATCGGAGCTGCACATCACCGCCCTGTCGGTGCTGGCCCGACACTTCTGGGCCGATGGCAGCGCCCTGGACCTTTATGCAGATTCGCGCCAATCCATGGATGCGGTGGGCCGCTTTGCGGGGGCCGCCGAAGCACGGCGTTTCGAGGGGTTTTGCCAGACTGCGCGCGAGGTCTACCGGGCGCTCGAGGGCCCCTTTATTCGCGGCAGCAGCCCCACCCTCATGGGTCTGGGCGGTGCCCTGGGCGCGCGCGGCCTGGCGACGCTGGCTCGCATCGGCCCGATGCGCAGCCTGTGGGACAGCCTGGGGCACCACTTCCACGACCGAAGGCTGCGCCAACTGTTTGCGCGCTACGCCACCTATTGCGGTTCATCGCCGTGGCTGGCGCCGGCCACTTTGATGCTGATTGCCCAGGTCGAGCTCGATGGCGTGTGGTCGGTGCAAGGTGGCATGCACGAGCTGGCGCGCTGCCTGGCACGTCTGGCGCAGGCCCGAGGCGCGCGCCTGCGCTACGGCTGCCGCTGCGAACGCATCGAGATCAGCCAGGGCCGCGTCAGCGCGGTGCTGACCGCAGCCGGCGAGCGGCTGCCTGCAGACAGCGTGGTTTTCAACGGCGACATGGCAGCGCTGCGCACCGGCCTGCTGGGCCCCGAGCTGCGCAAGGCCGCGCCAGCCAAAGTGCCGCAGCGCTCGCTGTCGGCCCTGACCTGGTCCATTCACGCACCGACCCAGGGCCCCGAGCTGGATCGGCACAATGTGTTTTTCCAAAACGACTACGCCAGCGAATTCGAAGATATTTTTTCTGCCAACCGCTTGCCCAGGCGCCCGACGGTGTACGTCTGCGCGCAGGACCGGGGCACAGGCCCAAGCCCTCAGGGCCCCGAGCGCCTGCTGTGCCTGGTCAATGCACCGGCCTATGGCGACCAGACACCTTCGGCCCAGACCGACGAGGAGCTCCTGCAATGCCAGACCCACAGCTTCGACCTGATGCGCCGATGCGGCCTGAGCATCGAGGCACAGCCCCATCAGATTCTGCGCACCACGCCGCAGGACTTTCATCGGATGTTCCCAGCCACGGGGGGCGCCCTGTATGGGCAAGCGACCCATGGCTGGATGTCGGCCTTCGCCCGGCCAGGAGCCAACAGCCCCGTGCCGGGCTTGTACCTGGCGGGGGGCAGCGTACATCCGGGGCCGGGCGTGCCGATGGCAGCCCTGTCGGGTCGGCTGGCGGCCGCGGCCCTGATGGCCAGCCCCGCTTTGACCAGCCGGTCCCGTCGGGCGGCTACCTCTGGTGGTACGTCGACGCCCTGAGTGACGATGGCCGCCACGGACTGACCATCATCGCCTTTGTCGGCAGTGTGTTCTCGCCCTACTACGCCTGGGCCCGGCGCAGCGGCCAGGCCGACCCCATGAACCACTGCGCGCTCAATGTAGCGCTTTACAGCCCAGGCGCTGGCCGCTGGGCCATGACGGAGCGAGGCGCGCGTCACTGCCAACGCGATGCCAGCCATTTCCAAATCGGCCCGAGCCAGGTCAGTTGGGACGGGCAAGCGCTGTGCATAGACATCGACGAGATCGGCATGCCTGTGCCCTGGCGGGTACGCGGACAGGTGCGGGTGTATCCGCAGCAGTTGTTCAACTTTTCCACCCCTCTGGAAGCCACCGGCCGCCATCGCTGGGGACCGATCGCGCCGCAGGCTCGGGTGGAGGTGGAGCTGTCCAAGCCTGAGCAGCGCTGGAGCGGGCATGCCTACCTGGACTCCAACGAGGGCGATGAGCCGATCGAAAAGGGCTTTCGCCATTGGGACTGGTCGCGCGGACAACTGGTCGACGGCAGCACCGCGGTCATCTATGACGTCGAGCCGGACGACCCACAAGGCCATGTGCTGGCCCTGCGCTTCACGCCCGATGGCCGGGTGCTCGACTTCGAAGCGCCGGCCCAGCAACGCCTGCCGCGCACCGGCTGGGGCCTGAGCAGGCGCATGCGCAGCGACGCTGCGGTCAAGGTCTTGCAGCAACTTGAAGACACGCCCTTCTACCAGCGCAGCGTGATCAGCAGTCATCTGCTGGGGCAGGCGGTCACCAGTTTTCACGAGACCCTGCATGTGCCGAGGCTGGTCAACCCGGTGGTGCGCGCCATGCTGCCCTGGCGCATGCCGCGGCGCCCCTAAATCGCACTCATCGGCCCACCCTGAAACAGCCTTGGCCCACCGTCGGGCTTACGCCTTCTTACACGATTGTGACCTTCGTCACTGCAGCCGAGCACCGCCCCTGAGCTCAAATAGGCGCAGTCATGAATGCGCCCAACTCCTCTACCCTGACGCCTGATGCAGCCCGACGTCTGAGCCTGGCGCAGACCTCTGCGCCTATCCCCCTTGAAAGCCAATGGCGACGCATTGCGCGCAAGCTCCAGGAAAAGGACCGTAAAAAATCCGAGTTCCTGGCCCGCCTCAGCCACGAGCTGCGCAACCCGCTGGCGCCGCTCAGCCATGGACTGCACCTGCTTCGCAGCCATCCCCATCAGGCCGCACTGGTCGAACACACGACGGCAGTGATGCAGCGCCAGCTCGAGCATTTGGTCGGCTTGGTCGATGAGCTGCTTGACATCGAACGCATGACACAGGGCAAGCTGCACTTGCGCCTGCAAGACATCATCTTGCAAGATGTGCTGCAGGACGCGCTGGAGATCAGCGCGCCGCTGATGCGTGAGCGCCGCCACAGCCTGACCATCACTGCGCCGCAAACCGCCCTCTGGATCAAGGCAGATCCGACACGCTTGACCCAAGTCCTGAGCAATCTGCTGATCAATGCGGCCAAGTACACCCCACCGGGAGGATCGGTGCATGTGAGCGCGCTCGCTCAGGAAGCACAAGTGCGCCTGCACATCCAAGACAGTGGTGCAGGCATCGCCGCCGAAGAGCTGGAGCATATTTTCGAGCCCTACGCCCAGGTAGAAAGCCAGCTGCCTATGGCCGGCGGCGGCCTGGGCCTGGGCCTGGCCCTGGCCCAGCAACTCGTTGAGCTGCACGGTGGCCAGATTTCAGCCAGCAGCTGCGGCCCCGGACAGGGCAGCACCTTTACCGTGACACTGCCCCTGTGCAGCGCCCCCCTGCGGACGGCCATGGGAACGGTCATGCACACGGCCAAGCAAACACCCATGGAGCCGCCGCCAGAAGTATCCGCCTGCATCTCGCCCTGGCGAATTTTGGTGGTCGATGACAACGCCGATGGCGCAGACACCCTGGCCGCTGCTTTGCAGTGCGGCGGCCATGAAGCACGGGCAGCTCATGACGGCCCCAGCGCGCTCGAGCAGGCCAGGCGCTGGCTGCCGCATGCAGCCCTGCTCGATCTGAGCATGCCTGGCATGGATGGCTTTGAACTGGCGCGGCAGCTGCGCCTATGCATGGCGCCGGCCACCTTGGTGGCCATGACCGGCTGGGGCACAGGCACCGACCGTCAGCGCTGCGAGGCAGCGGGCTTTGCCGCCCACCTGGTCAAACCGGCGTCCATTGAAGATATCGAATCGGTGCTGGCACGGGTCCTGCAGGCCAGAACCGATGAAAGCGCGGATCAGCGGGCCGAGCGACGCAACACCTGCTGACGCTCGAACAGCTCGATCATCCAGCCCACCCGCTCGCCCATGGGACGGCGTACCCAGGCTTTGACGCGCTGCACCGCCGGCGCTGCACCCGCCCTGACGCAGATGTCCACCAAATAGGCGATGGCCGGCAAGGGTGGCTCGAGCGCCAACACGCTGGAGGGCGCCACCGGCAGCCAGGCGCGTCCGAGCAGCACCATCTTGCGCGAGGACGCCACCACCGCACGGTGATCGACCGGGTTGAGCCCGTCGCGGCGCAGCTGATGGCCTATCTCTGCATAAATCAGGCGCGCTGCCAGGATGGCCGCACGGCAGTCGCGCGGCAAGGCAGCCACGCCGGCGGTGGACTGGTTGTACAGGCGGTCGGCCTCTTGGAGCAAACGCTCGACCACCCCCTGCAAGGCGGGCGAAGCACTGGGCTGGGCCAGCCAATCTTGCGGCTCGATGCCCGCCTGACGCAGCCACTGGCGCGGCAGGTAGAGCCGGCCGTTGCGCGCGTCTTCACCCACGTCGCGGGCAATATTGGTCAGCTGCATCGCCACGCCCAACTCGCAGGCGCGTGCCAGTGTGCTGGCGCTGCGAGCGCCCATGATCCAACACATCATTGCGCCGACGCTACCAGCCACCCGGGCGCCGTAGGCATGAACGTCCTCGATGGATTCGTAGGTGCGCGCCTGGGCATCCCAGGCAAAGCCTTCAAGCAAGGCGTCGAGCAGCCCACGCGGCAACTCATACTGATGGACCACCACGGCAAGCGCCCGGTCTTCCACAAAAGACTGGGGCTGGTCTCTGTACACATCATCGAGCCGCTGGCGCAGCTGGTGCAAGCTGCTGTGCACATCTTCACCGCGCGCCTGGGCCTCATCCACCAGATCATCAGCCACTCGGCAAAACGCATACAGCGCGATGCTGGCCGCTCGCATGCGCACAGGCAGCAAGCGACTGGCCGCAAAAAAACTCTTGGAGCCGCCGCGCATCAGATCGACGCAGGCCAGCAGGTCCTGTTCGCGCCGCAGGGCCAGGGTTTGGGCAGTTGGCATTAGCATTTAAGCTCCCACGAGCGCGGCAACACCGCGCTCAAGATAATCATGGGCATCGGGGACCACCTGGTCTAAGGCCTTGGCCGACATTAGCACGCCGGGCACACCCGCCCCAGGATGGGTGCTGGCCCCGACCATGAACAGACCGGGCAGGTCCTCGCTGCGGTTGTGCGGGCGAAAGTAAGCGCTCTGAAGCAGCAAAGGCTCCAGCCCAAAAGCCGCGCCTTTGTACGACAGCAGGCGGTCCTGAAAATCCAGCGGCGTTGTCATCAACGAGGCGCGAATATGCTTGGACAGCCCAGGCAGCACGGTGCGCTCGAGCGCCTGCGCCACCGCCTGCCGGTAGGGCTCGGCTTGGCTGCGCCAATCGGTGCCACTGTCGAGGTGCGGCACCGGCGACAGCGCGTAAAAGGTGTCACAGCCAGGAGGTGCCATGGACGGATCAGTCGCGCTCGGTCGGTGCAGGTACAAGCTGAAATCACTGCTGAGCCGATGGTGCTTGAAGATATCTTCCAGCAAAGCCTTGTAGCGTGGGCCCAGCACCATCATGTGATGGGGCACCTCGTCGTAGCGGCGGTTGGTGCCGAAGTACCAGACGAACAGGCTCATCGAGTAGCGCCCGCGGGCAATGCGCTTGTCGCTCCAGCTGCGCCGCCACTGCGGATCCAGCAAATTCAAATAAGTCCAGGCGGCGTCGGCGTTGGACACCACAATATCAGCCGACAGTTGCTCGCCGTCGGCCAGACGAACCCCACTGACGCGGCCCTGTTCTACCTCAATGCGACTGACTTGCGCGTTGCAGCGCAACTGCCCGCCCAGGCTTTGCAGCAGCCCGACCATGCCCTGAATCAGGGAGCCGGTCCCACCCACGGTCCAGTGCACGCCGAATTTACGCTCCAGCGCATTGACCAAGCTGTAGACGCAAGTCACCGAATAGGGGTTGCCGCCAATCAACAGGCTTTGCAGGCTCATCGCCATGCGCAGCTTGGGATGCTTGAGGTGGCCAGCGACCATCTGGTGCAAATTGCGCCAGCCGCGCATGCGCGCAATCGAGGGTATGGCTTGCAACAGGTCGAACACGGTGTTGAAGGGGCGCGTGCCCAGCACTTCAAAGCCGCGGCGGTGGCAGTCGTCCGCCTCGCGCATGAAGTTTTCAAAACCGGCCGCGTCACTGGGGCAAATGCGCCTGACCTCAGCGCGCATCCGGTCGATGTCCCCGCTGTAGTCGAAGTGGTCGCCGTCGTCAAAGCGGATGCGGTAAAACGGGTCTAGCTGCTTGAGCGTCACATCATCGGCCATGCGCCGGCCGGCCAGCTGCCACAACTCTTCGAGCAAGGCCGGCACGGTGATGATGGTCGGGCCGGCATCAAACACATGGCCATCGACACGGTGGACATAAGCCCGTCCGCCAGGCGCATCGAGCTTTTCCAGCACCGTGACCTGCCAGCCCCGCAGCTGCAGCCTTATGGCTGCGGCCAGTCCGCCAAAACCACTGCCAATGACCAGGGCCCGGGGCCGCTGGGCCAGCAACTGCTTGGTTTCCAGCCAATTGACGGCGTTCATGGGGGATCTGCTTTCGCGGCATGGACCGGTAGAACCACCGGCAAGGTGGGCAGCACGGCTGCATCGGCCAGCGGCCGGGATGCGGCTCGGTTCATCGCCCAGCCCCAAAGTTTTTCAATCGACAAGGGAAAGGCCATCAGCACATGCTCGACGATGGCCAAACCCAGCAAGGTGGCCAGCAAAACCCAGCCGGTGGTGGCGGCGACCAGGCCGGTGCGCACCTCCCAAATCAGCCAAGCCAGCGTCAGGCCTGAGACTGCCAGCGTGATAAAAAAGAAAGGGGTCACCGGTGCGCGTTTGAAATAACTGCCCAAATAGCTCAGGTGCGCCGGCAGGTACTGCGCACCCGTCTGCGGCACCCCCAGGAACAAATTGAACTTGGCCGACACCCGCATACACCACAGCAGCGCGAAGGTGCACAGGGCCACATGGTTGGGCTGGCCGGACTGCAGTGCCCACAGCACTGCAAAATTGAGCAGCAAGGCCAGCTCGTGATAGGCCACCACCTGCACCGACTGCAGCAGCCTGCGCGTGCCGCGCGCCCCAGCCTGCAAAGGCAGGCGCCGGGGGCCGGTGAGCCAGCCCGTCAAAAAGGCCAACTCATGCCAGCTCCACATCAAGATGACGCTGGCAAAAGCCAGATAGGCCGATTCAGTGCCCGCGCTGCGCATGCTGTAGGCACTGCCGACCAACCCGAGCACCAAGACGGCTGAGGCCAGAGCCAAGCTCCAGCGAAAGCTTGAGGCTTTGAGCCGCACCAACCACAAAATGGCGCCAGTACCCAGCCACCAGCTGAGCAAGGCAAAGCCACAGGCTGCAGCAATGGACTGCATGAAGTCAGGCATGGCGAGGCCTCTTCATCGAACCTGGGCGGTGCAAGATCGACATAGAGCTCGGTTTACCAGACTGGCGCCATGCGAATTTGCTGCGGCAGTTCATTGGACTTGACCGGCAGCATGAACAGCGCACCGAAGGTCCAGGCTGCCCGCAGCGCATGCACCCCTTGCATCACCAGTCCCACCAGACCGCCGCGTGCCTTGGCGCGCTGGTGGGCCAAGGAAATTTGCAACAACTTGTCCATGCCGCGGCGAAAGCCAGGGTGGTCGATGTCGAGCTCGACCGGGAAGACCTGACGGCAGATCTGCGAGGTGATGCGAAACACCTCGTAGTCGTATTCGGTCGAGTGCAGGCCCATGGCCTCATGCAGCAGCGGGCGGCTGTGGTCACGCACATACATGGTGGCATAGACCGCCAAAATGAAAAACCGGATCCACAAGCGGTTGGCGCCGCTGAGCAACTTGGGGTCGGCGCGCATGATCAGCGCAAACGATTCACCGTGGCGAAACTCGTCATTGCACCAACGCTCGAACCAGCGAAAGATGGGATGAAAACGCTTGTCGGGATGCTTTTCAAGCTGCCGAAAAATCGTGATGTAGCGGGCGTAACCGATCTTCTCGGACAGATAGGTCGCGTAAAAAATGTATTTGGGCTTGAAAAAGGTGTAGCTCTTGCTGCGCTTGAGGCCGCCGAGATCAATGCCCAAATTGAAGTCTTTGAGCGACTGATTGATGAAGCCGGCATGGCGCGACTCGTCCCGGGCCATGTAGGTCATCAACTGGCGGATGTCTGGATTTTTGATGTTCTTGCGAATCTCGTTGTAGAGGATGCAGCCAGAAAACTCAGAGGTCAGGGAGGAGATCAGGAAGTCGATGAACTCCTGGCGCAGCTCGGGGCTGAGCTGGGGCATCAGTTGCTTGACCTCTTCAGCGAACTGCGCGTCGCGCTGAAAGTGGTCATGGTTGTTATCGCCCTCATATTCGGCCATCATGACGTCCCATTCGGCGCGCACCGACTCAATGCTCAGGCGATCAAAGGCTGGGAAGTCGGTGGTGTAAAACCGGGGCGACAGCACCGTATTGACCAGCGCGCGGGCCGTGGCGTCGGCCGAACTCTCGACCCGACTCATCAGCAGGTCGACATGGTCGGTGTTGCGGTCATTGGCAATGGCGGCGTTCATGGCTTAACTCCTTGAGACGAAGACGAGGGCGGTAGACCGACACGGTGCAGCTGCGCAAACACCGCTGCGTTGCCAGCGCCGAAAGATTCAAGATGGATGCGCTCGCCGGTGGCGGGATCGCGTAAAACGAGCTTGCCATCCAGATAGGCTGACAACTCAAAGGGCAGCTGAGGCCCAAGATCGCGGCGCAGCCGCTCGCGCGCCAAGGTGCGCAGCGCGCCGCGGGCAAAGCCATGCTCGCCCTGCAGGCGTGCCACCTCTTGCTGGTTGCCGGCATCGATCACGGCGATATCGCCGCCAGGACGGTCCTCAAAGCGCAGCAGACGCTGCCACTTGATCTCGCCCAAGGCTTCTTTCTGTACCGGTTGCTGGCGCTGCCAGGCCACCGCCACCAAGATGAGCGTCACCAAGGCCAAGCCCATCCACAGCGGCCAGGGCCGGCGGCGGACAGTGGGCATGGGCTTGACGATGCTCATGGCTTTGGTGCTTAGGCGGCGATCGGCTGGGGCAGACCTTGACCAGCAGCAGGGTCGGCCTGCGGGCCCATCAAAGCGGCCTCGCCCGGGCTGGCCGCACGCCAGGCCTGCGCGATCTTGGCAGCCACCTCCGGCGCCAGCGCGACGCAGCGCAGGCTAGGCTCAGGGTTCTTCAGGCGCCAGGCGCGGGCATGGGGCCACAGATGCAGGTAGGCGATGCGATCGGGCTCTTTGATGCGCAGCGCAATATCGCCGCAGCCGCGACCGCGGGCCTTGAGCGCGGCGCCGGCCAGCCGAGCCAGCGGCAGGTTGAAGGTCATGGTCAGCACGATGCCGATGCGCATGACCACCCGCTTATTGGTCAGGGTGTAGAGGCAGGTGTGCGAGGCGAACCAGGCGATGGCGGTGAGCATGCCCACCGCCGTCAGCGCCAGCATGGCGCTGGTCATCAGCGAGGCGACCACCAGATCAGTCTCCTGATGTCGGATGACCAGCCCTTGCAAGCCGATCATGAGGGCAAAGTAGATCGCCAGCTTGCGCACATGGAAGGCGTGCACCGCCAATTGGCGCCAATCCGGGGCGCCCTGCCAGAGGATTTTCTCGCCCGCCGGCAGCGCTTCGGGCAAGCCAGGGGCTGCCTCGAACTCGTGTTCGTGCTGCTGGCTCAAAACAGTGGCTCCTGCCGCTCGGGCGAGGCGTAGAGCAGGCCGGCGCCAAAGTAGGCGGGAATCTTCTCTTCCTCAAGCATGGTGATCTGCTCGGGATGGCGGGTGCTCGGTACGCCCTCAAACTGATGGGCGTACAGAGCATGCACCTGTACCGCCTTGCGCTGGATGCGGGCGAACATGATGGGCACCAACACCCGGCGCCCGCCCTGGGTCTGAACCTCCAGGTAACGGAACATCATTTCCATGCGGTCGACCCACAGGTCCACCACCGTGCCGGCCAACTCGCCATCACCGCCGTAGACCGGCAGGCCCCGGGGGTCGGTATCACGCACCGCCACGCTGTGGTCAGCGGCCACCCGCATGGGCACGATCTTGGCTTCGCCGTGGTGGGTCAGATCGGGCACATCGGCTCGCATGGCCCAGGCCCCAGGGCCGACACCGGCCAGCAGCGGGTCACCCTGCGGCTCGATCGGCGCGCCGTTCCAGCCATGCGCCGCCTTGGCACTGTACTGACCATCGGGGCGATTGGCGTCGGGCGCAGGAATCTCGCGGCCGTCATGCAGCTTGTAGGTCACTGGCTCGGGCACCGGCCAGCCGGTGATTTTGGGCCCGCCTTCACGGCCAGGGTCCATGGGGTAGCCCTCGCGGTGGTTTTCGCGGGCAAGGTAATAGATCAGTCCGAAGAAGAAGATCCAGAAGGCGTAAAGCACTAGCTGGGCGACGTCAACGTACTGCGTGATGGCTCCTGTTTCCATGGTGGTTCTCCTTCAGTCAGGGCAAGCTTGCAGGTTCATGCAGGGTTCAGCCTGGCATCTCAGCCAGGCCCAAGGGGCGCGCACTGCGGCTCAGGTCCTGATGGCGCTTGACCAGAGGGCCCAGCGCAATCAGCACCACAAACAGCAGGTACATCTC
>JBAXEN010000088.1:0-12669 GCA_037140415.1 Betaproteobacteria bacterium | reverse complement strand
ACCATGAAGCTAGAACTCCGAGACAAAGTCGTCGTCATCACCGGTCCGGCCAAGGGCATGGGCCAGGCCATCAGCCTGGCCTTTGCCGAGCAAGGCGCCAAGCTGGTGCTCACCGGCCGCGATACCGCAGCCATCGAGGGCGTGGCCACCAAGACCCGCGCCATGGGCATAGCGACCGAAGTTGTGCACTGCGACCTGACCGACCCGGCCCAGAGCGAGGCCATGGCCCAGGCGGCGCTGACCGCCTACGGCCGCATCGACGTGCTGGTCAACGTGGCCGGCGGCTCAGGCCCCATCGGTAAAACCGGCTGGGAGACCAGCCACGCTGAATTCCAGGAGATCGTCGAGCTCAATATGACCGGCTGCTTCAACACCATGCATGCGGTGCTGCCGTCCATGATTGCGCAGCGCTACGGCAAGGTGGTCAATGTAGGCGGCACCTTTGGCATGCGCGGCCGGGCCGGGCGCATGGCGTATTCGGCCTCCAAATGGGGCTTGCGCGGCATCACCAAGAGCTTTGCTCTGGAGGCAGGGCCGCACAACATCAACATCAACTGCGTCGCCCCCGGCATGGTCGACGGCCCGCGCTTTCGCGAGAAGGTTTGCGCCAACATGGCTGAAAAACTGGGCATCAGCCTGGAAGAAGCCATGACCCGCCACGCGGCCGACTACGCGCTGCGCCGAGTCTCCACCGACACAGATGTCGCCACTGCCTGCCTGTTTCTAGCCAGCGATGTCTCGCGCCAGATCACCGGCGTTGACCTGCCGGTCGACGGCGGCTGGGCCATGCTCTGAAAGAAAAAACACATGTCATACGCCCCTAAAGAAGTTGACCTCGTCATCCGAGGCGCGCAGGTCGTCTCGCCCGAGCAGATCATCCCGGCCAGCGTCGCCATTGCTGGCGAGCGCATCGTGGCCGTCGGCCATGACGACTGCATGCCGCCGGCACGGCAGGAGATGCGCGCCGACGGCCTCTACCTGCTGCCCGGCGCCATCGACAGCCACGTGCATTTCCGCGACCCGGGCTACCCGCACAAGGAAACCTGGAAGACCGGCTCAGCCGCTGCGGCCTGCGGCGGCGTGACCACCGTCTTCGAGATGCCCAACACCAACCCGCCCACCGGCACGCTGGAGGCGCTCGCGCTCAAGCTCAAGGCGGCCGAGTCGTCCTATGTGGACTATGGCATCCACGGCCTGCTGGGCGACGACACCATCGCCAACCTGGAGCAATTGCTTGAAGGCGGCGTGAGCAGCTTCAAGGCCTTCGTGGGCAACACCTTCGGCAACCTGCCCGCGCCCACCGACGGCGCCCTGCTCGAAGGCTTTGAGATCCTGGCGCCCTTGGGCATACGCACCGTGGTGCATGCGGAGAACTCGTCCATCATGGCGCGCCGGCAGGCGCAGCTGCAGGCCGCCGGCCGCATCGACCCACTGGCCCACCTGGACGCGCGGCCGGCAGTGGCCGAAATCGAAGCCATAGGCCGGGTGCTGACCATGGGCGAATGGACGGGTGCACGGGTGCACATTGCCCACCACAGCGCCGCAGATTCGCTGTTTTTGCTGCGCCAGGCCAAGGCCCGCGGGGTCGACGTCACCGCCGAGACCTGCCCCCAGTACATGCTGCTCAACACCGAGCACATGCGCAAGCTTGCCGGCGTGATGCGGGTCAATCCGCCGATTCGCGAGCCCCGCCACAACCAGCCGCTGTGGGACGCGCTGGTCGAAGGCGTGCTCGACATGATCGCCACCGACCACGCCCCACACACGCCTGAAGAAAAAACCCGCGCCAACATCTGGGAATGCGACTGCGGCTTCCCAGGGGTGGAGACGCAAATGCCTTTGATGCTCACCGAAATCAACAAGGGCCGCGCCAGCCTGATGGATTACGTCAAGTGGAGCTCGGTCAATCCGGCCAAGGCCTGGGGCCTGTACGGCACCAAGGGCGTGATCGCGGTCGGCGCGCATGCCGACATCGCTTTTGTGGACATGGCACGCTCAGGCACCCTGTCACAGGGCAAGCTGCAAAGCATCAGCAAAATCTCCCCCTGGCACGGCCGCAGCGTCCAGGGCTATCCCATCCACACCCTGCTGCGCGGGCGCTTCGTGATGCGCGATGGCCATCTGGTGAGCGATGCTGCCGGCTGGGGCCGCAACATCAAACCGATCCAGAAGATGCCCACACCCAAGCCTCGCAATATGGAGCATTACAGCCGGGCCATCGTCCAGGCCAGCGCCCACGAAAGCCAGCCATGAGCACGCCGCTGATTGAACTCTCAGGGGTGCGCCTGCAGTACGCCAACGGCACGGTGGCGCTGGAGAGCACCGACCTGAACATCGCCCAGGGGGACTTTGTGGCCCTGGTCGGCCCCAGCGGCTGCGGCAAGTCCACCATCCTCAAGCTGGTGGCCGGGCTCTTGCGGCCGAGCGCCGGCGCGGTGGTGGTCGGCGGGCGCGAGGTCGGCGCTGCCGGCCAGCGCGACGCCTTTGCCTCGGGCATACGGCTGGGCCTGGCGTTTCAAAACCCGACCATGCTGCCCTGGCTGAGCATCCGCGAGAACGTGATGATCCCGCTCAAGATCGTCGAGCCTTTCCGAAAAGACTACGCCCGCAAGAAAAAAGGCGAATTTGCCGACCGGGCCGACGCCTTGCTGGCCCAGGTCGGCCTCAAAGGCTTTGCCGACAAGCGGCCCTGGCAGCTCTCAGGCGGCATGCTGCAGCGCGCGTCGCTGTGCCGCGCGCTCATTCACGAGCCGCAGTTGCTGCTGCTCGACGAGCCCTTTGGCGCACTCGATCAATTCACCCGCGAAGAGCTGTGGGCCATCATGCAGGACCTGTGGATCAAGACCCGGCCCACGGTGCTGCTGGTCACCCATGACCTGCGTGAGTCGGCTTACCTTGCCACCCGCATTTGCGTGATGTCGTCCCGGCCGGGCCGCATCATCGAAGACTGCGCGGTGCCTTTCGAGCGGCCACGCACCGTGGCCATGAGCTACGCGCCCGAGTTCAGCGAACTGGTCCAGCAACTGCGTATGCGCATCGCGCACGCCCGATCCGAGGGAGTCACCGCATGAACAAGCTTTCACCTGCGGCCCAGCAAAATCTGCTGAGCCTGCTGACCCTGGTTGGCTTTTTTGCGCTCTGGGAGCTGGCCTGCATCGCCTTCAATGTCTCCAGCCTCATCCTGCCCAAGCCCAGCCAGATCGCCATGGTGCTGATCACCAAGATGCCCTTGCTGTGGCCCCATACCGCGCAGACGCTCTACACCACCTTGGTGGGCTTTGGCATCGGTGTGGCCGTCGGCATTGTGCTGGGCATGCTGATCGGCTCGTCCAAGCTGGCCTACAACGTGGCCTATCCGCTGCTGGTGGGTTTTTCCAGCATCCCCAAGGTGGCGGTGGTGCCGATCTTCGTGGTCTGGTTTGGCGCCGGCACGGTGCCGGCCATCCTGACCTCGGCGGTCATCAGCATCTTCCCGGTGGTGGTCAATGTGGCCACCGGCCTCGCCTCGACCGAGCCCGAGCTGGAAGACGTGCTCAAGGTCCTGGGCGCGAGCAAGCGCGACCTGCTGTGGAACGTCGGCCTGCCGCGCGCCCTGCCCTATCTGTTTGCCTCGCTCAAGATCGCCATCACCCTGGCCTTTGTGGGCACCGTGCTGTCGGAAACCGTCGCCGCCAACCGCGGCATTGGCAACGTGATGATGATCGCCAGCGGCAACTTTGACGTGCCCATGGTCTTTGCAGGCCTCTTTATCCTAGCCGGCCTGGGCATCTCGCTGTATGCGGTCTCTGCATTTTTCGAGCGGCGCATGACCGGCTGGAGCCAGCGCAAATCTGAAATGGCCATGGTCTGAAGCCTCACTCTACCCACCAGAACACCCATGAACCCACCATTGATCGCCATTGAAGTGGCCGGCCACCGCCTGCTGGCCCGTTCCAATCCGCAGGCCCCGAAAACCGTGGCGGCCTTCCTCAAACTGCTGCCCTACCGGCAAAAATTCATCCATGTGCGCTGGAGCGGCGAAGGCGTCTGGGTGCCGCTGGGCGATTGGTCGCTGGGCGTGGGCTTTGAAAACCACAGCAGCCACCCCTCGGTGGGCGACATCTTGTTTTACCCCGGCGGCTACAGCGAGACCGAAATCATCATGGCCTACGGACCCTGCAGCTTTTCCAGCAAGATGGGGCAACTGGCCGGCAACCACTTCCTGACCGTGGTCGACGGCCGCGAGCAATTGCCCGAAATCGGCCGCAAGGTGCTCTGGGAAGGGGCGCAAGAAGTGGTGTTCTCGCTGGCCTGAGCGCAGACCTGGGCCCGGATAGGGCTTGCCTTAATCGATGCGATGATAGGGCTCAGGCTGAGCTGCCACCCATAATGGCAGCGTCGGCCGCTCTGGAGTGGCATATGGATGAGGTCTACCTGATAGGCGTGTCTTGCACGCCGTTTGGCAAGCAGCCCGAAACGAGTTTCAAGGACTTAAGCCGGCAGGCCTATCTGGAGGTGCTGGCCGATGCCGGGCTCGCCAGCGGCGATCAGATCGAGCAAGCCTGGTTCGGCAATTGCGGCATGGGCACCTTCGGCCAGCGCAACATCCGCGGCCAGGTCTGCTTTACCCCGCTGGTGCGAGAGCACCTGTTCCCAGAACGGGTGCCGATGATCAATGTCGAAGGCGGCTGCGCCACCGCTTCGATGGCGCTGCACGGTGCGGTCAAAGACATCCTGTCGGGCCAGGCCGAGCTCTCGCTGGCCATCGGGGTGGAGAAAACCTTCTTCCCCGGCGATGCGGCCAAGACCCAGGAAATCTTTGAAGGCGGCATCGACCAGCTCGACCCGCAGGAATGGATGGACTACTACCGCATTGCCGGCGAGGTTTCAGGCAAGCCCTTTGTGCCCGGCGGCGGCACCGTCTTCATGGACACCTATGCGATGCAGGCGGCCCACCACATGAAGACCTGGGGCACCACCCGCGAGCAGATCGCCTTTGCCTCGTCCAAAAACCATGCCATGGGCGCGCTCAACCCCAAGGCCCAATACCGCTTCACCCTCACGCCTGAGCAGGTGCTGGCCGACCGCGAGATCAGCTGGCCGCTGACGCGGGCGATGTGCGCGCCCATTGGTGACGGCGCCGCCGCCGCCCTGGTCTGCTCGGGCCGCTTCCTCAAAACCCAGCCCAAGGCGGTGCAGGAGCGTGCAGTGCGGGTGCTGGCCAGCGTGCTGACCGGCGGTAAATACCGAGATCTGAGCGAGCCCGGTCTGTCGCAGGAGGCGGCACGGCGGGCCTATGCGTGCGCCGGCATCACGCCTGAGCAGATCGACCTGGCCGAGGTGCATGACGCCACCTCGTTTTGCGAGATCTACCAAGTCGAGATGCTGGGCTTGTGCGAACGCGGCCAGGGTGGAGCCTTCGTGGCCAGCGGCGCCACCGCCTTGGGCGGCCGGGTGCCGGTCAACCTCTCCGGCGGCCTGGTCTCCAAAGGCCACCCGGTGGGCGCCACCGGCCTTTCCATGATTTATGAGCTCAGCGAGCAGCTGCGTGGCAACTGCGGGCCGCGCCAGGCCCAGGGTGCCGATATTGCCGTGGCTGAAAATGGCGGCGGCGTGATCGGCTTTGATGAGGCAGCTTGTTCCATCACAGTGATGCAGCGCGCTCGTCTGTGAGGCCCCCAGCGCCCCATGAGCGCCTTAAACTGCTGCATAGCCCAAGGACTCTTGCTCCTTGATCTGGAGCCTGATCCCTCATGAATGTCCTGCTGGTTGAAGATGAAAAACGCATCGCCGATTTTGTGACCCAGGGCTTTGCAGCGGCCGGTCACCAGGTCAGCCATGCTGCCGACGGCGGCCAAGCCCTGGAGCAGATCGAGCGCGGTGGCCACGACATTTTGATTTTGGACCTGATGCTGCCGGTCAAAGACGGCATTGAGGTGCTGCGCGATGTGCGCGCCAAGGGGCGCGCGATACCGGTGCTGATTCTGAGCGCCAAGATTGAACTCGAAGACCGGCTCAAGGGCTTTGAGCTCGGCGCCGACGACTATGTGCCCAAGCCGTTTTACGTCGAGGAGCTGATCGCCCGGGCGCAGTTGCTGGTAGCGCGGCGCGGCGGTGCCACCGAGGCCAGTTTGCAGGCCGGCGGCCTCAAGCTCGACCGCCTCAAGCGCGAAGTCTCCTGGCGCACCGGTGCAGCCAGCCTGAGCTCGCGCGAATACCGCCTGCTCGAACTGCTGATGCGCTCGCCGGGCCACCTGTTTTCAAGGCAGCAGATCCTGCAGCAGGTCTGGGACATCAATTTCGACCCTCAGACCAACGTGGTGGACGTCTGCATCCGGCGCATGAAACGCAAGATCGAGGCGGTTGATGGCTCGCATGGGGTGGCCATCGAGGCCGTGCGCGGCGTCGGCTACCGGCTCAAAGTGCAGGCCGCCGATGGGTAAGTCCTTCAAGCTGCGCATCCTGATCCATCTTTTCGTGGGCATGAGCGTGATCATCTTTGCCAACCGGCAACTGGCGCAATACTTCCTGAGCAACCAGCTGACCGAGCGGCTGCGTCTGGACCTGGCCCAGGGGCTGCACCAGTGCGGCCAGGAGCTGGCAGAGCGCGAGCGCTATCTGCAATGCTTTGACCAGATCGAAGCAAAGAGCCTGACTTCGGTGGTGGCCAACGAACACCGCCACTGCCCGCCGGTACTTTCCAGGCAGGAGGCGAGCGGGCCGTGCCAGGTGCTGCGCGAAGATCTTGCGGCCTGGAAGCCGACCGACCCAGCCTGGGGACTGCCGATTGACATCGCTGAGGTGGTGGTCGATGGGCAACACTGGCATGCCGTGCGAAGGACAGGCCAGGCCCTGGGTGATGTCCTCATGTTCAGACAGGCCGACGTCGAATACTTTCTAGACCAGATCTGGGCCCTGCGCGACCGCAATCTCGTTTATGTTTTGCCTTTCATCTTGCTCGCGCTGACGCTGGTGACGCTGTACGTGGCCTTTGTGGCCTTGCAGCCCCTGCGCCAACTTGAAAAGCACATGCTCACCCTGGACTCGAGCAATCTGCAAGGCTCAGATGAGCCGCAGCCCAGGTTCATCGAATTCCGGCGCTTCCTGTCGATCTTTCAGGAACTGCGCGCCCGTCTGAACGACAGCCTGGGCCGGGCGCGCCGCTTTGCCGGCGACGCCTCACATGAGTTGCGCACGCCACTGACCATCTTGCGCGGCCACTGTGAACAGCTGATTCGCCGCCTGCCTGTAGGCTCGGACACCCAAGTGCAGGCCCGGGTGATTGGCGACGAGGTCGAGCGCCTGATCACCATTGTGGAAAAACTGCTGCTGCTGTCCCGGGCCGACGCCAACAGCATCAGGCCGCAGATGCAGGCGCTGAACCTGAGCGAGACGCTTGAACAGATGATCAGCGACAGCGATTCAGCCCCATCGGGTCTGCAGGTGCGCGCGCAGATTGCGCCAAATATCGTCTGGCTTTGCGACCGTTCCTTGGTCATACAGATGCTGCACAACCTGTATGCCAATGCCATTAACTACAACCGGCCGGGGGGCTGGGTCGGCATTGAGCTCACCAGGCAGGGCGACGCGCTGAGCCTGACGGTGACAAACCCGACGGCCAAGGTCAGTGACGAATTGCTCGAGCGCGCCTTCGAGCGCTTTTACCGCGCCGATGCGGCCCATGGCCGCACGGTCGACGGCCATGGCCTGGGCCTGAGCCTGTGCCTGGAAATCGCCAAAGTCCACGGTGCCAGCCTGAGCGTCGAGCGCCGACCAGATGAGGTTTTTGCCATCAAGCTGGTCGCGCCGCTGGCTCCAGCGGCCGCCTGATCCCTTTAGAAGGCGGCGCTGACCGTCAGCCAGATGCGGTTTTTAACCAGGCTGCCGTCCTGATCGCGGCCGGTCACGTCGTTGGGCTTGGGATTGTCGCCTGCCCGCCGTGCCCAGATGGCGCGAACACTCAGGGCATCGGCGACCAGCCAGTTGGCTGCCAATCCTCTGCCCCGCAAGCTGTACACATTGAGTTCAGGCGCACCGGGGTAGCTGTTGCTGATGTTGGTGCGTATCCAGCCGATGTCATAAAACCCGGTGAACGACAGGGCCGGGCTCCAGCGCCAGCGCATCTCCAAGTTGAGCATACGCCCCTGCGAGCCCGCCGCCTCGCCACTGCCGTAGGCCCGCACGCCGGAGGCACCGCCCAGGGTGAACTTCTCGGAGGAATCGAGGTTCTTGCTGGCCCACTGCCCTGAAAAGGAACCATAGAGCGAGACCGAGCTGCTCAGCGACTGCTCCTGGCTGAGCGACCAGCGCAGCTTGCTGAAATTGCCGGCAGGGTTGGCGTCTTTGGCCTGGGTGTCCTCATTGGGCGAGCCACGCAGATCCAGAAAGCCGGAGTAAGCCGTGAGGTTGCCGCTGAGGGCGCCGCTCAGGCCAGCCCATTCGGTCTCCTGATTGCCCTGCAGGCTCAGCGAATAGACGCGGCTCGAATAGTTTGACGCCAGCAGACCCAAAGGGTCGTAGTTATTAAAGCGCTTTTCGTCGGCCGCCGCACTGAGATACAGGTTGCGGTTGCGCGCGCGAATCAGCGGGTAGGTCAGCTCTGCGCCATAGGTGTTGGAGTTGCCACTGCCTCTGACCTCCACCGGCAAATTGACCACCTTGTAATTCAGCCGTGAGGCGCTCACGCTCCAGCGCAAGCCCTGATGGCCTACCGGCAGGGTCAGGCCCAGGCGGCCGTATTTGCTGCCGTCGGTCTGCGCCAGCTGGGTGCTCAGGCCGCCGCCGGGATTGAGGAAGTTATTGAGGTTGACCATGGCCGCGACCCGGGCCGGTCCGGTGCCGTAGGAGCCGGTGTTGTCGCGGCTCAAATTGACCTCCATGAGGGGCTTGGCCAAGGTCTTGAGGATCAGGTCGGTCTGCGCCTGGGCATCGCCTTCCATCATATTGCCCGCCACATTGACACCGGATATGTCATTGGCGATCAGCAGCGCCCGGTCGGTTTTCTTGCTGTTCAAAAAGCTACCGGGCGGCTGGCTGGCTTCGATGATGCGGCGCAGCGCCGGCAAGGAGCTGGGCTTGACCACCTCGCCATCACTGCGGATCTCGCCCAAGGTGGCCTCCACCACTTCGATGACGGCCACGCCCTGAATAATGTCTTGCTCAGGCAAAAACACCCTGACCGTCCAGCCCTGATCTCGAAAGCGCTGACCCACCTCGGCGGCAGCGTCCTCGAGCTCCGAAAACGACAGCGGGCGCCCCAGATAAGTGGCCAGCGCCGCCTGCAGCTGCGCTTCAGGCAGGAGGCTGTAGCCACGAATCACGAAGCGAGACAGCGTGACCCGCGGGCCGCCCGGAGCACGCTGCACCCGCGGCGCCGGTGCGGGCGCAGGCGCGAGCAGCTTGGGCAAACGCATGACCTGGTTGCGGTCGATCTGCTGCTGCAAACTACCGGCATCGATCTGCGCCTGCGCGCTCAAGGCGCTGACGGTCAAGGCGCCGGCAAGCCATAGGCGCCCGGCTGTACGAATGGGCAAATGATGTGGGTTCAAGGAGAAAGCCTGCTCAAAAAATAGGGTTCGCAAAATGAGGTGTGCCCAGTGCGCCGCTCATCGATTGACCACCGCCGACTCGGACACGACGATGCTGGTGCGCTGACCGCCCACATTGAGAATCACCGTGATCGGCAGGCTGGTGGCCGGCGTGGACTCAACCACCAAAGACCTTTGTCCGGCATCGTATTTGATCCAGCTGGGCAGCGGCCTGTCGTTGGACAGCGTGGCATTGACATTGACGTTGGCGCCCGTCGGCCGGGTGACCGAGTCAGGCAAGGCCACCACCAGCGAACCCCCACCGCGGACCGTGGCTTGCGGCACCACCACGTTGACCAGGCCCTGCGCCTGAGCTGTGGGCTGATTGACCACCGCCACGGTGACGCCCGCTGCTGCGGGGGCTGCAGGCGCGACGGTTGCTGCGGCAGGTGCTGCGGCAGGTGCTGCGGCAGGTGCTGCAGCGGGGGCGGGCGTATCAGCAGCAGCAGCGGCCGGCGCGGGCGTCACGGCCGGGGTGGGTGTCGCAACTGGCGATGCGGCGACTGGGGCCGGGGCGTCGGCGGCTGGTGCTACAGGCGCAGGCGTTGCTGCCGTGCTATCGGCAGATGCCGCGATGCTGGTCGCCGGGGCGGTCCGAGCGACCGGATCGGCCGCCTTGGTCGCCTGCCATTTGGGCAGATCCACCAGCACATCCGACAGGGCCTTGATCTTGACCATGTTCTGGGTATCGCCTGCCAGCTTGTTGGGCGCCTGGGTCAGGTTGTAGTTGGACAGCACCGCGGTACCACCGGCCGAGAACAGCTCAGTGACATAGTTGTCGTCGTTGCGCGAGACCTCACGGTATTGCACGGTGAATTTGCTCAGCGCCGAGAGGGTCTCGCCATTGACCAGGCCGGTGGTGGTGAAGGCGGTCGGCTTGATGATCTCTGTGGTGCCGCTGTAATTGCCCTCGACCGACACGCCCAAGGGCGCCTTGACGATGGTGGCCACCACAGAGCCGATGGTGGCGCCGCGCACCAGCACATAGTTGGGGTCACTCAGCTGCAAGGCTTGTGGGTTGGCAAAACCTTGATAGGTACCCACCGGAGCGATGCTCTGGGCCACCGGCGTGGCGCTGATATTGGCCGTGCCTGAAGTGATCCGGGGCTGCGCCTCGGTGCCGACCATACCGGTGAAGATGATGTCTCTGGCCGTGTTGTCAAAGCCGAGCTTGCCGTCGTAGACCTTGGTGATGTTCAGATCCAGCACCTTGGGCAAGATCTCGCCGATGGCCGCGCGGGTGCTCGTCGGTACCGTGTAGCCATACACCGGCCGGCCGTTGTTTTCAGCGGTCAGCCCCAGGCCGCTGGCGATCACCAGCTTGCCCGTGCCTGCATCGGGCGGCGTTGCGCCGGTGCCATTGCTGGAGTAAATACCTTGCGAGAAATCACGCAAGGTCAACACGTCGCGGTTGACACCCACGCCGTCGGCCTGATTGAGGAAGGCGACTTTGTAATTGGCGCGCACCAGGGCAGAGCTGGTGTTGGCGTCATAGACCTTGCTGACCGGGCCCAGCAGCTCGATGGTCAGCTCAGGCGCGTATTGGTAGAGCAAGCCGCGGCCGGTGCTGGCCAGGGCGGTCTGACCCAGGTTGGCCTTGTACTGAACAAAGTCATGCGGCAATGCGCCAGGCTGGTCACCGGTACTCGCATCAAACGGCGCCGGGTTGGTGCTCCAGACCAGCCAGGCGTTGCGGCCGCCATCGGTCACGGCATTGGCGCCAGCCTGATTGACAAATCGGCCGGCCTGAAGAACCAGGGCGGCCTTATCAGTCTGTATCGCTGAACCGCTGGCCAGGGTGAGCGTGCCGGCGTTGCGCAGGTCGATGGCACCGGCCGTGCGGATGCTGTTGCCAGCCTTCGCGCCGACTTGTACCGGCGCGACCTGCAGCGCGCTGCTGTTCACCAGCTCAAGCGAGCCGATGGCCCCACTGCTGGCCAGAGTAGACAGCGCATTGGCGCTATTGCCCAGTTCGAAAGCGCCCGCCCCTTGCAGCAGCAAGCCCTTGCCAGGCGCGGTCATCACGCCCGAGACGGTGAGCTTGTCGCCATTGACCTCCAACACGCTGTCGCCGGCCAATTGCACCGGGCCGGAGACGGTGCCACGACCGCTGGAGACCAACAGCGTCGCACCATCGAGGGTTAAGGCATGCCCGGCGACCTGCACGTTCTGCAACTCCAGAGTTGCGCCTGGAGCCACCGTGACAGCGCCACCGTTACCCAGGGCCTGATCGTTGCTCAAAGCCAGCGTACCGCCTGCGACCGTGGTGGTGCCGGTATAGCTGTTGCTGCCGCTCAGAACCAGTCGGCCCGCACCCGACTTGCTCAGGCTGGTCCCTGTGCCAAAAATCACCCCGGCCACCGCACTGGCATTGGCCAGCGTCAGATCGATCGAACCCGAGACCCCCAGCGCCTGGGCGCTGAGTGCATCCGCACGCACGCTCAAGCCCGCCAGATCGGTGCCTGCGCCGCCGACCGCAGCGGCCAAAGTGGTGCTGGCGCTGTCGCTGATGCTCAGGCTGCGCGGGGTGGCGTCAGACTTGAGCGCATTGGCCACCGTAATGCCCGCGCCGCTCAGCGCCGTATCTGCTGCCAGAGTGAGCGCATCATTGAAAGTCTGCGCGCCCACGGTGCGAACACTGCCGCCACGCAGGAGCGTGCTGCCCGCCGTGTCGGTGGTGAGGCTGGCCAGCTTGTCAGCTCCCACGCCCGTACCGCCGACTGCGCCGGCCAAGGTGGTGATGCCGCTGTCGTTGATCGTCATGCTGCGGTTGCCGCCAGTCGATTTAACGGTATTGCCCAGGGTGATGCCCACGCCTGTGAGCGTGGTGTCTGCACCCAGGGTGACGGCGTCGCCATAAGTCTGCGCGCCTGTGGTGCTCACAGATCCGCCATTGATCGCCGTCGTTCCAGCCGCATCGGTGGTGAGGCTGGCCAGCTTGTCAGCTGCCGCGCCCGTGCCGCCGACTGCGCCGGCCAGCGTGGTGGTGCCGCTGTCGTTGATCGTCAAGCTGCGGTTTGCGCCGGTCGATTTAACGGTATTGCCCAAGGTGATGCCCACGCCAGCAAGCGTGGTGTCTGCACCCAGGGTGACGGCATCCCCA
>JBAXEN010000087.1:0-12878 GCA_037140415.1 Betaproteobacteria bacterium | reverse complement strand
GCGCGGCGCGGGTCGCAGACATATTCAAAGCTCAGCCAGTAGGTCAGCAGCACCACCATGCTGGTGGCCGTGGGCGGCACGTCGCCGGCTTTCATGTTCAGCCCCTGCCGGCGCAGCGCGCCCAACAGGTCTTTGAGCGCGCCGATCAATTTTTGCATCAGCGATTGCAATTGGCTCTCGAGCTGACGGTTGCGGCTGAGCAGGTCATTGAGGTTGCGGTAGAGAAACCGGTGCTCCCACAGGCCCTCGAACAAGGAGTGCATGAAAAACCAGGCGTCTTCGACGTCGCGCACCTCGGTGCCGGCGGCCAGCAGCGGGGCCAGGGCTTGCTGGTGGCGCTCAAACAGGGCGTTGACCAGCTCGTCCTTGGCCGGGAAGTGGTAGTACAGATTGCCCGGACTGATGCCCAGTTCGGCCGAGATGGCGGTGGTTGAGACATGCGGCTCGCCAAAACGGTTGAACATCTCCAATGCCGTCTCCAGGATGCGCTGTGCGGTGCGGCGGGGCGCTTTCCTGGTCATGCGGTGTTTCCGTGGCTGCAATCGGTGTGGTGCACTCTAACCCAGCCTTATTCGCTTTGCATAGGACCTTGGCCTGAAAGCCGGGCTGTTGCTGGTCTCAGCCCGCCTTGCTGCGTACGGCTTTCTTGGCCGTTGCGCCAGCGCGGCGCACTGCTGGCTTGGCTGCAGCCTTGCCAGCCGCGGCTGAGCGGCTGGCTCTGGGACGCTGCCCGGCCTTTTGCAGGGCCTGCACCTGGGCCTCCAAGTCCTGAACCCGCTGGCTGAGCAATTGCAGTTCCTGCGCCGATGGGACGCCCAGGCCGCTCAGAGCGCGGGCCACCCTGTCTTCAAAAATCGACTCCAGCTTGCCCCACTGCTGACCGGCCTTGGCGCTCAGACCGCCGGCCATTTCAGTGATCCGCTCGGTCGCCTCGGCCATCCGCTCTTGGGCCACGGCCTGCGTCTTGCGCTGCAAATTAACCCCGTCCTGCACCAGCGCCTCGAACACCTTGCCACCTTCCTGCTGGGCCTTGGCAAAGGCCCCGAGGCCAGCCAGCCAAATTTGCTGGGCTGATTCCCGCACCTTGTCGGCCGCTTCTGTGGCCGGGTTGTCCTGCTTCTTGCCTACCATGCTGTTCTCCTTCGATGGTCAACTGTATCGCCTTGCACCGCGCCTTGGGATTATTGGCTTGAATCATCGCTCTGGGCGCCTTGGGCCCTGCACAGTCAACCGGGGTCTAGCCGCCACATCAGCTTTAGCGGGCAGCAGAGTCAGGTTGTGGCTGACTGCTTTGGCAAGAATCGGAAAACGGGCTTATCATGGCGAATGCCAAATTCTGTCCTCTACTCATCCATCTACCTGCGCTTTCTCAATTTGGCGCGGGCAATTCGCGAACTTCCCGATGCTCCTGACCTGGACCCGGTCGAAGAGCGGCTACTCAATTTGTTCGCCTCGGTCTGGTACCGCGACCAAAAAATCACGGTTCTTCAGGCCATGGGCATGTCCAGCGATATTTCGTCGACCACCGCGCACCGCAGGCTCAAGTCCCTGCGGGCCAAGGGCATGATTTCGCTGGCGGCCGACGAGACGGACAACCGCGTTAAGTATGTGCAGCCCACAGCACTGGCCCAGCGCTATTTTGCGCAAATGGGGCAGTGTGTCGAACAGGCGCAAACCCCTTAAGAGCCCGGTCCCGCGAGCGGGGGCGGCGGCCATCTTGGCCTAAGTCGGGAGGCAACGCGCTTTTAGGGCTCACGGGCCCGACCGGGGCATAGAATCTCTGGCGTGACTCAGGCCTGTTGGGCCGGTCTTGCGCAGGATTTTTTATGACCCTCCTTGTGACTGGTGGTGCCGGCTTTATCGGCGGTAATTTCGTGCTCGACTGGCTGGCGTTGCCCGAGGCCGAACCTGTCGTCAATTTAGACAAGCTCACCTATGCGGGCAACTTGGAAACCCTGGCAGGCTTGCAGGGCGATGCCCGACATCATTTTGTGCGCGGCGATATTGCCGATCAGGGCCTGATCGCGCAGTTGCTGGCCGAACATCAGCCTCGCGCCGTGATTAATTTTGCGGCCGAGTCCCATGTGGACCGTTCGATTCTGGGTCCAGATGCCTTTGTGCAGACCAACGTGGTGGGAAGTTTTCGCCTGCTGGAGGCGGTGCGCCAGTACTGGAGCGCGCTGCAGGGGGCACAGCGCGAGGATTTTCGGTTCTTGCATGTATCGACCGACGAGGTTTACGGCTCTTTGGGGCCCGGTGATGCGGCGTTTACGGAGAACCACCGCTACGAGCCCAATAGCCCCTATTCCGCCAGCAAGGCTGCCAGCGACCACCTGGTGCGCGCCTATCACCATACCTATGGCCTGCCGGTGCTGACCACCAATTGCAGCAACAACTACGGGCCCTTCCATTTTCCGGAAAAGCTGATCCCACTGATGATTGTCAATGCCCTGGCCGGTAAACCCCTGCCGGTTTATGGCGACGGTCTGCAGGTGCGGGACTGGCTTTATGTGAAGGACCATTGCAGCGCCATCGTCCGGGTGCTGCAGGCCGGACGGGTGGGTCAGGTCTATAACGTGGGCGGCTGGAATGAAAAAGCCAATATCGAGATCGTGCACACGGTCTGTCAGTTGCTCGATGAGTTGCGCCCGCGCGCTGATGGCCAGTCCTACCGCTCGCAGATCACCCATGTGAGCGACCGACCCGGCCATGATCGACGCTATGCGATCGATGCCAGCCGCTTGCACGAGGAGCTGGGCTGGAAGCCCGCCGAAACGTTTGACAGCGGTATCCGCAAAACCGTGCGCTGGTATCTGGATCATCCGGGCTGGGTGGAGCGGGTGCAAAGCGGCGCCTATCGCCAATGGGTGCAGACCCAATATGGAGCGGCCGCGTGAAAATTCTGCTGCTGGGCAAGGGAGGTCAGGTCGGCTGGGAGCTGCAGCGCAGCCTGGCGCCCCTGGGCTCGGTGCTCGCCCTGGACTTTCACAGCACCGAGGGATGCGGCGATTTCACAAGGCCCCAAGCGCTGGCAGCCACCGTGCGGGAATACGCGCCGCAGATCATTGTCAATGCGGCGGCGCATACCGCGGTAGACCGGGCGGAGTCTGAACCCGAATTGGCCCGCATGATCAATGCCACCGCACCGGCTGCGTTGGCGCGCGAGGCCCAGGCCTTGGGTGCCTGGTTGGTGCACTACAGCACCGACTATGTGTTTGACGGCAGCGGTCAGCAGCCCTGGCGCGAGAGCGATGCGCCGGCGCCGCTCAATGTCTATGGCCAGACCAAGTTCGAGGGCGAAGGCGCCATCCAGGGTGCTTGCGAGAGGCATCTGATTTTTCGCACCAGCTGGGTTTACGCTGCCCGCGGCAACAACTTTGCCAAGACCATGCTGCGCCTGGCCGGTGAGCGCGAGCAATTGCAGGTGATTGACGACCAGATCGGCGCGCCGACCGGCGCCGATCTGCTGGCCGACATCACTGCACAGGTTTTACGCCAGGTCAGCCTAATGAGCCAACCCCAAGGCGTCGCCGGCCTTTACCACCTGGCTGCAGCCGGCCTGACTTCCTGGCACGGCTATGCCAGCCATGTGGTCGAGCAGACCAGGCGCAGCAAGCCTGACTTGCCTTTGCGCGTGCGCGAGATCAAGCCGGTACCCACCAGCGCCTTTCCCACCCCTGCGCGGCGGCCGCACAACTCGCGTCTGGACACCTTGAAACTGCAATCGCGCTTCGGTCTGACCTTGCCGCCTTGGCAGCAGGGGGTGGACCGAATGCTCGCTGAAATACTTTGAGTCCCTCATGACCACTCCTCGCAAAGGCATTGTTTTGGCGGGCGGCTCCGGCACCCGGCTTTATCCGGTGACGCAAGCCGTCTCCAAGCAATTGCTGCCGATTTACGACAAGCCGATGATTTACTACCCCCTGAGCACGCTGATGCTGGCGGGTCTGCGTGATATTTTGATCATCTCCACCCCGCAGGACACGCCGCGCTTTGCCGACTTGCTGGGCGACGGCAGTCAGTGGGGCTTGTCGCTCAGTTATGCGGTGCAGCCTAGCCCGGACGGGCTGGCCCAGGCGTTCATCATCGGCCGCGATTTCGTCGGTGCAGGCGATTCAGCGCTGATTCTGGGCGACAACATCTATTACGGCCACGACCTGGAGGCCCAGCTGCGCGCCAGCAATGAGCGCCGGGCCGGCGCCACCGTGTTCGCTTACCACGTGCAGGATCCGGAGCGTTATGGCGTGGTGCAGTTTGATGCGCAGCGCCGTGCCGTCAGCATTGAGGAAAAGCCGGTCCGACCGGCCTCCAATTACGCCGTCACCGGCCTGTACTTTTACGATAACCAGGTGCTCGATATCGCCGCGAGCATGAAGCCTTCGGCCCGCGGCGAGCTTGAAATCACAGACGTCAATCGCGTGTATCTTGAGCGTGGCGAGCTCAATGTTGAGGTCATGGGCCGGGGCATGGCTTGGCTCGATACCGGCACCCATGAGTCTTTGCTTGAGGCTGGACAATTTATCGCCACCATCGAGCATCGACAGGGCCTGAAAATCGCCTGTCCGGAAGAACTCGCCTTTCGCAAGGGTTATATCGATGCCGAGCAACTCGAAAAGCTCGCCCGACCCATGCTCAAGAATGGCTATGGCCGCTACCTGATGCAGATTTTGCAGAACACGGTGTATTGATCCATGAAGGTCACGCCCGCTGCGGTACCTGACGTCTTGCTGATCGAGCCCCAGGTGTTTGGCGATACCCGCGGTTTCTTTTTTGAAAGCTTTAACCGGAGCGCTTTTGCCCAAGCCACCGGACTGGCGCCCGATTTTGTGCAGGACAACCACAGCCGCAGCAGCCAGGGCGTACTGCGGGGTTTGCACTACCAGATCGAGCAACCACAGGGCAAGCTGGTACGGGTGGTGCGCGGCCGCGTCTTTGATGTGGCCGTTGACTTGCGGCGCAGTTCACCGTATTTCGGCCGTTGGGTTGGCTTTGAGCTGTCCGAGGACAACCATAAACAATTGTGGATTCCACCGGGTTTTGCCCATGGTTTCCTGGTGCTCAGCGAAATGGCCGAGTTTCTTTACAAGACCACCGATTACTACGCCCCGGCGCATGAGCGTTGCATACGCTGGAATGATGAGCAAATTGGCATTCAATGGCCTTTGAGCGGGTTACCGGCTCTGTCTGATAAAGATGCCCGCGGTTTGGCGCTGGCCCAGGCCCCTTGTTTTGAATGAAAACCGACCCGCTGAGAATGTCATATTGACCTGATATTAAGAAACTGGTTTATCATTCCGATCATCCGCCGTTTTGGGTGGACCATCCAAACCAATTGAGGAATTAATATGGGCAATCTGATCGATATCCAGTCGCAAATCGAAAAGCTGCAAAAGCAGGCAGCTGACATTCGTTCACGCGAGTTCACCAGCACGGTGCAGGATATCCTGGCAAAAATGCAGGCCTTCGGCATCACCGTCAAGGACCTGAGCGCTGGCCTCAAGAAGACCCCCAAGACCCGCGGCCGCCCCGCTGGTAAGGTCAAGGTCAAGGTCGCAGGAACCCGCCGTGCTGCCAAGAAGAGCGCTGGTACATCCACCGTAGCGCCCAAATACCAGGGCCCCAACGGCGAAACCTGGACGGGGCGTGGTTTGATGCCGCGCTGGATGTCGACTTTGGTGGCCGAGGGCCGTGCCAAGGACGATTTCCTGATCAAGACTTGAGTTGCACAAGGCCGCAGGGCGGCCGTGCTGCACAATCGGGGCTGTTTCTGAAAAGACAGCCCTTTTTTATTGCCCTTTGCCATGAGTTCTACCGCCCCTGACCTGACCCATATCGCTGCGCGTGACAAGGCCGAGATCCTGGCCCAGGCTCTGCCCTATATCCGCAAGTTTCATGGCAAGACCCTGGTGATCAAATACGGCGGAAACGCCATGACCGACCCTGCCTTGCAAGCCGATTTTGCTGAGGACGTGGTCTTGCTCAAACTGGTGGGCATGAATCCGGTGGTGGTCCATGGCGGCGGCCCGCAAATCGAGACCGCCCTCAACCGGCTGGGCAAAAAGGGCGAGTTTGTGCAGGGCATGCGCGTGACCGATGCCGAAACCATGGAAGTGGTTGAGTGGGTGCTGGCCGGTGAGGTGCAACAGGACATCGTGGGCCTGATCAATCAAGCCGGTGGCAAGGCGGTAGGCCTGACGGGCAGAGACGGCGGCTTGATCCGCGCGCGCAAACTCAAAATGCTCGATGCCAAAGATCCGAGCAAGGAGCATGACGTCGGGCAGGTGGGCGATATCGTGCAGATTGACCCCTCGGTGGTGCGTGCCTTGCAGGAAGATCAGTTCATTCCGGTGGTCAGCCCGATCGGCTTTGGCGAGAACAACGAGAGCTACAACATCAATGCCGACGTGGTGGCTGGAAAGCTCGCCACTGTCCTGAAGGCAGAGAAGCTTGTTTTGCTGACCAACACGCCCGGCGTGCTCGATAAAAACGGCAAACTGCTGACCGACTTGAGCGCCCGCCAGATTGATGCACTCTTTGAGGACGGCACGATTTCGGGCGGCATGCTGCCCAAGATTTCCGGCGCGCTTGATGCAGCCAAGAGCGGCGTCAACTCGGTGCACATCATCGACGGGCGTGTGCCACATGCCATGCTGCTGGAGATCCTGACCGATCAGGCCTACGGCACCATGATCCGCTCTCATTGAGCCGGCTGCGACACGGCGCCCGGACCGCCCTGGGCGCTGTGCGAGAATGGTTTTTCAGCCCCTCTCCCCGGAGCTTGCGAGCATGTCCGATTCTCAAGCCGAGTCCCCAGCAGCGCCTATTGATACACCCGTGCGCAAGCGGCCCAAGCCTGGCGAGCGCCGCGTACAGATCTTGCAGGCCCTGGCCACCATGCTCGAGCAGCCGGGTTCCGAGCGCATCACCACCGCTGCCCTGGCGTCCCGCTTGGGGGTCAGCGAGGCCGCCTTGTACCGGCACTTTGCCAGCAAGGCGCAGATGTTCGAGGCCTTGATCGACTTCATTGAAAGCTCTGTTTTTTCGCTGACCAACCAGTTGCACGAGCGCGAGCCCGACGCGCTGACGCGGGTCATCAAAACAGCCCGTATCCTGGTGCAGTTTGCGGAGAAGAACCCGGGCATGACCCGCGTGATGGTGGGCGATGCACTGGTTTTTGAGCACGAGCGGCTGCAAGAGCGGATGAACCTGTTTTTCGATAAGTTGGAGGCACAGTGGCGCCTGCTGCTGCGCGAGGCCGGCGCAGCTTCGCAGACGCCCACAGTCGATGCCCAGCTCAGGGCCTCGCTGCTGCAGGCGTTTTTGCTGGGTCGCTTGCAGCGCTACGCTCGCTCCGGATTTAGGCGCCCGCCTTCCGAAAGTCTGGATGCGAGCCTGGCCGTGATACTGGCGCAGCCGGCCTGAGCGGCTGCGCGCCCGCAGCTGCGTTTTTCCCCAGCCTGGCGCCTGACGAGTTTTTGCAATTGGGTTGTGGCATCTCGCCGAGTGCTCCCTTACCATGGTCAGGCCCGCTTCCGTCTACGGCGGCCTACGCACTAAGAGCATGGTCCCTCGAATTCTTGTCACCTCTGGCCGCTCCTTGCCGTCGGGCCTGTGGTTTTTGTACGGCCTCTACACGCTGGCCAGCCTGTCGCACTATGTCCACAACGCGGAGTTCATCTTCCTCTACCCTGGCTTGCCAGGCTGGATGGACCGCGAAACGGTGTACTGGGCGTGGCTGGTGGTGGCGGGCGTGGGTCTTGCGGGGCTGGGCTTGCTCAGCCGGGGGTGGACGCTTTGCGGCGCGCTGGTCCTTGCCGTGTACGGTGCTCTGGGGCTGGACGGCTTTTTGCATTACAGATTGGGTCCGTGCTCCGATCACACCTGGTTGGCGAATCTAACGATTTTTGCGGAGGGCCTGACCGGTTCCGCTTTGGCCCTTGCGGTCTTGGTCGGCACTTTCAGTGGCTTGGCAACTCGGCGCCCACTTGCGCGCTGAAGCCTGCCTGCTCTGACCGGCAGGCCATGCGTGTTGCGCGCGCCAGGGTTGCCAAGGCTGCACGGCCTGTTCAAGCCTGTGTTCAAGAGGGCCACCCAACTCGCCAGCGATGGCTGAGCCTGAGCGGCAAGAGCCCCTGTGCCTTGCTCGGGCCTGCACCCGAGGCCTGAAGGACACCCGCAGGCGGGCTACAATTTGCCCCGGTCTCTGAGGAGCGTTGCAACCCACCTTGGCGTGGTCTAGGCTCAGACACCTTTTCTTTGCAACGACGCTCACCCGCCCGCCATGGGCCTTGTTGGGTGAGCCGGACTCCCCCCTTGGTTTTTGTGCTGGCGCCGGCCCCTTGTGGGTTTTCTAGTCTTTGTTTGGAGAAACGCTCAATGAACGCTGTGCTCAAGCCCCTGCATACCCAGGATTACGCCATTGCTGACCTGTCGCTGGCCGACTGGGGTCGCAAGGAAATCAAAATTGCCGAAACCGAGATGCCTGGCCTGGTGGCCATCCGCGAGGAGTACGCGGCCGCACAGCCGCTCAAAGGCGCGCGCATCACCGGCTCGCTGCACATGACCATTCAAACGGCCGTGTTGGTCGAGACCCTGCAAGCCTTGGGCGCCGATGTGCGCTGGGCCTCCTGCAACATCTTTTCGACACAGGACCACGCCGCTGCAGCGCTGGTGGCCAAAGGCACGCCAGTGTTTGCCTACAAGGGCGAGACCCTGGTCGACTATTGGGACTACACCCACCGCATTTTTGAATTCAAGGGTGCCAAGGGCTCGGCCGAAGAAGGCCCGAACATGATCCTGGACGACGGCGGCGATGCCACGCTGCTGATGCACCTGGGGACCCGCGCTGAGAAAGACATCAGCGTGCTGGCCCAGCCAGGCAGCGAGGAAGAGGTGTGCCTCTTCAACGCGATCAAGGCCAAGCTGGCCGAGGACGGCAGCTGGTACAGCCGCCGGCTGAAAAACATCGTCGGCGTGACTGAAGAGACCACCACCGGGGTGCTGCGCCTCAATGAAATGGCCGCCAAGGGCTCACTGGCCTTGCGCGCTATCAACGTTAACGACTCGGTCACCAAGAGCAAGTTTGACAACCTGTATGGCTGCCGCGAGTCGCTGGTCGATGCGGTCAAGCGCGCAACCGACGTGATGATCGCCGGCAAGGTGGCGGTGGTGGCCGGCTACGGCGACGTGGGCAAGGGCTCGGCACAGGCCCTGCGCGCACTCAGCGCCCAGGTCTGGGTCACCGAAATCGACCCGATCAACGCGCTGCAGGCGGCCATGGAAGGCTACAAAGTCGTGACGATGGAGTACGCCGCTGACAAGGCCGACATCTTTGTGTCGGCCACCGGCAACAAAAACGTCATCACCTACGCGCACATGGCCGCCATGAAGGACCAGGCCATCGTCTGCAACATCGGCCACTTCGACAACGAAATCGACGTTGCCGCGCTCGAGAAATGCCAGTGGGAAGAAATCAAGCCCCAGGTCGATCATGTGATCTTCCCTGACGGCAAGCGCATCATTTTGTTGGCCAAGGGACGTTTGGTGAACCTGGGCTGCGGCACCGGCCACCCCAGCTTTGTCATGAGCTCCTCGTTCGCCAACCAGACCATCGCGCAAATCGAGCTGTTCACCAAGCAGGCCGACTACGAGGTGGGCAAGGTCTATGTGTTGCCCAAGCACCTCGATGAAAAAGTGGCTCGTCTGCACCTCAAGAAGGTCGGCGCCATGCTCACCGAGCTTAGCGAAGAGCAGGCGGCCTACATTGGCGTGAAGAAGGAAGGCCCGTACAAGGCCAACACCTATCGCTATTGATGCACACGCCCTCTCCCCCGCTGGGGAGAGGGTTGAGGTCAGGGGCTGGCTGCCCTTGGCCGCTCGTTGTTGCCGTCCCAACCCTCCCTCACTCAGGGAGGATGTCATGCCCTATGCGCGCCGATCTATTCCTCGTTGAACGCGGCCACGCCAGCACCCGCTCGCAGGCCCAGCGACTCATTGCCTCGGGCGTGAGCTGGCGTGAGCGTGACGGCGCTTGGAAGGTCATTGCCAAGAACGGTGATGAACTGCCCGAGACGGCCGAGCTGCAGCTTGGCGATACCCGGGAGGCCCGCTATCTTTCGCGCGGCGGCCTCAAGCTGGAGGGCGCCTTGGCCGCCACCGGCCTGAAGGTCACCGGTTTGCGTTGCCTGGACCTGGGTCAGTCGACCGGCGGTTTTACCGATTGCCTATTGCAGCACGGCGCCGCCCAGGTGGTGGGCATCGACGTGGGGCAGGGCCAGCTCCATCCGAACTTGCGTGCCGATGCGCGGGTGGTCTGCATCGAAGGCATCAACGCACGCAGCCTCAGTCCGCTGGATTTTTGGCTGGAGCACGACCGGGTCAGCGGCAGCAGCGACGAGTCGCTGCACCAGCCCTTTGATGTGTTGGTGGCTGACGTGTCCTTTATTTCGCTGACCTTGGTGCTGCCCGCGATGGTGCAGCTGCTCAAGCTCGGCGGCGATGCGGTGCTGCTGGTCAAGCCGCAATTCGAACTGCAGCCGGGGCAGGTGGGCAAGGGCGGCATCGTGAAGGATCCCGCGCTTTTTGAAGGGGTCGAGCAGCGCCTGCGCCAGTGCTGCGAGCAACTGGGCTTGGAGGTCTTGGCCTGGCTGGCTTCGCCGATTGAGGGCGGCGATGGCAATCGAGAGTTTTTGCTCCATGCCCGCAAGCGGGCCCACGTGTCCGATCCGCTGCCTGTCGCACCCGCGCGCCAGGCCCCCAAACGTCAGTCGCGTGGCAGCCGCATCAAGCCTGTGACCGACGAGGACGACAGGCAAGCCGCCCACGACGGCCAGCCCGGCCCGGCCCGTCGTAAGCGCAAGGCTTGAGCGGCTGTCAGTATTCAAGGAATCCAGCCATGAAGGCAGTACCGCTGAGTTTTGAGTTTTTCCCGCCGAAGACGCCCGAGGGCGCCGGCAAGTTGCGCAGCGTGCGCCAGCAGATCTACGCCCACCAGCCTCAGTTCTGCTCGGTGACTTTTGGTGCGGGCGGATCGACCCAGGAGGGAACCTTCTCCACCGTCAGCGAGATTCTGGCCGAGGGCGTGGAGGCAGCCTCCCATTTTTCATGCATCGGTGCGACCCGGGCGCGGGTGCGTGAGCAACTGGCGCAGTTGCAGTCCATGGGCGTCAAGCGACTGGTGGCTCTGCGCGGCGACCTGCCCAGCGGCTATGGTGCGGGCGGTGAGTTTCAGTACGCCAGTGATTTGGTGGCCTTTATTCGGGCTGAAACCGGAGCGCATTTCCACATCGAGGTGGCCGCCTACCCGGAAGTTCACCCCCAGGCACGCTCGCCGCATGCCGACCTGCAGGCATTTGCAGCCAAGATCAAGGCCGGCGCTGATTCGGCCATCACCCAGTATTTTTTCAACAGCGACGCCTACTTTCGCTTTGTCGATGATGCGCTGGCCCACGGTGCGGATGTGCCAGTGGTGCCGGGCATCATGCCGATCACCGGCTCGACCCAGTTGCTGCGCTTTTCTGATGCCTGCGGCGCCGAGGTACCCCGTTGGATTCGGCTGCGTCTGCAATCGTTTGGTGACGACAGCGCCTCGATCAAGGCCTTTGGTCTGGATGTGGTGACCGATCTGTGCGACCAGTTGCTCACCGCAGGTGTGCCGGGACTGCATTTCTACACCATGAACCAATCGCAGGCGGTCGGCGAGATCGTCAGTCGCCTGCGCGCACGCTGAGCCGGCGCTTATTCGCCAGCCCAGGGCTGCTCAACTGCCTTGGCTCAGGCTGTGGCTCGCGTTGTGGTCTTGCCCCAACCATTGTTGCAGCTGCGGCAGCGCTGCTTTGAGTTCGCCGTGCAGGGTGTAGGGCGGGTTGATGATGAACATCCCGCTGGCCGGCAGGCCAGGCCTGAGGGTCTGGCCTTCGACCGTCTTGTGCAGCTTGCTGCCCTTGACGGTCAGCACCGCGTCCAGCCAGGGGCGGCCGGCCCGGCTGGCCAGCGTTTTGAGTTTTTTGGGCAGATCGTGGGCTTCTGGGCGGGGAATGAGCGGATACCAGATGGCATAGGTTCCGGTGGGAAAGCGCTTGAGCGCCTCGCCGATCACCGCGCTCACCCGGCCGTAGTCGGTTTTCATCTCGTAACTGGGGTCGCAGATCACCAGCGCGCGGCGCGATGGCGGCGGCAGCAGCGGGCGCAGAGCTTCAAAGCCGTCCTCCATGGCGCAGACGACGCTGCGTCCGAGTTCGAGCTGCGCCATATTGCCCGACAGGGCCCGAAAGTCAGCGGGTTGCAGTTCAAACAGCTTGAGTTTGTGGCGCCCCGCTAGAAATTGCGAGGCGATAAAGGGAGAGCCCGGGTAGACGCGCAGGGAGGTGGGGTCGTGCGAGGTGCCAAAATCCGGATTCAGGCTGGCCAGCAAGTCCAGATAGGCTCCAATGGCTGGCGCCACCTCGGCGCGCTGGTGCTGCAAGGCTGCAGCCAGTCGCAGCACGCCTTCGCTGGCCTCGCCACTGGTATGGCTGTGGTCGCTGTCGAGCCGGTACAGGCCCACTCCTGCGTGGGTGTCGATCACTGTCAACGCCTCTTTTTGCGTGAGGTATTTCAGCAGGGCCAACAAGGTGATGTGTTTAAACACGTCGGCGTGGTTGCCGGCGTGGAAGGCGTGGCGGTAACTGAACATGTTTGCGATGCTAACCGCTAGATTCGCCATCGGGCCCACACTCTGGTGCAAAGCCCGCCGAAATTTGTATAATCTTGGGTTCTTCAGCGTTTGGCATCCGCCGGAAGACACCTGCCTTGGCAGGTGAGCCCCACCTAAGAGGTTCTCAGCAGAAGAACACCGACCGTGGAATAGATGTCCTTCGGATCCCTTCGGGGGTCTTTTA
>JBAXEN010000086.1:0-13026 GCA_037140415.1 Betaproteobacteria bacterium | reverse complement strand
GGCCAGGCCGGCAGCGGCGGCGCCAGACAGCAGGGTGCGTCGTTTCATGAAAGTCTCCTTTTGGTTTTGAAATGAGCTGCCGATGCGGCAGGGGGCGATGGCAGGGCCGCCTGCAGCCCCCCCACAATGAAATCGATGAGCGCGGGCCGTGCCGCCGGGTCGCTGGGCGTGTTCAGCCCCAGCGACAGGCGTTGCACCCGTTTGTCGCTGATGTGATGCACCAGCGCGCCCAGCGCAAACTGGTAGCCCCAGGCCACTTGCGCGCGCGTCGCATGCTGCAGCACTTCGGCCAAAGCGTCAATAAAGGCGTGGGCCAGGGGATCGAAATAGCTTTTCAGAACCCGGTCGGCCGCGTCGGTGGCGTGCGCCAGCTCGCGGGCCACCAGCAAAGCGTAATACTCGCCTTCGGCACTGGCGCGCAGGCGCAGCACCGGGCCGACAAAGGCCTCGACGATCCCCACCAGCCGCCCCTGCGGCCCGCTCGTCTGGCGCGCCAGCTCTAACTCATGCAGGCGCTCTTCAATCGTGCCGTTCCAGTGGGCGAAGATGGCTTCAAACAGCGCCTGCTTTTGCCCGTAGTAGTAGCCCACCAGCGCCAGCGGAACGCTCGCCTCATCAGCAATCTGTCGGATCGTGACCGCGTGGTAGCCCCGCTGCGCAAACAGCTTTTCGGCCGCCAGCAAGATGGCGGCCTTGCGGTCGGGTCGGGTGGTTCTGGCCCTCATGTCCATGCCCAAATTGAACACCCGTACAAACATTCGGACATTCGTGCAAACCCTCGATCCTTTGATCTGTCGGGCGGCTCATCAGCGCCTGGCTGTTGGCTTGCGCAGCTTCGTCAGCCTTGCTGTGTTTTGGGCCTGAAGTCGCAGCTCTCGCTGACCGCGCATTGCCAGCACATCGGCTTGCGCGCCTGGCACACATAGCGGCCGTGCAGGATCAGCCAATGGTGCGCATGCACCAGGTAGGTGGGCGGCACCCGCCGCATCAAAGCGGCCTCGACCGCGTCGACCGTCTTGCCCGGCGCCAGGCCGGTGCGGTTGCTCACCCGAAAGATGTGCGTGTCCACCGGCATCACCGCTTCGCCATAGGCGCTGTTGAGCACCACATTGGCCGTCTTGCGGCCCACCCCGGGCAGGGCCTGTAGCGCCAGCCGGTCGCGCGGCACCTGCCCGCCGTGTTGGTCGATCAGGATCTGGCAGGTCTGCATCAGGTGCCGCGCCTTGCTGCGGTACAGGCCGATGGTCTTGATGTAAGACTCCAGCCCCTCGAGCCCCAGCGCAAGAATTTTTGCAGGCGTATTGGCCACCGGAAACAGCCGCCGCGTGGCCTTGTTCACCCCGACGTCGGTCGCCTGCGCCGACAGCAGCACCGCCGTCAGCAGCTCAAACACCGTGGTGTATTCCAGCTCGGTCACCGGCAGCGGATTGGCTGCGCGCAAGGTGGCAAAAAAAGTCTCGATGGCGTCGCGTTTCATGTATAGAGTTTAGGCGTGCAGCCGGACTGTGCCTACTCCGCCAAAGTGTTGACCAGCAAATCCTATGTCCACCATCTCCTACCGCCACAACCTTGCGCTCGACCCCATCGAAGTTGCCCGTGTCTTTGATGCCTCGGGCATCACCCGGCCAACGGCCGATCTGCCGCGGATTGCGCGCATGTTTGCCGCGCCGTCGCTGGTGATTTCGGCCTGGCATGCGGATAAGCTGGTGGGCGTGAGTCGATCGCTGACCGACCATGCGTATTGCTGTTACCTGTCGGACCTGGCGGTCGACAAGGCGTATCAGGGGCAGGGCATAGGCCAGAGCTTGATCGCGCGCACGCGTGCGGTGATCGGTGACGAGGTGTCGCTGATCTTGCTGGCAGCGCCTGGCGCGATGTCGTATTACCCGTCCGTTGGCTTTGAGCAGGCGAACAACGCGTTTGTGATCCGGCGCAAGCGCTGAAGCGCCCTGCGCAGGTGCCTCGTCCCAGGCTGGACGGAGCAATGGTTTGCCTCTGATTCTGGGCTCTTTCAGCCCGCTGCTCAGGGCCGCGGGGCCAGCGCTGAAGCAGGCTTGAGCGGTTAAGATAAGCCCAGGCACTTTTGGAATTCGTCCTGGGTGCGATTGACTGGAAGCCATTGATGAGAAAGTCGACTGCCGGCGAGTCTGCGAACCCTCCGCCCGGCTCTGCGCTCGATAATTTCGATCCGATTCGCCAGGTGCTCTGGTCGCGTCCGGGCTTCCTGGTCCGCCGGCTCAATCAGATCCACTACGCCATATTTTCCGAAGAGTGCAAGGAGCACAACATCACGCCGGTGCAGTTTGGCATCCTGACGGCGCTCTCGCTCAAGCCCGGCCTGGACCAGACCGAAATCGGCACCGAAATCGGTCTGGACCGCACCACCACGGCCGATGTGCTCAAGCGTCTGGAAGAGAAAAACCTGATCGAGCGCCGCCCGCACCCAGCCGACAAACGCTCGCGCCAATCGCTCATCACTGAAGAGGGCTTTCGCGTCATGAAGCTCTTGCATGGGCACATGCATTCAGCCCAGCAGCGCCTGCTCTCGCCGCTGTCTGAGCGCAACCAGGAAATCTTCCTCAAGCTGCTGACCACCCTGGTCGAGGCCAACAACGAGTATTCGCGCGCACCGGCGCGCACCTCGCTGTAGGAAGCCGGTTCAGGCGCTGGCCTGCAGCGCGCTGTCGCGGTCCATCAGGATCGCGTATTTTTGACCCATGTCGAACAGATTGGCCTCGTGCGGGCCGATGGCCCGGTCGCCCACGCAGTCGGTCACGACCAGGGGCCGAAAGCCCCAGCACATCGCATCGACCACGCTGGCGCGCACGCAGCCGCTGGTCACCGCACCGGCCACCAGCAGAGTTTGCACACCGCGCTGCGTCAGCCAGGGCGCGAGCGAGGTGCCGAAGAAAGCCGAGGGCACGTTCTTGCGCACCACCAGCTCGCCGGGCACCGGTTGGAGCACGTCGACGATCTGGCTGGAGGGCAGGTCCTCCTTGAGCGTGATCATGGTCGGCACCTTTAGCGAGAAGATGTTGTCGTCGGCGTCGTCGTCCTGGTAGACGATGCGGCTGTGCGCCACCGGCCAGTGGCGCTCGCGGGCTGTGGCGAGCAGGGTGCGCGTGCGCTCGATGGCCTGCGGGATATTGCCGCCGCCGAACTGCGCCGGGTCGGCAAAGCCGTTGACGAAGTCGACGATCAGCAGGCCGTAGGGCGCCTTGGGCGCCATCGCCGCGCCAAAGCCCTGGCGCGCATAGACCTCGGTCTCGCTCATGCTGTGCCCTTGTCGAGAACTTTGCCTTTGTCGACCACCACCTCGCCGTCGAGCATCACGGTGCAGTTTCGCAGCGGGATGTCGATGTGGCAGGCGGTGGTGCGCTTGCCGCCAGCCTCGTTGTTCGGGCCCAGCGAGAACAGGAAGTTGCCCTCGAAGGCGCGCGCGTCCATGGCGATGGTTTGTTCCTTGTCGTACATGGCCAGGGTGGACCAGTGGCAGCGCGGCTGCAGTCCCCAGCCGATGTGAGACATGGCATAGGCTTCGGGGTCCTTGAAGGTGGCCATGTATTCGGCCAGCAGTTGCGCATCGATGCCGCCTTCAATCTTGCGGGCATAGCCTTTTTCGATGCTCAGCTTGATTGGCGCGGTGGTGTAGCTTTTTTGCGGCAGCACGATGTCACCGGTGTCGACCACGATGGTGCCGTTGCTGCCGCCCTCGTTGGCGAAGGTAAAGAGAAAGCCGCTGGGCCAGTGGTCCCAGCGGCCGGGCTCGTCCACATAGCCGTATTCGCTGATCGTTGGGAACTCGCCGAGTTGAAAGGTGACGTCGGTGCCCGCGCTGGATACCACCCGCATGGTCTTGGCCTTCTTGAGCTTTTCCGAGGCGGCCAGAACCCGGGCCCGGTCGGCTTCGGTCGGCACGGTGCGCACCAGCACTTCTGGCGGCTCGACCGCCAGCAGGATTTTGGTGCCCGACTCCAGGATGTCGATCTGGTCGGGCGAGAACAGCAGGGTGATCATGTCGGTCAACAAGTAAATGGCCTTGAGTGCGGCAATGGCCGCCGGGTTGCCGGTCAGCGGCGTTTCGCCCAGGTAGGCCAGCGCGTCGCGGCTGAGCGCCTTGTCGGCATTGATCGGCGGCAGGTCCACCCGGCTGACGATGGCGCCGGCCGCCTGCGCGGCGTAGGTCGCTGCGCGCAGGGTTTGCGGGTGCGTGGCCGCGCCGGTCAGGATGGTGACGCTTTGGCCGGCTTGCAGCTTGGACAGGCGCAGCACCTCTTGCCAGGCCTGGGTGAGTTGGTGGTCGCTGACGGGCATCTTCAGTCTCCTCTCAGGGGGTGTTCAGACGGTGTGGCCGAGAAAGTCGCCGAAGGCGGCGTAAAAGCCTTCTTCGTTGTCCCAGGGAATCATGTGGCCTGCATTCGGGACGCGCCGGTGCAGCACGCCTGAAAGCAGGGATTGGATTTCCTGCACATCTTCGTCGCGCACCACATCGCCGCGCTCTGCGGTCATGAGCAGGGTCGGCACGCGGATCTGCGGCAGGTAGCGGTGGAAGTCGTCGGTGTGAAAGCCGTCAAACGAGGTGCGGATCGCCTTCGGGTTGCAGGTGTGCAGCCACTCGGCGCGCAGGTCCAGCTGCTCGTCGGTCCAGGTGGGGCAAAAGCGACGCATGGTTTCGCGGTCGCAGCCCAGCGCAGCGACGGCGATTGAGTCGCCGTACCAGGGGTATTGCGAGGGATAGGGGCGGCGCCCCGGCCCAGAGACCGGTGGGTCCACGATCACCACCCGGCTCAGCCCGGTCGGCTGCGCAGCCGCGGCGCCGGCAACGATGCGCCCGCCCATGGAGTGGCCGATCAGCGCGTAACGGCTCAGTCCGAGCGCCTGCACCAGTGATGTAACGTCGTCGATTTGCGCTTGCAGCGAGTAGTCCAGCTCGTCGCCGGCCGAGGACAGGCCACGCCCGCGCACGTCCAGCACATAGGTGTCGAAGTGCTGGCCCAGGCGCTCGCCCACATAGCCCCAGGTGATGGCTGGGCTGGTGATGCCGGGCACCAGCACCACGGTGTCGCGCTGTTCACGGCCGCCACCAGGCCCACCGTAGCGAAGCACATGCTGACGGATGCCGTTGGCCGCGATGTTGCGGCCGTTGACGAAGGTCGATGCCATGTCGACCCCGATCAGGCGTAGGCGCCAGAGAGCAGGGCGCCGGCCCCGGGCACCACCGGGTCCAGCCCCAGCGACTTGAGCATGGCATAGGTCGTGGCCACGGCGGCGGTGAGCACCGGCTTGCCGGTCAGCGCCTCGACGTGGGCGATGGCGGGCAGCGAGGGCATCTGCACGCAGGCCGACAGCACAATCGCATCGGCCTCGCTGTAGCGCAGCTGTTGCACGATGGCCGGCAGCCGGCTCGGGTCGTGCCGTCCCACGTCCAGGTTGTCGGGGATCTCCAGCGCGCGGTAGTCGATCACCTCGTGGCCTTCGCGGCGGATGTAGTCGACCACCAACTCGGTCAGCGGCTTCATATAGGGCGCCACCACCACCAGCTTCTTGGCCTGCATGACCTTCAGGCCATCGACCAGTGCGCCGGCGCTGGTGATCACCGGCGTGGTTTTCCCGTTATCGGTGGTGCGTTGGCCCAGCCGTTCTTGCGACACGCGGTGGTAGCCCGGGCCCATGGCCATGATGGCCACCAGGCAAGCGTAGCCCAGCACGTCGACCCGGGCATCGCTCAACTCGATGGCGCAGCGGTCGGACTCGGCGTCCATGGCGGCCAGTTCTTCCTTGACCACTTTTTTCATGCGCATGCGGCTGGAGTGGAAGGTAAAGCGCTCATCGGGCCGGATTTGCTGACGGGCGGTCAGCATGGCCGGGATTTCGGTCTCCATGGTGGTGTTGGAGCTGGGGACGATCTGTCCGATCCGGAAATGGCGGGTCATGGCTGGGTGTCTCCCTCAGAGTTTGAAGAGCTGGCGCGCATTTTCATGGCAGATCTTGTGGCGGGTGGCCTCGTCCAGCGGCGCGGCTTCGATGAAGCGGCAGGCATCGACGGTGGACTCGTAAGGGTAGTCGATGGAAAACAGCACGTTGTCCACCCCCATCTCGCCGATCGCACCGATCAGGGTCGGCGCCGAGCAGACCCCCGAGGTGGTGATCAGGATGTTGGACTGGAAGTATTCCGAGGGCTTTTTCTTGAGCGTCACCCCGTGCGGATAGGCCGCAAAGCGGCTGTCCAGGCGCCAGCGCATGAAGGGCAGGAACTCGCCCATGTGGCCCAGCAGCAGCTTGAGGCCCGGGAAGCGGTCGAACACGCCGGCAAACAGCAGGCGCAGCGCGTGGCCGCCGGTCTCCATGGTCCAGCCGAAGGTGGCGCCGTAGAGCACCGGTGCGCCCTTGAGCAGCACCGGAATTTCGGCCATATTGGCCGGGTGTAGGTAGATCGGCGCGTCCAGCGCCTCGGCGGCAGCCCAGAACTCGTCGTAGGCAGGCTCGTCGAGGTAGCGGCCGCAGGTGTGACCGTTGATCAGCGCCCCCTTCATGCCCAGCTGCTTCATGGCGCGCTCTAGCTCGCGCGCTGCCTGTTTGGGGTCGTGCATGGACAGGTGGGCAAAGCCGCCAAAGCGCTTGGGCTTGCGGGCGATGCGCTGGGCCAGAAAGTCGTTGTTCTCAGTGGCCAGGCGCTCAGCCAGGGCCACATCGCGTTCGGCCTGCATGCCCGGCGCGCTTTGCGAGAGGATCACATACTCGACCCGACCGGCGTCCATTTCTTCCAGGCGCTTGGCGTCCATGTCTTCGAGCCGGTAGACCAGGTCGTGGCGAATCTCCGGCGGCAGGTGCTGGGTGAAGGCCTTGGCATATTCGGAAAAGACCGGAATCGAGAAATGTTCTTCAAACGCGATTTTTGGGGTGGTGTTCATTGGGGGCATGGTGCGCGTGGCCTCAGGTGGGATAGACCAAATCATTGGCCAGGATGTTGGTGTCGTGGATCACATGGCGCTCGGCCAGCAGCAGCTGGCCATCGACCTTGACGAAGCGGTCGTGGTAGCAGCCGGCCAGGTGCACTGTCGAAGCGCCCTCGACCAGGGTCTGGATCAGCAGGAAGGGCGTCTGGGCGATGATCACGCCCGCGTCTTCCGCCTCGACCCTGACCTGGCCGATCATGTGCAGGTTGTAGCGCGGAGCAAACATCTGGGTGCGCGCGATCGCCACCGCGCGGTCGTGCATCATGGCCCGGCCTTCGCAGTAGACCAGGCCGACCGGCAGGTCGAGTTCGGCGTTTTCGCGGCCGGTGATGCGATAGAGCGCGTCTTCGGTGAAGAACAGCGGCCACTGTTCCAGGTCGCCGCGGTCGAGCACGCCGCAGTACTCGGTGTGGAAAGCAACGATGTCTTCCCGCAGTTGCGCTGCGCGTTGGCTGTCGATGCGGCGGGGGCGGTGGGCGTAGGGCTGGTTCATGCGGCCTCTCCTTGCACCTTCAGGCCCATCACCTGCCGGTAGTAGGCATACATGGCGCGTATTGCTGCTTCCGAAATCAAGGTGTTGGAGGTGCCGATGGTGCCCGGGTCGAGCAAGATGTTGTTGACCGATCCGCTGGAGCGGCGCACGCCTTCCTGCACGAATTTCATGGCCTCGTTGTCCTCCAGCCCCAAAAAGCCCGCCGGCCCCATCAGATTGCCCTGGCGCAGGCGGTGGCGCTCCATCTCGGGGGTGTCGTCGGCATAACCGAACATGGTCCACTCCATGATCAAGCTGTCGGGCCCATTGGGAATGATGTGGCGCACGCCCAGGGTGTTCATCTCGCGCTGCACGATCAGGTTGGGCCAGATCGTCATCATGGTCACCGACCAGGGCGAGTTGAACTCCTTGATGAACTCCAGAAAACGCTCGTCCTGCAGCCGCAGGCCTTCGTGGAAGGAACGCATCTCCTTTTTGTTTTCCTCGGACACCTTGGCGTACTTGTCCTCCGACTTGGCCGAGGCCATGATGCCGTGCCGACCGTGCTGGGCGTCGGCAAACATCAAAGACTTGTTGCCCGCCACCAGCAGGCCGAACACCACCAGGAAGGAATGCAGCAGCGTGGCGTGGTAGGGGTCCTTCAGGTTCTCGTGGTACATCTTCCAGTTGCAGGGCAGCTCATTGCGGTAGTAGCCGTGGATCTTGAGCGGCTTGCCATTGAAGGTGGTGTCGAATTCCTCCAGGATCTCGGGGGTCAGGTAGTCCTCGAGCGCCTCGACCTTGTCGGAGTAGGACGCGAAGATCACGCCGTGCCGAGCAGTCACGCGCAGCTGGCGGGCGCCGTAGTCGCTGTTCTTGAAGTCCTTGGGCATGCCGCCGAGCTTGTTGACCCCGCGCTTGAAGGGCACGCCCTGCAAATTGCCCTTGAGGTCGTAGGACCACTGGTGATAGGGGCAGACGAACTCCTTGGCATTGCCCCGATGGCTGCGGCAGAACTCGGCGCCGCGGTGGGCGCAGCGGTTTTCAAACACCGCGATGGAGCCGTCCTCTGTGCGTGAGACCACCACTGGGGTAGAGCCCACATAGGAGCGCTTGTAGTCACCCGCGTTGGGAATCTCGGCCTCCAGGGCGACGAAGTTCCAGGTGTCACCGCGAAAGATTTTGTCCATCTCCGCGTCATACAGGGCGCGGCTGGTGTACACCCAGTCGGGAATGGTGTTGAGCGCGTCGGCGGGCCAGATGCACTGGGTCAGATCGGGCTGTTTGGACGCATCGGTCAGCCCGATCACGGTTTGGTTTTGGTACATAGAGACCTCTTCGGTGGTGCCTTTCAGAAGGAGAGCGCCGCAGTGTTGGCTGATTCAGGCTGGGCCAATAACCGCACTTGTCGAACGGCTGTGCTTTGGGACCGATTCATGGTTACAGTGTCTCAGCAAAGCCGCGATGACAAGGGTCGTGACAGCATCAGGGTTTGCCCGGGTAAAAACGTTCAGCACACATGTATATTAGTCAGAATGCGAGGCCTTGGCAAGATGGGTGGAGGCTTGCTTTTGGCGCCGGTTCCGGCGCTCAAGGCGACCCGCCCCGTGGCACGATCTTCGCTAGGCTTTTATGGGGTTTGCATAGGGCTTGGTTTCATGGGGATCTGTTTTCATGGGCTGAAATCACAGGCCTTCGGGTAATCACTGGGAAGGCTGTGCCGATGGGCAACTTGTCGACGGAAAAAAAATGTCGCTACACTTGCATAATTTGGCGTGTTGGAACTGCGTTTGTTTGACCAAAGGAGTTCAAAAATGGGTTTTGTAATTCACCGAGGCTTGTTTCGTCGCGCTCTGCTGGCTGGCTTGGCTGGCGCCGCTTTTCTCGGCGCTCCGCTTGCTGGTGCACAAGATAAGAGCTGGGGCCCCAAGTCGGTGCAGATCACCGTCGGCTTTGCCCCAGGCGGTGGCGTGGACCTGCTGGCCCGCATGATTGCCACCGAGTTGCAAAAGCGCGGCATGACGGCGGTGGTTGAGAACAAGCCTGGCGCCGGCAGCACCCTGGCTGCGGCCTATGTGGTGGGGCGGCCCAACGACGGCTCGGCCCTGATGATGATGAATGACTCCTACGCTTTGGCGCCGGCGGTTTATCAAAAGCTGGGCTACGACCCCCGCAAAGACCTCGCACCCGTCGTTGGGGTGGCCTATGCGCCCATGGTCGTGCTAGTGCCGGCGCAGTCTCCGCACAGGACCCTGGCCGATCTGGTGGCAGCATCCAACAAGGCCCCCATGAATTGGGGCTCCTGCGGTTCGGGCACAGCGCCGCACCTGGCCGGCGAGCTGCTCAACATCGCCTTCAAGGCCAAGAATTCTCATGTGCCTTACAAGGGTTGTGGGCCGGCCCTGGTCGACCTGCTGGGCGCGCAGCTTGACTTCGGCGTGGTGACGGTCTCCGGTGCTCTTGGACACCTCAAGACTGGCAAGCTGCGCGCTTTGGCCATTACCTCCGCCCAGCGTGCCCCCTTCCTGCCCGATCTGCCGACTGTGGCTGAAAGCGGTTCGGCCGATTTTCAGATGTCGCAGTGGCAGGGTCTGGGGGTGCCGGGCAGCACGCCCGAGCCGATCAAGCAAAGAATCTACGAGGTGGTGGCTGAAATCATTCAGAACCCGGAGATGCAAAAGCGCTTGCTGGATCTGGGTTACACGCCAGCCACTGAAAACCCGGCCCAGTTTCAGCGGGTGGTCCATGCCGACATCGATCGCATGAGTGTCATCGCCAAGCGCCTGAATCTGAAAGTCGATTGATTTCGATCAACCCCACTAAGGTAGAAGATGAGCAAACTCAAGCTGAGCATGTCGGTCGGTAATTACGACCGGACCCAGGCCTTGTTCGATGGACGCGTGCAGGTTGAGGGCTGCGACATCACCGCAGTGCCGCTGGAGCCGGAGGAGGCGTTTCACCGCGCCTTCCGCTATGGCGAATTCGACATCACCGAAATCTCCATGAGCAGCCACATGATGACCACTGCCCGTGGCGACAACCAGTATGTGGCGGTCCCGGCCTTTCTCTCCCGGGTGTTTCGTCAGTCGGGCATCTATGTGCGCACCGATCGGGGCATCAACCGTCCGCAGGACCTCAAGGGCAAACGCATCGGCGTGCCTGAGTACCAGATCACTGCCAATGTGTGGATCCGCGGCATCCTTGAAGAAGAGTTTGGCGTCAAGCCCAGCGACATTCATTGGCGGCGCGGCGGCATTGAAGAGGCCGGCCGGGGCGAGCGGGCGCCGATCTCGCTGCCTGACTCGGTCGATCTGCAGCAAATTCCCGATGACAAAACCCTCTCGGGCATGCTCGAGGCCGGCGAGCTCGACGGCTGTATTGGCGCGCGCGCACCATCGTGTTTTTTGCGCGGCGCACCTCATGTCGGGCGGCTGTTCAAGGACTACATCCAGGACGAGAAGGACTACTTCCAGCGCACCCGCATTTTTCCCATCATGCACATGGTTGGCATCCGCAAGACCCTGGTCGAGCAGCATCCCTGGCTGGCGGTCAGCGTCTACAAGGCCTTCCTCAAGGCCAAGGCGCTGGCGGTGCATGAGCTCAACGAGATCTGCCACCTGGCTGTCACCCTGCCCTGGATGGTGCACCACTACAACGAGGCCAAGGCCTTGATGGGAGAAGACTTCTGGCCTTACGGGCTGGACGCCAACCGACACGTCATCGAGAAGTTTGCGCAGTACCACCATGGCCAGGGCCTGTCGGTGCGCCTGGTCGCGCCGGAGGATCTGTTCGTCCGCTCTTCGCTGGATCTGTCCAAGATCTGATCGCTTCATGAAGGCGCCTTCTTTTCAGTACGTCCTGCCGCAGACGCTGGATGAGGCCCTGGCTGCCCTTCATGAGATCGAGGGTGCCCGCATCCTGGCCGGCGGGCAGTCCTTGCTGGCCATGCTTAATTTGCGCTTTGCCTTCCCCGAGGTGCTGGTGGACATCGGCCGCCTTCCTGAGCTGGCCCACATCAGCGAGCGGGGCGATGCCATCGAGATCGGCACCGCCACGCGCCAGCGCGACATCGAGTTTTCCGAGCTGATCGCCCGCCGCCTGCCGCTGCTCGGCGAGGCCATCGGCCATGTCGGCCACCGACAGACGCGCAACCGGGGCACGGTCGGCGGCAGCCTGTGCCAACTCGATCCTTCGGCTGAAATTCCGACCGTGGCCATGGCGATGGACGCCACGCTGACTGTGGCCAGTGTACGGGGCCGGCGCGAGATCCCAATGAACGACTTTCCCGCAGGCTACATGACGCCCTCGCTGGAGCCCGATGAAATGCTGCTGTCGGTCAGCCTGCGGCCCTGGGCCAGTGGCCATGGTCATGCATTTGAGGAATACGCCCGCCGGCACGGGGATTTCGCCATCGTTTCGGCGGCGGTGCTGATCAGCCTGGACGCGCAGGGCGTGGTCGACCGGGTCTCGATCACCTTGGGTGGCGTCTCGGTCATGCCGGTCAGGGTGAAGGCGGCCGAGCAGCTGCTGCTGGGCTCGCGTGCGCAGGCCGCTGACCTGGCCGCAGCCGCCGCCTGCTGCAAGGCGGTGGAGGCGACCAGCGACAGCCATGTGCAAGGCTGGTACCGCCAGCATCTGGCGCAGGTGCTGTGCGGCCGCGCGCTCAAGCGTGCCCTTGAAAGGGTGGAGCGCTGAATGAAAACCCTCGATGGATCATCGCCGGTCACGCTGTATGTCAACGGCCAGCCGCGCTGCGGCCAGGCCGAGCCCCGCTTGCATCTGGGCGACTTCCTGCGCAACGAGCTGGGTCTGACCGGCACCCACCTCGGCTGCGAGCATGGGGTGTGCGGCGCCTGCACCGTGCTGGTCGATGGCGTGTCCTCGCGCAGCTGCCTGATGCTGGCGGTCCAGGCCGAGGGCGCGCAGGTGCGCACCGTCGAAGGCCTGGCGCAGGAGGACGGACCGCTCAGCGTGCTGCAGCAGGCCTTCCATGACAGCCATGGATTGCAGTGCGGCTATTGCACCCCTGGCATCCTGATGTCGCTGACCGAATTGCTGGAGACTCACCCGGCGCCCGACGAGGCAGTGATCAGGCAGGTGCTGTCCGGGCACTTGTGCCGTTGCACCGGCTACCAGAACATCGTCGCTGCCGCCTTGAAGGCCGTCCAGGCGTTCAATGCGCAAGAGGGCAGGAGGTCGGCATGACCACCAACCCGCCAAGCACCGGCGTCTGGCAGAGCGTGCCTCGCATCGAAGACGAGCAGTTGCTGCGCGGCCAGGCGCGCTTTCTCGACGATGTGCCGGTGGACGACGCCTGTCATGCCTGTTTTGTGCGCAGCGCCCAGGCGCATGCGCGCATCGTGTTCATCGATACCGAGCGGGCCCGCGCCGTCCCCGGCGTGGTCGGGGTGTATGTCAAGCAGGACCTGTTTGGCGAGCTGACCTCTTGGCGCATGCCCCTGGGTTTTGCGCTGGCGGCGCTGCCAGAGAACACCACGCCGTTTGTGCTGGTCGATCATGAGGTGGCTTTTGTCGGCGAGGCCATTGCGGTGGTGGTGGCCAGCAGCCGCCATGTGGCCGAAGACGCGGCCAGCCTGG
>JBAXEN010000085.1:0-13182 GCA_037140415.1 Betaproteobacteria bacterium | reverse complement strand
TTCATGAGGGCGAAGGAATCGACACCCGCCGGCTCTCGCGTCCTGCCCACCGACATCCTGATCGACGGGCGCCTGCACACCGCCTTGTTGCCGGGCGGCTTTTCCGAGGCCAGGGTCTGCCCCGGCACCATTGAATTGGAGGTGGTCGGACAGGCCACCAACGGACTGCAACAAAAGCCGTCTGTCCCGGTTCGCACCAGCCCCGGTGGTGTCACTTATATCGAAGTGGCGGCGCCCACGGCCAGCCAGCCCTTGCGGGTGCTATCGCAGACGCCTGCCAGCGCACCAAGCGCGATGCAGGAGCTGCGCCGGCAAGTCCATGCCCTGTCGCGATTGCCCGCCAACCAGGACTGCCGCCTCGCTGTGGAAACTGAAAACCTTGTCGCAGCCGCGCCGACGGCCGCCCCACCGCCCGCGCCACCGCTCGCCCCACCGCTCGCCCCACCGCTCGCCCCACCGCTCGCCCCACCGCCCGCGGCGGTGGCTATGGCAGCGCCAAAACCCCCGTCGGTGGTTGAACTGTCGCCTGCGCCGGAAGTCAAGCGAAAACACACCTTGTCCTCGGAGATGCTGTTCCAGTTTGGCGGCTCGCGTGTGCAAGACCTCAGCCCGCAGGGGCACGCCGAAATCGTCCGTATCGCTCGCCTCCTGAAAGAGCAGATCCGCAGCATCCAGAGCATTTCGGTGCAAGGGCATACCGATCCCACGGGTTCGGCCGCGACCAACAAGCGCCTATCCGCCGAGCGCGCCGAGACGGTGCGCAAGATCCTCATCAACAGTGGCATACCGGCGCGCAAGATCCAGGCCGAGGGCCTGAGCACCTCCCAACTCTTGGTGACTGACTGCCAGCGGCAAGGCAACAGCAAAAAAAATCGCCTGGCTTGCAATGCGCCCAACCGGCGGGTAGAGATCATCACGAACAGCAGCAGGAGCTGAGCCAGCATGAATTCGAAAACCTACAGACTCAGCGTTCTGGCGCCCTCCACCGAGGAGCCGGTTCAGACAGAGGGCGCGCGGGCCAGCGTCAGCTCGCCGTCATCGATGACCCACTTGATTCCGGCTGGCCGAATCGCCACCCTGCGGGTGCCTGCTGTGGCCGGTGCTAGGTACCTGGTCACCGAAGACGAAAGTGGTCGGGCCCCCCAGCAGATTCATGCCCGCCGCCGTGGCAACGATCTGCTGATCCACATTGAGGACTACAAGCCCGATCAGGTCGATTTGATCGTCGAGAACTTCTACCAGGTCTCGCCAGGCAGCTTCGCCGGCTTGGCCGAAGACAACCTCACCTATCCCTTCATTCCAAGTACCGCTGAGCTGAGTGACGACATCGTGGCCTTGGCCGACGGCATGGCCATTTCCCAAGTGCTGGGCAGCGGCCCGGTCGGATTGCTGGGTGCGTTCGGTGGTGCAGCCGGGGGTGCAGCGGCTGCCGGGGCGGCAGGTGCTGCGGGGGCGGCAGGCGGAGCCGCCGCCGCAGGCGCTGCAGCGGGCGGAGCCGCCGCTGCCGGAGGCGGCTTGGGTCTGGCCGCCATCGGTGCCGGAGGCCTGGCCGCAGCGGCTGCTGCCGGTGGCGGTGGCGGAGGCGGAGGCGGCAGCACGCCAACATCGACAGGTGGCGGCAGCCCCCCTGCGCCCACCGATGGCGCCGGTCCGCTCACCGTCAAACTGACCGACAGCACCAATACCGGCCCGAAAGACGATACGGTCACCAGCGTTCGCAGGCCAACGCTCACTGGCACCACCCAAGCGGGCAACACGGTGATGGTCAAAGGCCCAGATGGTCAGAGCACGCCGGCACAGGTAGATGCCCAGGGCAATTGGAGCTGGACGCCACCCGGCGAGCTGGCTGAGGGAAATCAGGCCTTCAAGGTGACCGCCAGCAATCCGGCAGGCAGCACCAGCCGTGATGTGGTGGTCGGCATTTGGGGTACACCGTGGGGCGCCTCGGTGGCCGACAACCTGACCGCCCTGGAGGCGGGCACAGGTAACGTCAAACCCGGCGACAGCAAGCTGAACATCGCCGAGTTTGCCAACGGCCTGACGTCCACTCTCACACTGGTACGCGAACCGAGTCGGGCCCTGACTGCCGACGACCTCCTGATCACCGGCGACGCTCAGCTGCGAGCCAATTCGCTGACCAAGGTCAGCCCCACCAGCTACACCCTGGTGCTGGAGGCCAAGAGCGCCAGCAACAGCGGCAGCTTTGGCCTCAGGCTCAAGGACAACTTGATCAACGCCACCAGTTTCACCGACCTGGCCGGCAATGCCTTCACCGGGGTCAGCCCGGCCTTGAGCCGCAACTACGACACCGTCCGCCCGGTGATGACTCTCACCCGCACCTGGGGCGATACCAACAACGACAACATCCTCAATATCAATGAGAGTACAGCCGGCATCAGCTACAGCGCCAGCTTCACCGAAGCCCTGGGCAACCCGCTGGCCCTGAGCGACTTCGCCATCACCAATGGTTCAGTCCGGGCCAACAGCTTCGTCATCAACAACCAGACCAACAGCTACACCTTCGTGGTCGACCCCACGCCCAACAGCTCCGGGCAGCTGCGGGTGCAACTCAATGCCGCAGCTGCAGCACTCATCAAGGACTCAGCGGGAAACCCACTGGACCCCACGGCCCTGACCGCCGCTGCCCTGCAATTTGCCGATGCCAACTTCAACCTGCTGGGACCATTGCTCACCGTCGGCCTGACCGACGCCACCAACTCGGGCCCCAAGAACGACACCGTCACCACGGTGCGCCGGCCCACCCTCACCGGCACCACCCAGCCCGGTAACACCGTCAGCATCAAGGGCCCCAGCGGACCGAGCATCCCGGTCCAGGTCGACCCCCAGGGCAACTGGAGCTGGACACCGGCGGCCGACTTGCCCGACGGCGATCAGCCCTTCCAGGTCACGGCCAGCAACAGCGCGGGTACTGTGACGCGTGATGTGGTGGTCGGCGTCTACAACAGCACCTGGGCGGCCACCCTGGCCGACAACTTGACGGCGCTGGAAGCCGGCTCCGGCAACGTCAAGCCCGGCGACAACAAACTCAATATTGCAGAATTTGCCAATGGTCTGACCGCCACCTTCAGCCTGGCCCGCGCAGCCAGCCGCGACCTGAGCCTTGATGACCTGCTGGTCAGCGGTGATGCGCAGATCAAGGCCAACTCCTTGACCAAGACCAATGCCACCACCTACACCGTGGTGCTGGAAGCCAAGGCCGCAAACAATGCCGGCAGTTTCAGCCTCAAGCTCAAGGATGCGCTGAGCAACTCCAGCGGCTTCACCGACCTGGCGGGTAATTTTTTCACCGGCTCGGGCCCGGCCCTGAGCCGAAGCTTTGACACGGTGCGCCCTGCCTTGACCCTGGCACGCAGCTGGGCCGATGCCAATAGTGACAAGGTGTTGAGCATCAGCGAAAGCACAGCTGGCGTCACCTACAGCGCCAGCTTCAGCGAGGCCTTGGGTACCGCACCCACGCAAAGCGACTTTACTGTCACCAATGGCACCATCCGCGCCAATTCCTTTGCGCTCAACAGTCAGACCAACAGCTACAGCTTCATCGTCGACCCGACGCCCAGCAGCACCGGGCAGTTGCAAGTCCAGCTCAATGCCAGCGCCGCAGCACTCCTGAAGGACAACGCCGGCAATCCGCTGGACCCGGCGTCTCTGGCCAGCAGCGCACTGCAATTCGAGACAGTGGGCTTTAACCTCCAGCCGCCCAGCCTGACTGCCGCTTTGGCCGATGCCAGCAACACGGGGCCGAAAACCGACACCGTCACCAGCGTACGTCGGCCTGCGCTGACGGGCACCACCGATCCGGGCAATGCGGTGAACATCAAGCCGGCGGGCAGCAGCACCGGCAGTCCAGCACAGGTCGACGCCCAAGGCAACTGGACCTGGTCCCCCAGCGCCGATCTGCCTGAAGGCCTGCAGAGCTTCACAGCCACCGCCACCCACCCAGCGGGCAACAGCGCCACACGCAACCTGGACCTGACCATCTTCGCCTCCACCTGGGCGGCCACCCTGGCCGACAACTTGGCGACGCTCGAAGCCGGCTCCGGCAATGTCAAGCCCGGCGACAACAAACTCAATATTGCAGAATTTGCCAATGGTCTGACCGCCACCTTCAGCCTGGCCCGCGCAGCCAGCCGCGACCTGAGCCTTGATGACCTGCTGGTCAGCGGTGATGCGCAGATCAAGGCCAACTCCTTGACCAAGACCAATGCCACCACCTACACCGTGGTGCTGGAAGCCAAGGCCGCAAACAATGCCGGCAGTTTCAGCCTCAAGCTCAAGGATGCGCTGAGCAACTCCAGCGGCTTCACCGACCTGGCGGGTAATTTTTTCACCGGCTCGGGCCCCGCCCTGAGCCGAAGCTTTGACACGGTGCGTCCTGCCCTGACCCTGGCACGCAGCTGGGGTGATACCAATAACGACAGTGTCTTGAGCATCAGCGAAAGTTCAGCGGGTGTCAGCTACAGCGCCAGCTTCAGCGAGACCCTGGGTACCGCACCCACGCAAAGCGACTTCACCGTCACCAATGGCACCATCCGCGCCAACTCCTTTGCGGTCAGCAGTCAGACCAACAGCTACAGCTTTATTGTCGATCCGACGCCCAGCAGCACCGGGCAGTTGCAGGTCCAGCTCAATGCCAGCGCAGCAGCACTCCTGAAGGACAACGCCGGCAATCCGCTGGACCCAGCCGCGCTCACCAGCACCGCACTGCAGTTTGCGCCGGTGGGTTTCAATCTTCAGCCGCCCAGCCTCAGCGCAAATCTAGCGGACAGCAGCAACACCGGGCCCAAGACCGACACGGTGACCAGCGCCAAGCGACCCACGCTTTCGGGCAGCACCGAGCCGGGCAATACCGTGAGCATCAAGCCAGCGGGCAGCAGCACCAGCAGCCCGGCTCAGGTGGACGCCCAAGGCAACTGGACCTGGACCCCCAGCGCCGACCTGCCCGAAGGCCCCCAAAGCTTTGCCGTCACAGCCATCGACCCGCCCGGCAACAGCAGCAGCCGCAATGTCGACCTCACCCTCATCTACCCTTCGACCTGGGGTGCCACCCTCACCGACAACCTGGCGGCGCTGGAAGCCGGCACTGGCAATGTCAAGCCTGGCGACAACAAGCTCAATATCGCCGAATTTGCCAACGGGCTGACGGCCTCCATCACCCTGGCCCGCGACCCCAGCCGCGCCCTGACCCTCAATGACCTGAGCGTCAGCGGCGATGCCCAATTCAAGAGCGGATCGTTCCGTCAGATCACCCTCAAGACCTACTCAGTGGTGCTGGAGCCCAAGGCCAGCAGCAACAACGGCAGCTTCAACTTCAGCCTGCTCACCCCGGCCGACCTGACCGATCTGGCCGGCAATGCCTTTACCGGCGCCAGTCCGGCACTGAGCCGCGGCTTCGACACGGTCAGTCCCAAACTGTCCAGCCTGACGAGAAACTGGACCGACAGCACGGCCGACAATGTGGTCAACATCGTCGAGAGTGCGGGCGGCATCGCCTACAACGCAAGCTTCAGCGAAGCCCTGAGTTCGCCTTTGGTACAGACCGATTTCAGCCTCACCAACGGTTCGATCCGCACCAACTCCTTTGCCTTCAACAGCCAGACCAACAGCTACAGCTTCATCGTCGACCCGACGCCCAATACCGCTGGTCAATTGCAGGTCAAGCTCAGGACCGACACCGTCTTCAAGGACCCAGCCGGCAATGCGCTGGACACCCCGCCCACCAGCAGCGTCAATTACGACCTGATCCCGCCGGCACTGACCATCGGCAGCACACCCGCATCGACGCTGGCAGTCCAAGGTTCGGGCGATACCCTGGTGCCCTATACAGTCAGTGGGCAAAGCAGCCAGAACGGCTTTTCAGCCAGCATCCTGGGGCAGAGCCTGAGCGCTGACGCGGCCAACATCAAGCTACCGGCGGCCAATGTAGCCAGGATGTCCGAAGGTTATTACACCGTCACTGCAAATTCGGTTGACGATGCGGGCAACCCCAGCAACGCTTATCAGGTGCTCAAGGTCTCGCGCAACACCCTGCCTGATGACCTTTGGGTCAGCGGTACAACGCCGCCCACAGGCAGCGGTTCGAATGACGTCTTTATTAATCGAGCTGGCTCGCAAAGCTTCACCGGCGGGAGTGGCGCCGATAAATTTTTCTGGCTCAAGCGCGACGCCGGCATTGCCGGCAAGCCCGATGTGGACACCATCACCGACTTCACCAAAGGCGGCGGCAATCCAGACTCGCTCAATATCGCCGACCTGCTGGGCACCGCCACTCGCAATAACTTCAACAATTTGGGGCTCTTCGTACGCTCTGAACAAGTCGATCAAAACAACAACCCAGGCACCGGCTCGACCCGCCTGCTGATCAGCAGCAGCGGGCAGTTTGACGCAAGCAACATCAGCAACTCGCTGTCGGTGGCCGATCAGGTCATTCTGCTTCAAGGGGTGGTGACCACGGTCGATGAGCTCAGCAACAGCAATCAGCTGATTTGGCAGGCCTTCTGGGCCTGAGGCACTGCTTCACTGCGGCCAACCCCGTCAACGCCCCCACCCTGCGCGCCGAGCTGTCATCAGACCCCTGGGTCTGGGTACAGTTTGGGCATGAATTCACGCCCGGTTCCCCGCTTGCGGCTGCAAATGGTCGCGATTCGCGGCCTGCTCTACTCGGTCGGGCTGGCCCTGGCCATCCTGGGCCTCGGGGGCCTGGGTTTCTGGCTGCTGGATCCGGGGATCAAAACCCTGGGCGATGGCCTCTGGCTGGCCTTCACCACCGCTGCTACCGTCGGCTACGGCGATGTGGTGCCCAGCACCCATGCATCGCGGGTGTTTGCGGTGCTGGTGGTGCTGGTCGGTCTGGCGGTGCTCTCGCTGGTGACCGCCTCGGTGGCAGCCATCTTCGTCGAAACCGAGGAGCGCGAGATCGAGCGCGAGCTCTTGCTGGAGCTGCGCAAGCTGCACGAGGAACTGCTGTCGCTGCGCAAGGAGGTGCGCCTGCTCAAGCGTCTGCCGCCCTTGCCCGATGACTGCACCGGCTGAGGCAGCCTGCGGGCCCTCAGTCTTGCGGCCCGTCCACCACCTCAGCCGCAGTGCGAAACGCATCGACCGCCGTCGGCACGCCGCAATAGATCGCCGCATGCAACAGCAACTCCTGCAACTCCTGGGGGGTGACGCCGTTGTTGAGCGCGCCGCGCACATGGCCCTTGAGCTCATGCTGCTTGCCCAGGGCCGTCAGGATGGCGACGGTGATCATGCTGCGGGTCTTGAGGTCCAGACCCGGTCGCTGCCAGACGTCGCCCCAGGCCTTGCCCGTAATATGGTCTTGAATGGGCTCTGAGAACGCGGTGGCCCCGCCGAGCGCACGCGCTACATAGGTCTCGCCCATGACCTTTTTGCGCAAGATCAAGCCTCGGTCATAGGCTGCGCCCTTGTCCGAGGAGCTTTCCGGTTGGTCTGACATGGCGGATTCCAAAAGTTAAACGGTGCCCTAGCATAGCGAAGCAAAGGCTGGCGCACTTTATGATCTCTGTCCAAACCGAGGCTCCCAACCATGAACCGCTACCCCCACCCTGCCCTGAGCGACCTGCCCGAAGACATCCGCGCCCGCATCCTGGAGGTGCAGGAAAAGGCTGGCTTCGTCCCCAATGTGTTCCTCGCCCTGGCCCGACGTCCGGCCGAATGGCGGGCGTTTTTCGCCTACCACGACGCACTCATGCTCAAGGAGGATGGCCACCTGAGCAAGGGCGAGCGCGAGATGATCGTCACAGCCACCAGCGCCGCCAATGAATGCCTGTACTGCGTGGTGGCCCACGGCGCGATCTTGCGAATCTACGAGAAAAAGCCACTGCTGGCCGATCAGGTGGCGGTCAACTACCGCAAGGCCGACATCAGCCCGCGTCAGCGGGCCATCCTGGATTTTGCGATGAAGGTCTGCCTGCGCTCGCACGAAATCGACGACAGCGACTTTGCCGCCCTGCAGGCCCACGGCCTGGACGACGAAGACGCCTGGGACATCGCCGCCATCACCGCCTTCTTCGGCCTCTCGAACCGCATGGCCAGCTTCTCCGGCATGATGCCCAACCCAGAGTTCTACCTCATGGGTCGGGTGCCCAAAGTCAAAAGCTAAAAGCCAGGCCAGATCGATCGCTGCATTGCAGCCTGAGCGTGGCTCCCACAGCGCAGCCGGACTCAGGCAGCCCATGCGGGGAGACCACTTTGTGGGAGCGCTACCCTCGGCGCGATGCCGCGCTTGACTCAGCACAGGGTCTGATCAAAGGCCGTATCGCCGCAAGGGTGCGGCTCTCACGCTGTCCGCTCAAAAGCGCAGCGCGAGCAGCGAGCTTCGGCCGGCTCAGGGCGTGACGAGTTCGCGCAGCCAGTCGGGCAGGTTGATGGCTTTTTGTTTCGGGAAATCCACCCACATGGTGGTGGCGCCGCCAGCGGCATAAATCACGCCCGGGTCGCCCACCCGCTCCATCGTGACCCAGGTCTCGAAGGTGGTGCGCCCAGGATCGCTGGCGTACATCTTGAGCTGCACATTGCCGGGGTACTCGAGCTGCTTGTAGAAATTACAGAAGGCATTGACGATAACGATGCCCTCTTTGGCCGGGCCCGGCACCTGACCCAAGGTGTACAGCCAATCGATGCGCGCCGTCTCGAAATAGCGGAAATAGCTGGTGTTGTTCAGATGCCCCATAGCGTCCAAGTCGCCCCAGCGTATCGGCATCTCCATCTCGTAGACTTGTTTTTTCTTTTCGGGAATCGCTATCTTCATGAGCTCTCCTGAATCACCCCTGTCGCCGGCTGGATACCGGCCTGCAATGGCTTGCACCGCATTGCATAAAATCAAAGCTGTCCGCGCAAAGCCTCTTCTAGCACTCAGCGCGCCCCCATCCCCGACGTCGATTATCACGGAGAGCTTCCCATGACCCCCCAAGAGATCCTGGCCCAGTTCGGTCCGCGCGAGGCCATGGAGTACGACGTGGTGATCGTCGGCGCCGGCCCGGCGGGCCTGGCCACCGCCATCCGCATCAAGCAGCTGGCCGCTGAAAAAGGCCAAGACGTCTCGGTGGTGGTGCTCGAAAAAGGCTCCGAGCCCGGCGCCCACATCCTCTCAGGCGCGGTGATGGACCCGATCGCCATGAACGAGCTGATCCCCGAATGGAAGGAGCTCGGCGCCCCGCTCAACCAAGCCGTCACCGGCGACGACCTCTTGGTGCTGTCTGAATCCGGCGCGCAGCGCACGCCCGACTGGCTGATGCCGCGCAACTTCCACAACGAGGGCTGCTACGTCATCTCGCTGTCCAACCTGGTCAAGTGGCTGGCCAGCCATGCCGAGGGCCTGGGCGTGGAGATCTTCCCCGGCTTTGCCGCCGCCGAAGTTCTTTACAACGAGGACGGCTCGGTCAAAGGCGTGGCCACCGGCAACCTGGGCGTGGGCAAGGACGGCGAGCCCACCGACAACTTCCAGCTCGGCATGGAGCTGCATGCCAAGTACACCGTGTTCGCCGAAGGCGCGCGCGGCCACCTGGGCAAGCAGCTGCTCAGCCGATTCAAACTCACCGAAGGCAAAGACCCGCAGACCTTTGCCATTGGCATCAAGGAACTGTGGGAGATCCCGGCCGAGCAGGCCAAGCCGGGCCTGGTGGTGCACACCGCCGGCTGGCCTTTGAACGACGAGGCCTTTGGCGGCGGCTTTCTCTACCACCTCGAGGGCAACCAGGTCACGCTCGGCTATGTGATCGGCCTGGACTACCAGAACCCCTGGCTGAGCCCGTTTGAGGAAATGCAGCGCTGGAAGACGCACCCCAGCATCCGCGCGCACATCGAAGGCGGCAAGCGCATCGGCTACGGCGCGCGGGCGCTGAACAACGGCACGCCCCAGGCCCTGCCCAAAACGGTGTTCCCCGGCGGCGCGCTGGTCGGCTGTGATGCAGGCTTTTTGAACGCAGCGCGCATCAAGGGCAGCCACGCCGCCATCAAGAGCGGCATGCTCTGCGGCGAGGCGGCCTTTGAAGCGGTGACGGCCGGTCGCGCCAGCGATGAGCTCAGCGCTTTTGAAGCCAAGTTCAAGGCCAGCTGGTTGCACGAAGAGCTGTGGACCTACCGCAACTTCAAGAACTGGTTCAAAAAGAGCCCGCTGGTGGGCAAGCTGATGACCGGGGTAGAGCACTGGTTCCTGCCCAAGGTGGGCGTGCAAAGCCCGCCCTGGACCGTGCACAACAGCAGCGCCGACCACGGCAAGCTCAGGCCAGCGGCCGAGATGCCGCAGATCAGCTACCCCAAGCCCGACGGCAAGCTCAGCTTTGACCGCCTGTCCAGCGTGTTCATCAGCAACACCAACCACGAAGAAAACCAGCCCGCGCACCTGACGCTCAAGGACGCATCAGTGCCGGTGGCCACCAACCTGGCCAAGTTCGCCGGGCCCGAAGGCCGCTACTGCCCGGCCGGGGTGTACGAGTACGTCAAGACCGACGCAGGCGCCGACCGCCTGCAGATCAACGCGCAGAACTGCGTGCACTGCAAGACCTGCGACATCAAGGACCCGACGCAAAACATCGTCTGGGTCACGCCTGAAGGCGGCGGCGGGCCCAATTACGTGGGCATGTGAATTCAAGCGCAGATCGGATTGGGCGGCCGCAGCGGCGCCTGATCTGCGGCCGCATCGCGCCGGGGCGGCGCTCCCACAAGGTCCGGCAGTGGCCCCAAAAGAGGGTGTGGGAGATGCGCCCTTGCAGTGATGCGGCAGTCAATAGAGAACCAGGCCCGTTCCAAGGCCGCATCGCGCCGGGGCGGCGCTCCCACCAGGTCCGGCAGCGGCCTCAAAAGAGGGTGTGGGAGCTGCGCCCTCGCAGCGATGCGGCGCCTGATCGAAGGCCCCACCGTGCCGGGACGGCGCTTGCACAAGCTGGTGCTGTCGCAACCTGACTACAGAGTGCATCGGCCTGGTCTGACAGATCCAACAGCACAGCCGCGCCAAGATGGCGCCATGTCTTTCCCCGCCGGCAACGCAGTCCCTCCCCCCTCCGTTGCCCGGCAAACCCTGCGCCCCCCGGGCCAGCGCGTAGCGTGAGTACCGCGCTCGGTCGACCTGGCGTGCGTGCCATGCGCTGGAGCGTGCTGACCGGCGGCGCCCGCTTTGCCCTGCAGCTGATCGCCCAGGTGCTGCTGGCCCGCCAGCTCGGCCCGCAGGCCTTCGGCCTGTTTGCCATCGGCATGGTGGCCATCACGCTGGCCGGCTTTGTCGCCGGCTTCGGCCTGAGCTGGAGTCTGATGCAGCGGGCCAAGCTCGAGGATGAGGACGTCCGCTTTGCCTGGACTTGGCAAGTGCTGGCGGGCCTGGCCGCCTTGCTGCTGCTGCAGCTGCTGGCCCCCAGCGTGGCAGCGGCCTTCAAGGAGCCAGCGGCCGAGCCGGTGATTCGCTGGCTGTCGATCAGCTGTCTGCTGCAGGCGGCGGCCGCGCCGGCCACCCATCTGCTGACCCGCGCGCTCAATTTCAAGGCGCTGGGCCTGATCCAGCTGCTGAGCTACATCGCAGGCTATCTGCTGATCGGCCTGCCGATGGCCTGGGCCGGGCTGGGGGTGCAGGCCTTGGTGGCGGCCTGGCTGGTGCAGGCGGGCACCGCCTTGCTGGCCAGCCTGGCGGTGCAGCCACATCCCATGAAGCCGCTGTTTTGGTACGCCCGCGCCCGCGCCACGCTGGGCACCGGGCAGGCGGTGTTCTTGACCAACCTGGTCAATTGGACCCTGGTCAACTTAGACCGCCTGCTCATCGGTCGGCTGCTGGGCACCTGGTCGCTGGGTCTGTACAACGTGGCCTACAACCTGGCGGCCGTGCCCAACAGTGTGTTGCTGGGCGCGCTGCAACCGGCCTTCCTGGCCGCCGGCGCGCAAATGCAAAGCCAGCACGGTCGGCTGGCTCAGGCCTATGGGCAAATGCTGGCCGCGCTGCTGGTGCTGGCCCTGCCCGCCTTTGTTGCCCTGGCCCTGCTGGCGCCCGATCTGATGCTGCTGCTCTACGGCGCACGCTGGCAGGCGGCCGCGCCGGTGCTGGCTTGGCTGCTGGCCTTTATGCCGGCACTGGCCATCTGGGGCATCGCCACCCCGGTGCTGTGGAACAGCGGCAAGCCGCACCATGAATGGCTGCTGCAGCTGCCACTGATTGGCCTGGGCGCCCTGGGCCTGTGGCTGGCCGCGCCGCTGGGCATCACCGCGGCGGCCATTGCCGTCGGCCTGCTGTCACTGGCCCGTGCGCTGCTGCTGACCGGCGCCGCTCTTCGCGCCCTTGGGTTGCGCTGGTCGAGTCTGGCTAGGCCGGCTCTGCGCGGCTTGCTCCTGACGGGCGGCACTGCCACGGTGGTGCTGGCGATGCAGTTGCACATGGCCGGGGCCGCGCCGCTGGCGCGCCTGCTGGTCGCCGGGCTGGCGCCTTGCTTGGTCCTCACGCTGCTGCTGTGGCTGCGTCCGCGGTGGTGCGAGCGGGCCATCGGGTCGCAGGCCTGGGCGATGGTGCTGCGGTTTTTACCCACCTTGGGCGAGCGAGCGCGCACGCCCCAGCCAGCGGCTGCTGGCCTGCAGAGCCAGCACCCCTGAGGATGGCCTGAGATGCAAAGCACCCTCGCTCTGGCTCCCCTGCTGCTGGGCGCGCTGCTGGCCGCGGGCCTGACCTGGCTGGGCATGGCCGCTGCGCTGCAAAAGACCAGCCACCAGCACCACGGCTATCTGCATTGGGTGACACCGATCTTGCTGTTGGTCATGGCCGCTGGGGTCTGGCTCAGCGGCCGCGACCTGACCACCAACTTCCTGTTGCCCGAATTTGCGCCCGACCCGCCCCGGCCCGCCTTACTGAACCTGCTGCAGCCTCTGCTGTCGCTGCTGCTGCTGGCCGTCAGCGGCGAGCGCATCCTCAGCCACTTCCTGCTGCGCGGACGCACCGCTGCGTCATCGCCGCTGCTGCCCATGAGCTTTGTGCTGTTCTGGCTGGGCAGCACCGCCTCACCTGCCCTGCTCGGCGCCCACCCGACCTGGAGCCACGACCTGATCTACCCCCTGATCATGGGCCTGGCTGCCACTGTGGCCGGCCGCAGCGAGCTGGAGCTGGCCCTGCGCGCCAGCCGCAATGCCTTGCTGGTGCTCATGCTCGCCGGTCTGTGCCTGATGGCGCTGCTGCCT
>JBAXEN010000084.1:0-13199 GCA_037140415.1 Betaproteobacteria bacterium | reverse complement strand
TCGCATTACGAGAACTTCCCGGTCGCCTCCTGGCTCTGCCCGGCCGCCGTACGGCCGGCGGTGATTGCGATCTACGGGTTTGCCAGAACGGCCGACGATCTGGCCGATGAGGGCGATGCCACGCCGACCGAGCGCCTGGCAGCGCTGGCCCAGTATCGCAGCGACTTGCAGGCCTGCGCCCAGGGCCTGCCTGGCAGCGGTCGCTGGTCGCTCGTCTTCGATGCGCTGGCCGCGGCGCTGGGCAAGTACAGGCTGCCGCTGCCGCTGCTGGGCGACCTGCTCAGCGCCTTTGAGCAAGATGTGGTGCAGCACCACTATGACAGCCGTGCCCAGCTGCTTGACTACTGCAGCCGCTCGGCCACCCCGGTGGGCCGGCTGCTGCTGCATCTGTACGGCATCGACGACCCCGTCTCGCTGCAACAAAGCGATGCGATTTGCAGCGCATTGCAACTGATTAATTTCTGGCAGGACCTGAGCGAAGACCTGCCGCGCGGCCGCATCTACCTGCCCCGCGATCTGCTGGCCGAGCACGGCCTGAGCCCCGAGGATTTGCGCACGGGACAAGATTCGCCCGCACTGACCGCCCTACTGCATGAGGCTTTAGGCTGGGCCCGCGCGTTGATGCTGCAGGGCGCGCCGTTGGTGCGGCGCGTGCCCGGCCGTGCCGGCTGGGAACTGCGCCTGGTGGTGCAAGGCGGCCTGCGCATCGCCGAGCGGGTACACACCTTGGGGCCAGCAGTCCTGCACCAAAGGCTGCAGCTCGGGCCCATCGATGTGGCGTTGATGGTGTGGCGCAGTCTGAGGATGTAGTCCAGGCCCAGATGCTTTTCATGGGGCCGGTCCGGATAAGGCAATGGCAGCCGCGCCCGCGCGGCGATGCAGCGCTCAATCAAAGGCCGCATCGGGCCGAGGCGGCCCTCCTACACATCACAAGCAGGCCCGGATAAATGTGTGGCCGCCCCGCCCGCGCGGCGATGCGGCTGGCCTGTCTACACAGCTGCCGCCACCGCCTGCGCCGCCAGGGCGGTGATGTCCTGCCAACGCCCCTGAGTGAGCGCGTCAGCTGGGGTCAGCCAGGAGCCGCCGACCATGGCCACATTAGGCTGCTGCAAATAGTCCTGAAGATTGGCCAGAGAGACCCCGCCGGTCGGACAAAACGTCATATCGGGCAAAGGCCCGCTCAGGGCTTTGAGCATGGCCACGCCGCCAGCTTGCGCCGCCGGAAAGAGCTTGACCAGGCCAAATCCCAGGTCGCGCGCATGCATGACCTCGCTGGGCGTCATCGCGCCCGGAATGAAGGGCAGCGCGCAATCGATGGCCGCCTGGGCCAGCGCCTCGCTCAAGCCCGGCGAGAGTGCAAAGCGCGCACCCGCGTCGCGCGCCTGCACCATCTCCTGCGCCCGGGTCACGGTGCCGGCCCCCACATGCATGGCCGGCACCGCCCGCGCCACCGCCGCAATGGCCGGCAAACCGGCCGCGTGGCGCAGGGTGATCTCCATCACGTCAATACCGCCTTCGAGCAGCGCATGGGCCAGGGGCACCGCCTGGGCCACATCGGAGATGACGATGACCGGCACCACGCGCGAGCGAAACGCGGGACGGGAAAAAGCTGTGGAGGGCGTATTCATGGCGGGATGGGGTTCAAAACAGGCCCAGCAGGGGCGAGGCGCCAGACTCGGCCGGGGCCGCATGCTGACGAAACAGGGCAAACAGGTCGCGGCCACTGCCGCGCTGACGATCGCTCAGGTCGGGCGGCTGCACCGGCCGCCCAGCCAGGTCGGCAGCGTCGACCTCGACTTCGAGCCGCTGCTGCTCGCAGTCCAGCGTGATCCAGTCGCCATCGCGCACGCGCGCCAAGTGACCGCCGGCCAGGGCCTCGGGCGAGACATGAATGGCAGCCGGCACCTTGCCTGAGGCGCCTGACATGCGCCCGTCGGTGACCAGAGCCACCGCATGGCCTTTGTCCTGCAGCAGGCCCAAAATCGGCGTGAGCTTGTGCAACTCGGGCATGCCATTGGCCTGCGGCCCTTGGTAGGGCAGCACCGCCACAAAATCGCGCTCGAGCAGGCCTTGTTTGAACAGCTGCTCCAGCTGTTTTTGATCGCTCAGGACCAGCGCGGGCGCGCGCACGCGGCGGTGCTGGGGGGCAATCGCCGACACCTTGACCACCGCCCTGCCCAAATTGCCCTGCAGCAGACGCAGTCCGCCATCGGCACTGAAGGGCCGCTCCACCGGGCGCAGCACCTGCTCGTCGGCCGACTGCGCGGGCGCGGGCCGCCAGCGCAGCTGTTCGCCGTCCAGCCAGGGCTCCTGGGTATAGCGCGACAGGCCCGGGCCCGCGATGGTCTGCACATCCGCATGCAGCAGGCCGGCGCTTAGCAACTGGCCGATCAAAAAGCCCATGCCGCCGGCCGCGTGGAAATGGTTCACGTCGGCCGACCCGTTGGGGTAGATGCGCGCCAGCAAGGGCACGCAGGCCGAGAGCTCGGCAAAGTCGTCCCAGGAGACGATCCAGCCGGCCGCGCGCGCCATGGCCACCAGGTGCAAGGTGTGGTTGGTCGAGCCGCCGGTGGCCAGCAGGCCGACGATGGCGTTGACGATCACCCGCGCATCGATCTGCAAGCCCATTGCGGCATCGCCCTGGCGCGCCAGCACCACTGCTTGCTGAACCGCCGCCTCGGTCAGGGCGTCGCGCAGCGGCGTTCCTGGGTTGACAAAGGAAGAGCCCGGCAGATGCAGGCCCATGATCTCCATCAGCATCTGGTTGGAATTGGCGGTGCCGTAGAAGGTGCAAGTGCCCGGCCCATGGTAGGCGGCCTGCTCGGCGTCGAGCAGGGCCTGGCGGTCCACCAGGCCTTGGGCAAACTGTTGCCTGACCTTGGCCTTGGCATCGTTGGCCAGGCCCGAGCTCATCGGCCCGGCCGGCACAAACACCGCCGGCAGGTGGCCGAACTGCAAAGCGCCCATGAAAAGGCCAGGCACGATCTTGTCGCACACGCCCAAGAGCAGCGCTGCGTCAAACACCGCATGCGACAGGCCCACCGCAGTGGCCAGGGCAATCACGTCGCGAGAAAACAGCGACAGCTCCATGCCGTCTTCACCCTGGGTGATGCCGTCGCACATGGCCGGCACCCCGCCGGCCACCTGCGCGGTCGCGCCGGCGTTGCGGGCGCTGCGGCGGATGCGCTCGGGGTAGTTCTCGTAGGGCTGGTGGGCCGAGAGCATGTCGTTGTAGGCGGTGATCACGCCCAGGTTGGGGGCGCGCTCTTGCCGCAGGGCCAGCTTGTCTGAGGCCGGCATGGCCGCATACGCATGGGCCGCGTTGGCGCAGCCCATGCCGCTGCGATAGGGGCCAGGCTTGCGGGCGGACTGCAGCACCGCCAGGTAGGCGGCGCGACTGGCTGCGCTGCGCTGCTCGATGCGGGCCGTCACTTCAAGCAGACGGGGATGGGGGACGGTGCTCATGGTCAGGCCTCCTCGAACCAGCTGAGGTTTTCACGCGCCATCAAGGCCGAGGAGGTGGCTGGCCCCCAGCTTCCCGCAGCATAGGTGCGCGGCTTGTCGTCAAGCGCCCGCCAGCCGTCAAGGATGGGCTCGATCCAGCGCCAGGCGGCTTCCAGCTCGTCGCGTCGCATGAAGTGGGTCAGCCGGCCTTTAATGACGTCGATCAGGAGACGTTCATAAGCCTCGGCGCGGCGCTTGTCGGAGGAGGACTGCAGGTCGAGCTCGAGCTTGACCGGATGCAGGTTCATGCCCGATCCCGGCTCCTTGACCATCAGCCCCAGGTGGATGGACTCCTCGGGCTGCAAAGTGATGATGAGGCGGTTGGGTTGCTGGTTCGGGCCGCTGCCGAAAATTGAAAACGGCTGCTCGGCAAACTCAATGATGATCTGTGAATGCCGCTTGGCCATGCGCTTGCCGGTGCGCAGGAAAAACGGCACGTTGGCCCAGCGCGCGTTGTTGATATGGGCGCGCAGGGCCACAAAGGTCTCGGTGCGGCTGCCCGGCGCCACGCCCTCTTCCTGCTGGTAGCCCTTGACCGCCTGCCCGTCAGCCACCCCCTCGCTGTACTGCCCGCGCACCGTGTCGCGCCGAATGTCGGCCAGATCCATCTTGCGCAGCGAGCGCAGCACCTTGAGCTTTTCATCGCGCACATCGTCGGCGTCCAGCGAGATCGGGGGCTCCATGGCCACGATGCACAGCAACTGCAGCAGGTGGTTTTGCACCATGTCGCGCAGCGCGCCCGCGCCGTCATAAAAGCCCGCGCGGCTGCCCACGCCCACCGTCTCAGCCACCGTGATCTGCACGCTCTTGATAAAAGGGGCTCGCCACAGCGGCTCAAACATCGCATTGCCAAAGCGCAGCACCATCAGGTTTTGCACCGTCTCCTTGCCCAGGTAATGGTCGATGCGGTAGATCTGCTCCTCTTGAAAATGCCGCGCCACATCGGTATTGATGGCCTGGGCCGAAGCCAGGTCGGTGCCCAGGGGTTTTTCCAGCACCACGCGCGAGTGGGCGTCGACCAGGCCCGCTGCGTCCAGATGGGCACAGATGCCGGTAAACAGGCCCGGCGCGGTGGCCAAATAGAACAGCCTTTGCACCTTTGACAGGTCCAGGGCCTGCAAGGCGCCATAGGCGGCGGCATCGGTCACATCCAGGCTCACATAGTGCAGTCGCTGCGCAAAGCCGTTCCACGACGATGTGGCAAACGACGGGGGCTCGATGAACTGCGGCGAGCGGGCGCCAATGAAATCGAGATACTGCTGGCGCGACCAGGGCTGGCGCCCCACCGCAATGATGCGCGCGCTGGCGGGCAGCCGGTCATGCAGGTGCGCCATGTACAGGGCCGGCAGCAATTTGCGAAAAGACAGATCACCGGCGCCGCCGAAGATCACGATGTCCAGTTCTGAGGGGGATAGCGATGAGATCATGAAAAGAGTCCGCTGGGAGGCTGACAAGCAGGCCTGCGCCCTTGGTTTTTGTAACTGAGTAAGACCTTAAAGACGATGGTTTGGCTGCGAAAAATTCAAGCTCTCGCATTGGAACTTCCTGACTTTTCCCATTAGATTCAGAGATAAAAGTCATCAGAGAGTAGCCGTCGAGCCTCGAAAATCCAAGCGTATTTGTAACTTAGTTACATTAGATCGTCAAGTCCTGACGAGAAGATACAGGCGCCCTGCCCTCGCCGTCCACCGCGCCAGCAGTCTGGCTTTCCGCCCCCCGGTTTGCCGTGCGGCGACAATGTCTGCATGAGCCCCGAGCAGTATGTTCAGCAAAAAGCCGCCGCTTCGGGCAGCAGCTTCTACTACGCCTTCCTGTTTCTGCCCAAGGACAGGCGCGCCGCCATCACCGCCTTTTATGCGTTTTGTCGAGAAGTTGATGATGTGGTCGATGAGATGCTTGACCCGGGTGTGGCCCACACCAAGCTGGCCTGGTGGCGCAGCGAAGTCGCCGCTGCCTATGCCGGGCAGCCCAGCCATCCGGTGTTCAAGGCGCTGATGCCCTGGGCACCGGTCTATGGCATCACCGCCGAGCACCTGACGGCCGTGATCGACGGCTGCGAGATGGACCTGCAGCAAAGCCGCTACCTGGACCTGCCCGCTCTGATGCGCTATTGCCATCTGGTGGCCAGCGTCGTCGGCGAGGTGGCGGCGCGCATCTTCGGCCAGACCCAAGATGCCACCACCGCCTACGCCCACAAGCTGGGCCTGGCCTTTCAGCTGACCAACATCATCCGCGACGTGGGTGAAGACGCACTGCGCGGGCGAATTTACCTGCCCATCAGCGAACTGCAGCAGTTCGATGTGAAAGCCCACGAAATCTTGCAGCGCCAGCATTCGCCGAACTTTGTCGCGCTGATGCAGTTCCAGGCCGAGCGCGCTCTGCGCCTGTACGACGAGGCGCTGGCCCTGCTGCCGGCGGCCGATCAGCGGGCGCAAAAGCCTGGCCTGATGATGGCCAGCATCTACCGCACCCTGCTGCGCGAGATCCAGGCCGACGGTTTTGCGGTGCTGCATCAGCGGGTCAGCCTGACGCCGCTGCGCAAGTTTTGGCTGGCCTGGAAAACCCAGGCTTTCGGTCGCGTGGTCTGATGCGGGTGGCCGTTGTCGGCGCGGGCTGGGCCGGCTGCGCCGCCGCGGTGCATGCCTTGCGCCTGGGCCACCAGGTCGAACTGATTGAAGCCGCACGCCAACCGGGTGGGCGTGCAAGACGTCTGGCGCTCGAGCACGGCGGCCAGCGCCTGAACCTGGACAACGGCCAGCACATCCTGATCGGCGCTTACGCCGAGACCTTGCAGCTGATGCGCGAGCTCGGGGTAGACCTGCAGCAACATCTGATGCGCACACCGCTGTCGCTGCGCTTTGCCCAAGGCCGTGGTCTGTGTCTGCCGGCGTGGCCACGGTGGTCCCCACTGGCGGTGGCGCTGGGTGTGCTGCGCGCACGCGGCTGGAGCCTGAGCGACAAATTGGCCCTGCTGCTGCGCGCACGCCATTGGCAGGCCCAGGGCTTTGTTTGCGAAGAGCAGGCCAGCGTGCAAGCGCTGTGTGCCGGCCTGCCGCCCACGGTGATGCGCGAGCTGATCGAGCCGCTGTGCGTGTCGGCACTGAACACGCCGGCCGAGCGCGCCAGTGGCCAGGTGTTCCTGCGGGTGATGCAAGACGCGCTGCTGGGCAACGCCGGCGGCTCGGACCTGCTGCTGCCCCGCCGCGACCTGGGTGCCCTGCTGCCCGACGCAGCGCTGCGCCAACTGGAGCAGGCCGGCCAACAGGTGCGCCTGGGCCAGCGGGTGCGGGCATTGGCCCGCTCTGGCGCGCAATGGCAATTGCAGTGGGGCGCAGAGCAGGCGGGTGAGGCCAGCTTGTTTGACGCGGTGGTGCTGGCCTGCCCGGCCAGTGAAGCGGCCCGCCTTCTACAGCCCCTGCCTGCCGCAGCGCCTTGGCAGCGCCTGGCCGGCGCCTTGCAATATGAGGCGATTGCCACCGTCTATGCCTGGGCCCCCGGCGTGCAGTTGGCCCAAGCCATGCTGGCCCTGGACGAGGGCGCAGGAGGCCTTGGGGCCTCGGCTCAGTTCGTGTTTGACCGCGGGCAACTCGGCGGGCCGGCCGGCCTGCTGGCCTTCGTGGTGAGCGCCAGCACCCAAGACCGCACTGCATTGGAGGCCGGGGTACAAGAGCAGGCGCAGCAGCAATTGGGCCTGGGCGGGCTGGAGCTGTTACAAACCGTGATCGAGCGCCGTGCCACCTTTGCTTGCACACCCGGTCTGCAGCGCCCGACCATGCAGGTGCTGCCCGGCGATGCCAGCCTGCTGGCTTGCGGCGACTATGTGCAAGGCCCTTACCCGGCCACGCTCGAAGGCGCGGTGCGCTCGGGACTGGCGGCCGCTGCCGCCCTCAGACGCTAGGCCCTCAGGGGTGGGTGCAGAGGCTGCGCCCTCGCAGCGATGCAGCGCTCGAAGCGGGCGCTCAGGTGGATGGCAGGCCGCATCGGGCCGGGGGCGGCCCTCCGACCAAGTCACCGCAGGCTCAGGGGTGGGGGTGGGAGCTGCGCCCTCCCAGCGATGCGGCGTTCAGACCTTGCGGGCCAGCGCCCTGACCTGCTGCTGCGCCGGTCGGGCCATGCATCGCTTGAGCCAGTCGGCGGTCAGCGGTTTGTCTTCGAACAAGGAAGCCACGGGCAGGGCCCAGCCCAACACCGAGGCGACGCAGACGTCGGCCACGGTAAAGCGCTGGCCGGCCAGATGCGGGCCGCTGCGGCTGAGGTGTTGTTCGAGAACCTTGAGCGGCACCTGCAGGCGAGCACCAGCCTCCTGCGCGAGTTCGGGCTTGCGCTTGTCGGCCGGCATGGCCACGGTGTGCATCAGCACGCTCAGCGCGTCTTTTTCGCATTCAGTAACCGCCCAGAAGGTCCAGCGCAGCACATCAGCCTGCTCGGCGGGCGTCACACCGGCCAGGCTGCTGCCGTCGGCGCCCTGGTAGCGTTGGGCCAGGTAGAGCGCGCAAGCCATGGACTCCCAGACGATCACCCCGTGATCGTCGACCACCGGAATATGGCCATTGGGGTTGAGCTGCAAAAACTCGCTGGTGCGGGTGGCGCCGCCGGCGTAGGGGGTGGGCACATGCTCGTAGCTCAGGCCCAGCTCATGGGCCACCCACAGCGGGCGGGCAGCGCGGGAGGCGGCAATGCCGTAAATCTTCAGGCTCATGGTTTTCTCCTCGGAAGGGCTTTAAAAAATCAGCGCAGCAGCTCGGTCAATTCATGGAGCTGGCTGACGGTTTCATGGGGCTGCTCTTCATGCGGCCAGGGATGGTCGCCCCGGTTGACCCACACCGTCTGCATGCCACAGGCCAGCGCGCCCAGCACGTCCAGGCCGGCGTCGTCACCGATGTGCAGCACCTGCTCGGGCGCCACACCGGCAGCCTGGGCGCCGGCATGAAAGATGGCGGCCTCGGGCTTGCCCACACCCAGCGACTCGGCGCTGAAGCTGGCTTTGAAAAACCGACCCAGGCCGACTTTGTCGATATTGGCATTGCCGTTGGACAGGGCCACCAGCGGGTAACGGGCGGCCAAAAACTCCAGCGCCGGCAGCGCGTCGTCGAACAGCTGCACCTGCTGGCGGGCCTCGAAGAACACCTCATAGGCCGGATCGGCCAGCTCGGCGGGCTCGCCGCACAGCAGCAGCGCCCTGCGGATCAGCTCGGTGCGCAGCGCACTGAGCTGGTGCTTGTCCTCGGGTCGCTCGCGCATGATCTGCTCACGCAGGCGATGGCGTTGCAGGTCGTCGGCCATCCAGACGGCGGTGCGGGGGGCGCGATGGCGCAGCCAGTCCTGCAAAGCCTGTTCGGCGCGGGCAATGGTCGGCCAGATGGGCCAAAGGGTATCGTCGAGGTCCAGGGTAATGGCCCGGACTTTAAGTCGGTCGAGCATGGTGGGCGAGAATACCGCACATGCCGTTTTCTGCCGAACCCGCCTACACCCATGGCAGCGCGCCCGCCCGTGGCGCCCGCACCGGGGTGCTTTATTGCAATCTGGGCACGCCTGATGCCCCGACGGCCCCCGCTCTGCGCGCCTACCTGGCCGAATTCCTGAGCGATCAGCGGGTGGTGGAGATTCCGCGGCCGATCTGGTGGCTGATCCTGCACGGCATTATTTTGCGGGTACGGCCCAAAAAATCGGCAGCCAAATACGCCAGCATCTGGACGCCCCAAGGCTCGCCGCTGCGGGTCTGGACCGAAAAGCAGTCGGTGCTGCTGGGCCAGGTGTTGGCCGAGCGCGGCCATCAGGTCGAAGTGCGCTACGCCATGCGATACGGCTCGCCCTCGATTGCCTCGCAGCTCGAAGAATTCAAGCGCGCTGGGGTGGAGCGGGTGCTGGTGCTGCCGGCCTACCCGCAGTACAGCGCCACCACCACCGCCAGCGTGTTCGACGCGGTGTTTGCCTGGTCGCAAAAGGCGCGGCGTCTGCATGAGCTGCGCTTTGTCAACCACTACCATGACGATGCCGCCTACATCGAGGCACTGGCCGTGTCGGTACGCGCACACTGGAAGGCCCAGGGCCAGGCCGAACATCTGGTGATGAGCTTTCATGGCGTGCCGGCACGCACCCTGGAGTTGGGCGACCCCTACCACTGCGAGTGCTACAAGACGGCCCGTCTGCTGGCGCAAAGCCTGGGCCTGAGCAAGGACCGCTACACCGTCACCTTCCAGTCGCGTTTTGGCAAGGCCAAATGGCTCGAACCCTATACCGAGCCCACGCTGGTGGCGATGGCGCAGGCCGGCACCCGCAGCGTCGACGTCATCTGCCCGGGCTTTACCGCCGACTGCCTGGAGACGCTCGAAGAAATCGAAGACGAGGCCCGCGAAGCCTTTCTGGAGGCCGGCGGCCAGAGCTTTCGGTACATCCCCTGCCTCAACGACCAGCCCGCCTGGATCGAGGCGCTGGCCGATGTGTCCGAGCAGCACATGGCCGGCTGGGCCACGATGCAAGGCCCCGACCTGCAAGCGCTGGCGCGCAGCCGCGACGAAGCCCTGGCCCTGGGCGCCGCACGCTGATCGGCCACAAGAATGCGGTCTGGCTGATGGAGACGATGCGCATCGACAAGTGGCTGTGGGCCGCGCGGTTTTTCAAGACCCGGGCGCTGGCGGTCGAAGAAATCGGCAAAGGCCGGGTACAGCTCAATGGCCACGCCATCAAGCCGGCGCACGACGTGCGCGCAGGCGACCAGGTGCTGGTCAAAAGCCCGCTGCCGCGCACCGTGGTGGTCAAGGGCTTATCACAGCAAAGGGGCCCGGCGGTGGTGGCCCAGCAGCTCTATGAGGAAACCGAAGCCAGCCTGCGCGAGCGCGAACTGCTGCGAGAGCGGCTGCGCCTGCAGCCCGAGCCTGCCCAGACCATCGAGCACGGAAGGCCCACCAAGCGCGACCGGCGCGAGCTGAGCAAGACCTGGGACCAGCGCTGGAGCGCCTCCATCGACGACTGAGTCGACGACGGTGCGCTGATGGCGCGCGATCAGAGCTTGAGCAAATGCTCGCGGTAGTGCACCAGCTCTTCAATCGACTCGTGCACATCGGCCAAAGCGGTGTGGCTCTGGGCTTTCTTGAAGCTGCTGTAGGCCGCCGGCTTCCAGCGCTTGGCCAGTTCCTTGAGCGTGCTCACGTCCAGGTTGCGGTAATGCATCCAGGCCTCGAGCTTGGGCATGTACTTGACCAAAAACCGCCGGTCCTGGCTGATGGTGTTGCCGCACAGTGGCGAGGCGCTCTTGGGCACATAGCGGCCAATAAATTCCAACAACTGCTGCTCGGCCTGGGCCTCGCTCAGGGTGCTGGCACGCACCTTGTCGATCAGGCCGCTCTTGCCGTGGGTGCCCCTGTTCCAGGCGTCCATGCCACTGAGCAGGGCCTCTTCCTGGTGGATCACCAGCACCGGGCCTTCGATGCGCGGCTGCAGGTGGGGGCCGGTGATGACGACGGCAATTTCAAGCAGACGCTCCTTTTCCGGATCCAGACCACTCATCTCGCAATCGATCCAAACCAGATTCTGGTCAGACTTGGCGAGGGGCGGGCTGGGGGATTGGGCTGGACTCATCGAAAGATTGTCGCCGATCACCTAAACTTCCCTGCATGAATGAAGCTTCAACCCTGTGGACAGTAGCGTTTAGCACAGCGCTGCTGCTGGGCGTCCTGACCAAGCTCTATTTGAGCGGGCGCCAGGTGCGCCATGTGGCACAGCACCGCGCCAGCGTGCCGGCGGCCTTTGCCCACCGGATTTCGCTGGCCGCGCACCAAAAAGCGGCCGATTACACCCTGGCCAAATCACGCCTGGCCACCCTCGACCTGGCCTGGAGCACCGCGGTGCTTCTGGGCTGGACCCTGCTGGGCGGGCTCAGCCTGCTCGACCAGTGGATCAGCGCGAGCAGCCTGAGCCAGATGAGCCCCCTGCTCAGGCAGGTGGTGCTGGTGGCCGGTTTTGTGCTGATCGGCGGCGCGCTGGAGTTGCCGCTGTCCTGGTATTCGACCTTCCGGCTAGAAGAGCGCTTTGGCTTCAACAAAACCACGCCGGCTCTGTGGCTGGGCGATCTGCTCAAGTCCACCGCAGTGGGCGCGCTCATCGGCCTGCCCATCGTGGCGCTGATCGTTTGGCTGATGGGCAGCACCGGCGGCCTGTGGTGGCTGTGGGCCTGGGCGGTCTGGATGGGCTTTAACCTGCTGATCCTGGTGCTCTACCCGACGGTGATCGCGCCGCTGTTCAACAAGTTCGAGCCCCTGCAGGACGAGCAGCTCAAGGCCCGCGTGACCGCGCTGATGCAGCGCTGTGGCTTTTCGGCCAAGGGCCTGTTCGTGATGGACGGCAGCAAGCGCTCGGCCCATGCCAATGCCTACTTCACCGGCTTTGGCGCGGCCAAGCGGGTGGTGTTTTATGACACCTTGCTCAAGCAACTGAGCCCCGGTGAGGTTGACGCGGTTTTGGCGCATGAGCTGGGCCATTTCAAGCACAAGCACATTCTGCAGCGCATCGCCCTGATGTTTGCGCTCAGCCTGGGGGGGCTGGCCCTGCTGGGATGGCTGTCGCAGCAGGTGTGGTTTTATACCGGGCTGGGTGTGCAACCCCAGCTGGGTGCGGCCAATGACGCGATGGCGCTGCTGCTGTTTTTGCTGGTGGTCCCGGTGTTCACTTATTTCGTCTCGCCGCTGTCGGCGCATCTGTCGCGCCGTCATGAGTTCCAGGCTGACGCCTATGCCTGCCGTCAGACCAGCGGAGCCGACTTGGGCAGCGCGCTGCTCAAGCTCTACGAAGACAACGCCAGCACGCTCACCCCCGACCCGGCTTATGCCCGCTTTTACTACTCGCACCCGCCTGCCTCGGAACGACTGTCGCGCCTGAACACCCCGGCCATGGCGATGCAGACGCCATGAACACCGCCAGCACAGCCCCCCTGCGCGCCCTGAGCGCCACCGAGATCGTCACCCGCCTGACCGAGCTCAACGGCGCTGCGCCCCAAGGCTGGCGGCTGATCGACGGCGCGCTGGAAAAAACCTTTCGCTTTCCCGACTTCCACCGCACCATGGCTTTCGTCAACGCGCTGGCCTTTATCGCCCATCAACAGGACCACCACCCGGACCTACAGCTGAGCTATGGCCATTGCACCGTTCGCTGGAACACCCATGATGTGGACGGCATCTGCGTTAAAGACTTTGCCTGCGCGACCGAAGTCGACGCCCTGAACGCTTGAAAGCCAAGCCGACCAGCCCGGGGTCAGGGGCCACACGGGCCGGGCTGGTGACGGCCAGCTTCGGCCGCCATGTGCTGATCGAAACCCCGCAAGGTGAACGCTTTTTATGCCATCCGCGTGGCAAAAAAAACCAGGCGGTGGTGGGTGACCAGGTGCGCTGGCTGCCCACCGAGGACGAGGGCACCATCGAAGCGCTCGAGGCCCGGCGCAATTTGCTGTACCGGCAAGACGAGCTGCGCACCAAGTCCTTTGCCGCCAATTTGGACCAGGTGCTGGTGCTGCTTGCGGCCGAGCCGGAATTTTCAGAAAGCCAGCTCGCGCGCGCCCTCATCGCCGCGCGGGCCCAGGGCATCGCCGTGCTCATCGGGCTCAACAAAAAAGACCTCGGCCCGCTCTTTGATGGGGCCTCGGCGAGGCTCGCGCCTTACCGCGCCATGGGGCATGTGGTGCTGGCGTTGGCGGTCAAGCCGGT
>JBAXEN010000083.1:0-13242 GCA_037140415.1 Betaproteobacteria bacterium | reverse complement strand
TGCGACGATCTGATGGCCCTGGATGCGCGTGGCGGCCTGCTGCCGCTGCTGCAGGGACAGGCTCAGGTCTGAGCCTTCGCACGCCGGCCAGCGCTTGCTGTTGCAATCGGTGGGCAAGCCCGTTCATCGCGCCTTCTGTGAGGCCTGGCTACTGCCCTCGCGCTGCCTGACATAATGCCCGTTTTGCCGGGCCCCAGGCCCGGCTTTTGTTATCCAAACTCCCAGGACCCCCTCCATGGCCGACACGCAAGCCGATCCCGTTTTTCAGATTCAGCGCATCTACCTCAAGGAGCTGTCCCTGGAGCAACCCAACTCCCCGGCCATCCTGCTCGAACAGGCTCAGCCGCAGGTCGACATTCAGCTGGCCGTGGGCTCGGAACAGGTTGCCGACGGCGTCTATGAGGCCAGTGTTGTCGCCACGGTGCACACCAAGATCGGCGATAAAACAGTGTTTCTGATCGAGGCCAAGCAGGCCGGCATCTTTGAGATTCGCAATCTGCCGGCTGATCAAATGGGGCCGGTTCTGGGCATGGCCTGCCCGCAGATCGTCTACCCCTATCTGCGCGGCAACGTGGCAGACGCGGTGCAACGTGCAGGCTTTCCGCCGGTGCATCTGGCTGAAATCAACTTCCAGGCGCTCTACCAGCAGCAGCTGGAGCAGGCCGGCACCCAAACCGCCTGAGTGCCGTCCCTGAGCCCCTGCGCTCAGGGCAGTGCAATCTCAGCCCCGCCATGAAAGTCATCGTCATCGGCGCCGGTGCCTGGGGCACCGCCCTGGCTGCCAATGCGGCGGCCCAGGGTCGGCATCGGGTCAGCCTGTGGGCGCGCAATCCGGAGCAGTTGCTGGCCTTGCAGGCGCAGCGCAGCAACGCAGCCTATTTGCCCGGGGTGGAGTTGCCAGCGGCCTTGAGCTTCGTCGGTGGCGATGTGCAGGCTGCAGCGGCCGGCCATGACCTGGTGGTGCTGGCGGGCCCAGTGGCGGCCGCGCGCGGCCTGCTTAGTCAATTGGCTTATCTGCCCGTCCCTGTCGCCTGGCTTTCCAAAGGCTTTGAGTTGCCGCAAGCGGGCGCGCAGGAGCGCGGGCTGATGGTCCACGAGATTCAGGCCGAGGTCGCGCCGCAATTGAGGTGTGGCGTACTTAGCGGGCCTAGTTTTGCCCGCGAGGTGGCCCTGGGCCGGCCGACCGCGCTGGTGGCGGCCAGCCACCATGAAGCAGTGCGGCGAGCGCTGGTTGAGGCCTTTCACGGCCCGACCCTGAGGATTTACGCCAACGATGATCTGGTCGGCGCTGAAGTCGGCGGTGCGGTCAAAAATGTGCTGGCCATTGCCACCGGTTTTTGCGATGGGCTGGCACTGGGCCTCAATGCCCGGGCGGCCTTGATCACCCGCGGTCTGGCCGAGATCACCCGCCTCGGCGTGGCTTTGGGGGCGAAGACCGAAACCTTCATGGGCCTCTCGGGCCTAGGCGATTTGGTGCTTACCGCCACAGGTGACCTCAGCCGCAACCGCAAGGTGGGTCTGCTGCTGGCCCAAGGCCAGAGCCTGCAGCAGGCGCTGGCTTCGCTCGGCCATGTGGCCGAAGGCGTGTACTGCGCCCGCACCGTGGTGCAACGCGCCCGCGCCCTGGGCGTAGACATGCCGATCTCGCAGGCGGTGGTGGCCTTGCTCGATGGCCGCCTGCAGCCCGAGCAAGCAGTGGCCATGCTCATGGGCCGCGAGCCAGCGCCCGAGTTGCGCTAGTCCTGCACTCCCACAAAAACTAGCTTTGTTTGGACAAGGGGGAGTGGGAGCTGCGCCCTCGCAGCGATGCGGCGCTTGAGCTAAGGCCCTATCGCGCCGGGGGCGGCGCTCCCACAAAGGTTAGCTTTGTTTGGACAGGGAGTGGGAGCTGCGCCCTCGCAGCGATGCGGCGCTTGATCAGAGTCCCAGCTCGCCTTTCGGTATGGCTCTGGGCCGGCCTTGGTCGTCGATGGCCACATAGGTCAGGTTGGCCTCGGTCACCTTCATGTACTGGCCTTGCGCGCTGTAGCGCTCGGCATAGACCTCGACCGCGACCGTGATGGAGGTGCGGCCTCTGCGCTGCAGCTTGGCATAGAAGGACAAAATGTCGCCCACCCGCACCGGTTGCTTGAAGACGAATTCATTGACTGCCACCGTCGCCATGCGGCCTTTGACATGGCGCGCCGGCAGCACCGAGCCAGCCAAGTCGACCTGGGCCATGACCCAGCCGCCGAAGATGTCACCATTGGCATTGACATCGCTGGGCATGGGGATGACTTTCATCACCAACTCGCCCTGACTGGGCGGCGGGAATCCGGCTGGCAGAGCTAAGGCGGCCTGGCTGTTGGGCGGCAGTGTTGTGGACATGGGCACAATCCTTGGGTGAGCTGGGGACCTTCGGTGCGCGGCATCGGGCCCAGTTGTATTGTCTTTTAAAGCCCCCTTCATGCGCCATCGAGCTGTTTCTCCTGAACCGTCGGCCACCGCCCCGTCAGCGGCATCCTTGGCCGCCCCCCGCTCGGACTGGAGTACCTTGCGCCGGCTTTTCCCCTATCTGTGGGCCTACAAGTGGCGCGTGATGATCGCCTTGGCGTTGATGGTCGGCGCCAAACTGGCCAATGTGGGCGTGCCGCTGCTGCTCAAGGAATTGGTGGACACCATGAACCCGGCCACCCGCGAGGCGGCGGCCCTGTTGGTGGTGCCGCTGGGCTTGTTGCTGGCCTATGGGCTGCTGCGGCTGTCGACCTCGCTCTTCACCGAGCTGCGTGAGCTGGTGTTTTCCAGAGCCACCGAAGGGGCGGCCAGGCGTATTTCGCTGGAGGTGTTCAATCACCTGCATGCACTGAGCCTGCGCTTTCACCTCGACCGCCAGACCGGCGGCATGACGCGCGACATTGAGCGCGGTACCCGCGCGGTGCATTCGCTCATCTCTTACTCGCTCTACAGCATCGTTCCCACGCTGATCGAGGTCACGCTGGTGCTGACCTTGCTGGCGGTCAAGTACGACGTCTGGTTTGCCGGCATCACCATCATCGCGCTGGTGCTCTACATCGCCTTTACCGTCACGGTCACCGAGTGGCGCACCCAGTTTCGGCGGCAGATGAACGAGCTCGATTCTTCGGCCCACAGCCGGGCCATCGATTCCTTGCTCAACTACGAAACGGTGAAGTACTTCAACAACGAGTCCTTCGAGGCCAGGCGCTACGACGAGAGCCTGGAGCGCTACCGGCGCGCCGCCATCAAGAGCCAGGCTACGCTGAGTCTGCTCAACACCGGCCAGCAGCTGATCATCGCGGTGGCGCTGGTGGTGATGCTCTGGCGTGCCACCCAAGGGGTGATTGACGGACGCATGAGCTTGGGCGATCTGGTGATGGTCAATGCCTTCATGATCCAGCTCTACATTCCGCTGGGTTTTCTGGGGGTCATTTACCGGGAGATCAAGCAGAGCCTGACCGATCTGGACAAGATGTTTCGTCTGCTGGAGAAAGAGCGCGAGGTGGCCGACGCCGTGGGTGCCCAGCCGCTCAAATTGCCCGCCGGGCAGGTCGATGTGCGCTTTGACAATGTGGACTTTGGCTACGACCCCAACCGCGCCATCTTGCACGGGCTGAGCTTTCAGATCCCAGCGGGCAAGACGGTGGCGGTGGTCGGGCCTTCCGGCGCCGGAAAGTCGACCCTGGCGCGTCTGCTGTATCGCTTCTACGACGTGAGCAACCACCAAAGGGGCGGACGCATCCTGATCGCCGGCCAGGACATCGCCCAGGTCACCCAGAGCAGTGTCCGGCAAGCCATTGGCATCGTGCCGCAGGACACGGTGTTGTTCAACGATACGGTCTACTACAACATCGCCTACGGCCGGCCCGAGGCCACCCGCGAACAGGTCGAGGAGGCGGCGCGGGCGGCGCGGATTCACGACTTCATCGTCTCCACGCCCAAGGGGTATGAGACCATGGTCGGCGAGCGGGGCTTGAAGCTGTCGGGTGGCGAAAAGCAGCGGGTGGCCATTGCCCGCACGCTGCTTAAAAACCCGCCGGTGCTGATTTTTGACGAAGCCACCTCGGCGCTCGATTCAGCCAATGAGCGTGCCATCCAGGCCGAGTTGCGCAGCGCTGCGCAAAACAAGACCACTTTGGTGATCGCCCACCGGCTGTCGACGGTGGTTGATGCGCATGAAATTTTGGTCATGCAGGCCGGGCGCATCGTCGAGCGTGGCACCCATGCCCAATTGCTGGCCCAGGCCGGCGTCTATGCGCGCATGTGGTCCATGCAGCAAGAAGGCCATGACGATGATGCGAAGCAGCCCGAGGGCGGTGCGCCTTGGAGCCGCTCGGGCCAGGTTCCGGCCTGAGGCTGCGATAATTTTTGCCATGGAAACCAAGTGGCTCGAGGACTTCATCAGCCTGGCTGAAACCCGCAGCTTCAGCCGCTCGGCCCAGCTGCGCCATGTGACGCAGCCGGCTTTTTCGCGCCGCATCCAGGCCCTGGAAGCCTGGGCCGGTACCGATCTGGTTGACCGCAGCTCCTATCCAACGCGCCTGACTGCCGCCGGCCAGACCCTGTATGCGCAGGCGATGGAGATGCTGCAGGGCCTACAGACCACCCGTGCGATGCTGCGCGGCCATGTGGGCGCCGGTCACGACATGATTGAATTTGCGGTGCCGCACACCTTGGCCTTCACCTTTTTTCCGGCCTGGCTGAGCGATCTGCGAGAGCAATTCGGGCCGATCAAAAGCCGGCTGATCGCGCTCAATGTGCACGATGCGGTGCTGCGCCTGGTCGAGGGCAGCTGCGATCTGCTGATCGCCTACCACCATGATGCGCAGCCGATCACGCTCGATCCCCAGCGCTATGAGATGGTGGTGCTCGGGCAGGAGTTACTCAGTCCCTGGGTGGCACCGGCTGCCGACGGCGGCGCTCTGTGGAGTCTGCCTGGCCAGGCGGCAGCGCCGGTGCCTTACCTGGCCTATGCCAGCGGGGCTTACCTGGGGCGCATGGTTGAACATGTGCTCAAGCAGGCCCGAACTCCGGTCCATCTGGACAAGGTCTACGAGACTGACATGGCCGAGGGGCTCAAGGCCATGGCTGTGGAAGGCCACGGTCTGGCCTTCCTGCCGCAAAGCGCGGTGACCAAGGAGGTGGCCCGGGGCCAGTTGCTCAGCGCTGGCGCTGGCCTGTCGGTGGGGCTGCAAGTGCGGCTGTACCGGGCCAAGCCCGGGGCCAAGGGCCCGGCCAAAGCCGAAGCGCAAGCGCTCTGGCATTTTCTGCAAGCCCGCCATGAGGGCGGCGATTCCTCTCACAGTTTGAAAAGCTGACCATGACAAGTATCACCATCACCCGCCCCGACGACTGGCATCTGCATGTGCGCGATGGCGACGTGCTCGGCACCGTGGTCGCGCATACCGCGCGGCAGTTTGGCCGCGCCATCATCATGCCCAACCTCAAGCCGCCGATCACCACCGCGGCCCAGGCGCTGGCTTACCGCGACCGTATCCGCGCAGCGGTGCCAGCAGGCCTGAACTTTGAGCCCTTGATGACGCTCTACCTCACCGACAACTTGGCGCCTGAGGAGATCAGCCGAGCCAAGGCGGCCGGCGTGGTCGCTGCCAAGCTTTACCCGGCTGGCGCCACCACCAACAGCGACGCCGGCGTGACCGAGTTGCGCAAGATCTACCCGGTGCTCGAGGCCATGCAGCGCGAGGGCATGCTGCTGCTGGTGCACGGCGAGGTGACCAGCGCCGACATTGATCTGTTCGATCGCGAGGCGGTGTTCATCGACCGCCACCTGATCGGCCTGCGGCGCGACTTTCCGGGCCTGAAGATCGTCTTTGAGCACATCACCACGCAGGAGGCGGCGCAGTATGTGGCCGAGGCGGGCGACAACCTGGGTGCGACCATCACCGCCCACCACCTGCTCTACAACCGCAACGCGATCTTCACGGGCGGCATCCGGCCGCATTACTACTGCCTGCCGGTGCTCAAGCGCGAAACCCACCGTCTGGCCCTGGTGCAGGCGGCCACCGGCGGCAACTGCCGGTTTTTCCTGGGCACCGACAGTGCCCCGCACCCGGCCCACCTGAAGGAGCACGCCAGCGGCTGCGCCGGTTGTTACACCGCCCATGCCGCCCTGGAGCTCTATGCCGAGGCTTTTGAGCAGGTCGGTGCGCTGGGCAGGCTGGAGGCGTTTGCCAGCTTCCATGGCCCTGATTTTTACGGCTTGCCGCGCAACCAAGGTACGGTGACGCTGACCAAGCAGGCCTGGAGCGCACCCGAGAGCTACCCCTTCGGCGCAGCCGAGCTCAAGCCCCTGCGCGGCGGCGAGCCCCTGCTCTGGCAGCAGCTCTGAGCAGGGTGGTCGAGGCTCTGCCAGACTGGGCCCAGGGCCTGCGCTGGGACTGGCCCTGGATGGCCCACCTGGCCCCCTACGGACCTGCCGTGCAGGCGGCCCTGAGCGGTGGGTTGAGCGTGGCGCAAGTCCTCAACGACCTTGCAAAGGCGCGGGATCAAACGCAGGCCGGTGTAACCCTGCGTTTTGTGTCGCAAGACGCCTTGCCGCCCCACTGCGCCTACGAAAGCTTCATCTTCGAGCAGCGCGCCTGCCCCAGCCGGGACAACCTGCATGATCTGTTCAACGGCCTGACCTGGCTGGCCTATCCGCGCACCAAGGCGCGTTTGAACCAGTTGCAGGCGGCGCAGATTGCCCGGGACGGCGTGGCCGGCCAGCGCGGCGCCTTGCGCGATGCCTTGACTCTGTTTGACGAAAACGGCGCCGTTTTATTGGCCCCACCGGCGCTCAGGCAGGCGCTGCAGCAGCGCGCCTGGCAGCGGCTCTTTGTCGACCTGCGGCCGCTGTGGGCGCAGGCCCGGCTGCTGGTGTTTGGACACGCCTTGCAGGAAAAGCTGCAGCAGCCGCGCAAGGCCATCACCGCCCATGTCTATATGCCCCCCATCGACCGGGCCGAGCCCGATCTGGATGCGGCCTTGGCCGCCGGGCTGCAGGCCGCCGAACTGGCAGAAAAACCCTACTGGCCGCTGCCTATTTTGGGGGTTCCGGGCTGGTATTTGCCCAATGAGAACATTTCTTTCTATGATGACGCCCACGTCTTCCGCCCCGCCGCTGCGGGGCGACAGTGCGGGACAGCTTGATAACGATAAAAACGTCCCCAGATGAGTGAGCGCTGTCTTGCCGATGCAGGGCAGCGGGGCCTTGATTCATCGTCAATGCCGCTGCGGCGGCGTCGGAGTTCAATATCTTATGAAGAGAATCTTGCTGTTTGTGCTGACCAACCTGGCCGTCGTCCTGGTGCTGGGTGTGGTCGCGAGCCTGCTGGGCGTGAATCGTTTTCTCACCTCCAATGGCTTGAACCTGGGCGCCTTGCTCGGCTTTGCCCTGATCATGGGCTTTGGCGGCGCCTTCATCTCACTGCTGATCAGCAAACCGGTGGCCAAGTGGAGCTCGGGGGTACGGGTGATCGAGCAGCCCGCCAACGCGGACGAGGCCTGGATCGTCGATACCGTGCGCCACCTGGCCGACAAGGCCGGAATCGGTATGCCTGAGGTCGGTATTTTTGAAGGCGAGCCCAATGCCTTTGCCACCGGCGCCTTCAAAAACAGCGCCTTGGTGGCAGTGTCCACCGGATTGCTGCAGGGCATGACGCGCGAGGAAGTCGAGGCGGTGCTCGGCCATGAGGTGGCCCACATCGCCAATGGCGATATGGTCACCATGACCTTGATTCAGGGCGTGATGAACACCTTTGTGGTGTTCATCAGCCGGGTGATTGGCTATGCGGTCGACAGCTTCTTGCGCAAGAACGACGAGCAAAGCTCCGGCCCGGGCATAGGCTATTACGTGACCACCATCGTGCTCGACATTGCCCTGGGCTTTCTGGCGGCCATCATCGTGGCCTGGTTTTCGCGTCAGCGCGAGTTCCGTGCCGACGCCGGCGCGGCTGGCCTGATCGGGCGCAAGCAGCCCATGATCAACGCATTGGCCCGCCTGGGTGGCATGGTGCCTGGCGAGTTGCCCAAGTCGGTGGCCGCGATGGGCATCGCTGGCGGCATCGGGCAGCTGTTTAGCACCCACCCGCCGATTGAAGAGCGCATCGCCGCACTGCAAAACGCGCAGGGCTGATTGCTTCACACCTCAGGGCCAACGGCCGCCTGCGGGCGGCCGTTTTCTGGGGGCGCTTGGGGTAATTGCGGGGCTCCAGACTGCGCTGCTGGGCAACAATGCAGCCCGCTGGGTAGCGGGCCGCTGTGGTGCCGGCGCCCTTGCCGTAAGGACTGCGCATGTTTGAACAATCCCGACTCTGGATCGGCGCCGCACTGGCGCTGTCCGGCGCCTTGGCCTTGCCTGCGCTGGCCCAGGACAACTACCCCAACAAGCCCATTCGCCTCTTGCTGGGCTTTCCCCCCGGCGGTGGCAGCGACATGGTGGCCCGCTTGGTGGCCAAGCCCCTGGGTGAGCGTCTCGGTCAGCCGGTGACGGTCGACAACAAGCCGGGCGCCGGTGGCAACATTGCCGCCGAGATGGCGGTCAAAGCTGCGGCCGACGGCTACACCCTGATCCTCTTGCCCAGCGGCCACGCCAGCAACGCGGCCATGAAAAAAGTCCTGCCCTTCGAGCCGGTCAACGACTTCAGCTGGATCTCCACCCTGACCACCTACCCGCTGGCCATGGTGGTCAAGCCCGACTCGCCGATCCGCTCATTTCCTGACTTTGCCCAGCGCATCAAGGCCGAGCCGGGCAAGTACACCTACACCTCAGTGGGTGTGGGTACCGCGATGCATTTGGTGGGCGAGTGGCTGATGGCTGAAAGCGGCGGCAGCGCCACCCATGTGCCATTTCGCGGCGGCACCGCGCCGCTGACCGAACTGCTGGCCGGCCGTGTCGATGTGGTGATCGATACCATGACCAGCACCGCCCCCATGCTCAAAGACAAGCGGGTGCGTGGCCTGGCCGTGACCGGCGCCAAGGGCGAAGCCAACATCTTCGGCCTGCCCACTGTGGCTGAAACCTACCCCCGCCTGGTGTTCGATTCCTGGCTGGGCATTGCCGCACCGCCCGGCCTGCCGGCGCCCATCGCCGCCCGCCTGCAGCGCGAGATCAAGGCGGTGATCGACTCGCCCGAGGTGCGTCAGCGCCTGATCGACTGGGGCGGCAACCCCCAGGCCAGCACGCCGGCTGAATTCAAGGGCCGGGTCGAGCGCGACATCCAGGCGCTCAAGCGCATCGTCGCCGAGCGCAAGATCGAGATGGAGTGATCGGGCCGGCCCGCTGCGGCCGGCCTTACAGCGGCACCGCCAGCATGGTGTCGATGCCAAAGGAGTCGACGACCACCGCCATCTGGCGCAGCTTGAGCTCGCCGCCTTGCTCGATCAGCTCGCATTCATAGCGGGCCACCATGTAGAGGCTGGAGACGCCTTCTTCGTTGGACTGGTAAACCACCAGTTTGGCGCGGGCTTGCACGCTGGTGTCAGTCTGCGCTTGCAACTGCACATTGCTGACCTGCCGCAGCAGCTTGTCCCGGCGGTAGGTCAACACGCCTTTGGCCAGCATGGCCACACGGTCTTTCACCATGCCGTGGCTGAAGCAGCCCATGATGGGCAGAGGCAGGCCCAGGTCGCGGTTTTCGCGCGACAGCACCTCATAGCGGCATTGCTGCGCGTCGAACAGCGTCACCCAGTCGGCAAACTGCTCTGCGTCGAGCAGCTCGGCATAGCGGTAGAGAAATTGGCTGACCTGCCACCAGCGCTGAAGATCGGTGGGGGCGGACGGGTTCATGCCGACGCTCCGCTGTCCTGCAGGGGCAGGCCCATGATCTGGTGGTAATAGGACCAAAAGCCGCGGATGGAAATTTCTTGGGACAGGTAGTCGGTGTCTTCAATCGGGCCGATGCCGCCCATCTCCAGCACCTCGCTGCCGCCGGGCTGCCGGTGGCGTATGCCCTGCTGCACTAGGCGCAGCGCTTCGCCGTCTTCCAGTGAGATGTAGCCGGCCGGCCCGATGAAGTTGGCCGTCAGCATCTTGTCGTGCGTCATCTGCGGCGTGTCCGATTCGAAACCCAGGTAGGTCAGATGCAGCTCCACCAAATCGGGCCCCTTGGGCCGCAGGTGGCGGATGGCATAGGTGTTGTCGACCTGGGCCACGATCAGCGATGGAAAAATCGACAAGATGGTGGTCTTGTAGCCGTCGCCCAGGTCCAGCGGCACCTGCGTCAAAGCGGGGTCAGCCATTTGCATGTTCGGGTTGAACTTGCCGGTGCCCTCATAGGCCTTGGCCACCACAGCCTGGTTGTCCTGGTCGGAGGCGCTGACGATGGAATGGTTCCAGGTGTTCTTGCGCTGCGCATCGAGCTTGATGCCGCCCTTCATGGTGGGCTGCTGCAGGCGAAAGGACACCTGAAACTGGTGCAGCAGAGAGCCGTGGTAGGGGTCGCGCACATTTTCGTTGTAGAGCTTCCAATTGCCCGGAATGCGCTGGCGCAGATAACCCAAGACCTTGGGCTTGCGCTGCACCAGCAGGCGCTCGATCTGCGCCACCGCATGCGGGCCCAGGTATTCCTTGATCGGGGGCGCCTGCTCACTGAAGGAGCCAAAAATCAGGCCACCAAAGCAGGCGATGCGCAGCGTCTTGAGCCCGTGGTTCTTTTTGTCAAAGCAAGGCGGCATGCCGCCTTTGCCCTGCACGCCGGCGGCCATGGGCACGCCGGTGAGCTCGCCGCTGAGGGTGTAGGTCCACAGGTGGTAAGGGCAGGAAAAGCGCTGCGCATGACCGCGCACGGCGGTGACGATTTGCGCGCCCCGGTGGGCGCAGGAATTTTCAAAGGCGTGAAACTGTCCGTCGCTGGCATGGGTGACCACCACCCGGGTCTCGCCCACCCAGGTGCTGACGAAATCCCCCACCGCCGGCAGCTCCGATTCATGGCACAGGTAGTTCCAGACCGGGCCGCGAAAAATCTTTTCGTTTTCCTGCTGGTAGATCTGCGCATCGGTGAAGATGTCGTAGGGCACGCGCGAGAAATCGCTGCGGGTCCAAGCGCCGCCGCTGGGGCGGGCCGTGCCTTCGCTCATGAAAGGTCTCCTGGTGCTGGCGCCTGCTCACGGGCCCCAGCAAACCAGTTTAACAATGAGGTGGCCGGTTTATTCCGGGCCGTGTGCTGCCGTCAAAGAGCGTGCCAAGGCCTCGGCCACCTCGATGCCGTCGACGCCGGCCGACAAAATGCCGCCGGCATAGCTCGCGCCTTCGCCGGCCGGGTACAGGCCGCGCAGGTTCAGGCTCTGGTAGTCCTCGCCGCGGCCTATGCGCACCGGCGACGAGGTGCGCGTTTCCACCCCGGTAAAGACCGCGTCGGTCCGGTCAAAGCCCTTGATCTTGCGGCCAAAGGCCGGGATGGCCTCGCGGATCGCCTCGATGGCATAGCCGGGCAGGGCGCTGGCCAGATCGGTCAGGTGCACGCCCGGCTTGTAGGAGGGCTCGACCTCGCCCAGCACGCGCGAGGGCTGGCCGGCGATGAAGTCGCCCACCAGCTGTCCCGGAGCCTCGTAGGTCGCGCCGCCGAGTTCATAGGCATGCGATTCCAGCCGGCGCTGAAGCGCCATGCCCGCCAGCGGGTGCACCTGTCCGTCCGGCCCCGGCCTGTCGCCCGGCAGCAAAAAATCTTGTGGCGAGATGCCCACCACGATGCCGGCATTGGCATTGCGCTCATTGCGCGAGTACTGGCTCATGCCGTTGGTGACCACCCGGCCGACCTCGCTGGTGGCCGCCACCACCGTGCCGCCGGGGCACATGCAAAAGCTGTAGACCGAGCGGCCGTTTTTGGCGTGGTGGACCAGCTTGTAATCGGCCGCGCCCAGCAGCGGATGGCCGGCATGGCGGCCCAAGCGGGCGCGGTCGATCATGCCTTGCGGATGCTCGATGCGAAAGCCCACCGAAAATGGTTTGGCCTGCATGTGCACGCCGCGTGCGTGCAGCATCTCAAAGGTGTCGCGCGAGCTGTGGCCCAGGGCCAGCACCGCATGGTCGGCCTCGAGCTCGTAGCGGCTGCCGTCGGTGAGCTTTTCGATCACCAGACCGCGCAGCTGTCGGCCCTGCGGCCCCTCTTCAATCTGCAGGTCGCACACCCGCTCCTGGAAGCGGATCTCACCGCCCAGGGCAATGATCTGCTCGCGCATGTTCTCCACCACCTTGACCAGCTTGAAGGTGCCGATGTGCGGGTGGCTGACCAGCAAGATTTCTTCGGGCGCGCCGGCCTTGACGAATTCCTTCATGACCTTGCGGCCCAGGTGGCGCGGGTCCTTGATCTGGCTGTAGAGCTTGCCGTCGGAGAAGGTGCCGGCCCCGCCTTCGCCGAATTGCACATTGGATTCGGGCTGCAACTCGCGCTTGCGCCACAGGCCCCAGGTGTCTTTGGTGCGCTCGCGCACCTTCTTGCCGCGCTCGATCACGATGGGCGCAAAGCCCATCTGCGCCAGCAGCAGTGCTGCAAACAGGCCGCAGGGCCCGAAGCCGACCACCACGGGTCGATTTTTCCAGCCGGCGCTGGCCTGCACCGGCGCGCGGTAGTCCAGGTTGGGGGCTGGGCCAATGTGTGGATGCGAGGCAAAGCGCTCGAGCAACTGCTGCTCAAGCGCGGCGGCCAAGGTCACATGGGCGATGTAGACCAACAGCAACTGCTGCTTGCGTGCATCGTGACTGCGCTTGTGGATGTGCACCTGATCTAGCGCGCCCACGGGCACGCCCAGGGTCTGGGCGATCAGCGCTGGCAGTGCCTCGGGGGCATGGTCCAGCGGCAGCTTGAGCTCGGTCAGGCGCAGCATGGTGGGGGATCTGTTTTCCGGATCAAGCGCGCATTGTAGGAGCGGGGTCAGGGCTTGGACGCGTCGCCGAACTCGGATTGGAAGCCAGGGTTGGGGTGGGAGCCGCGCCCCCGCGGCGATGGGGCGGTCGATGCAGCAGCGCTGCCCTGCTGCAGCCCATCGGGCCGAGGGCGGCCCTCTTACAACACAAAGCGCAGGACGCATCGCACCGAGCGAGGGCAGTGCTTCGCCCACAGGACGGGCCACTCGCACGGCGCGAGCGATTAGCTGTGCCCACCTTTGCCTGTCCTACACAGCTCATCAAGCATCGCCTGCGCCAGCGCTGGCCATTGGGTGGCCCGCAGCTTGGGGCCAGGCTGGATAATCAGTGCCGTGAAGCGCGCCAGACCGCCGCTGGTGCAAGCTGGGAAACCAGGCACTGGAGGA
>JBAXEN010000082.1:0-13310 GCA_037140415.1 Betaproteobacteria bacterium | reverse complement strand
CGAGCTGCTTTTTCTTGGCCTTCATGATGTTGGGCAGCGTCACATAACGCGGCTCATTGAGGCGCAGGTCGGTGGTGATGATGGCCGGCAGCGTCAAGGACAGGGTTTCAATACCGCCGTCGACCTCGCGGCTGACCGTGGCTTTGTCGCCTTCGATCGTGACTTTGGAGGCGAAGGTGGCTTGCGGCCAGCCCAGCAGCGCAGCGAGCATTTGGCCGGTTTGGTTGCAGTCGTCGTCAATGGCCTGCTTGCCCAAAATCACCAGACCGGGCTGCTCCTTGTCGACCAAGGCCTTGAGCAGCTTGGCCACCGCCAGCGGCTGCAGCTCTTCGGCCGTATCGACCAAAATGCCGCGATCGGCGCCAATGGCCATGGCGGTGCGCAGGGTCTCCTGGCACTGGGTGACGCCGCAGCTGACGGCGATGACTTCGGTGGCTGCGCCCTTTTCCTTGAGCCGGGTGGCCTCTTCGACGGCAATTTCGTCAAAGGGATTCATGCTCATCTTGACATTGGCGATGTCGACACCGCTGCCGTCAGACTTGACGCGCACCTTCACGTTGTAGTCGACCACGCGCTTGACGGGAACCATAACCTTCATGGGGTCTCCAGGGGTAGTTGAAACGAGGATTCAGACCGCCGCGCGCTGACCACGGGCCGGCGGTCGAATTGACGTTACGTCAATTCCCGCATTCTATGCCGCGTTGCAACAAGCCGCTGCCCGCTCGGGGGTGGACAGGGGTCAAACAGCAGCACGGAGAGACAAACCGGGGACAAAAAGAACGGTCGTTCGTTTTTTGGGGCATCATAAAAAACCAAGGGCGGCGCCGTCAAGCATTGTTCGCAAGCGGGCCTGCACATCGGAAGGACAAAGCCCGCCCAGCCCCAGAATCAAGCCGCGGGCCGACCCGGTGGGCTGTGCACCACCCGCTGCGGGTAAGGAATCTCAATGCCGTGGCTGCGCAGCGCCCGCAAGACGGCCAGGTTGACCGCAGAGCGCACATTGCCCTGTCCGTTTTCAGGGTCAACGATCCAGTAATTGACGGTCAACTCCAGCCCGTCGGCGCCAAAGTTACTCAGATGCACGGTGGGCGCTGGGTCAGCCAGCACCCTCGCCTGCGCGGCCGCGGCCCCTTGCAGCAGCGCCATGACCTGGTCGACATCGCTGTCATAGGCGACCGAGACCAGCGTGCTTTGCAGCACCCGAGGGTCGCTCAGCGAGAGGTTCTCGATGCGGTTGCTGATGAACATGTCATTGGGCACCACCGATTCGCGGCCGGACAGCGCCCGCACAATGGTGTAGCGGGCCTTGATGTCGGTCACCGCGCCCTCAAAGTTGTCAATGCGCACGTTGTCGCCGATGCGCACGCTGCGCTCGGCGAGGATCACAAAGCCGCTGACATAGCTGGCTGCCAGCTTTTGCAGACCCAGGCCCACGCCCACGCCGATAGCGCCACCGAGCACCGACAGCGCCGTCAGGTCGATTCCGACCGTAGTAAGACCCACCAGCAGCCCTAGGCCCACCAGCAGCGCGCGCACCGCATTGCTGACCGCCTTGCGCAGTGACAGATCGCCGCCGCTGGCCGAGCGCAGCAGGCGGTCTTCGATCGCCGATGAAATCCAGAGCGAGACGATGAGCACCGCACCTGCGGTCAGCACGGCACTGAGCAGATCGAGGGCACTCAGGCGCGAGCCACCCAAGCGAAAAACAACGGCATCGAGCTCGTCAAGCAAAATCGGAAGCAGGCCGGTGATCCACAGCGCCACCGCCAGCCAAGCCAGCCAGGAGATCGAGCGCTCGAGCATCCGCACCAAGGGCGCCTGCTTGAAGGCCACCTGCAAGACCTTCACGCCCACCCGAATCAGGGCCAAGGACACCAGCACCGGCAGGAATATCCGAAAGGCGAACAGCGGCACCGCCGCCAGCTTGAGCGCCCCCTGCGCCGCATAGGACAGCACCAGCAGGATCAAGGGAAACAAAGCGCCGTCGAGCAGCCGGCGGCCAAACAACACCGGCCAATTGAGCTCGGCCGGCAGCGCACGCCTGGCTCCCTTGAGCAGCAGCCAGGCCAGCACCAGGCACAGTGCCAGCACCGCCAACTCAATGAGCACTGAGCTGCGACCCAAGGCGCCCAGCACATCATCGAAGCTGTGCAGCCGCACGCCATCTCCCATCACGCCGGCCATAGCAGCATTCCTCGCAACATCCATTGACTAAAGACCCGCCAGCACCCGCAGGTGGGCCTGCACACTGCGCGCCAGCGCCCCAAGATGGTAGCCGCCTTCCAGGCTGGAGACGATGCGCCCACGCGCATGGCGCCGGGCCACCGCCATCAGCTGCTCGGTGATCCAGGCATAGTCGGCCTCGACCAGGCCGAGCTGGCCGAGCTCATCGTCGCGGTGCGCATCAAAGCCGGCGCTGATCACCATCAGCTCGGGTGCAAAGGCATCGAGCCTGGGCAACCAGTGGCGCTCGATCAACTCGCGGATGGCAGGTCCCCGGGTGTAGGGGGCCACCGGAAGATTCAGCAAATTAGCTGCGGCCGGCTCAGTGCCGCTGTAGGGATAGAGCGGGTGCTGAAAAAAACTCACCATCAAAATGCGATCGTCGCCGGCCACGATGTCCTCGGTGCCGTTGCCGTGGTGCACATCGAAGTCGACGATGGCCACCCGCTCCAAGCCGTGCGCCTCCAGCGCATGCAAGGCGGCCACCGCCACATTGTTGAAAAAGCAAAAACCCATGGCCTGCGATCGGCAGGCATGGTGGCCGGGCGGACGGACCGCGCAAAAAGCGGTATCGACTTGGCCACTGAGCACCGCATCGGTCGCGGCAACCGCAGCGCCGGCGGCGCGCAAGGCAGCGGCCCAGGTGTGCGCATTGACGGCGGTATCAGGGTCGATCTGCACCAAGCCGTGCCGGCTGCCCTCGGCCTGCTGCGACAGGTCTTTGATTTGCGCCACCAACAAGGCGTCGTGGGCCCGCTGCAGCTGGGCAAGGCTGGCCTCGGGCGCCTGCCGCTGCTCAATCAGATCGGCCAAGCCACTGGCGCGCAGCTGGTCTGCGATCGCATCGATCCGCTCGGGACACTCGGGATGACCCGGGCCCATGGCGTGCAGACGGCAGGCCGGGTGGGTGAAATAAGCGCTCGGCATGGAAGGACGGGTTCCAAATTCAAAAGTCGCGGGCGATATCGGTTATGGTGCTGGCCTTAGCCCCTTGGCCCACCATGACACGCACCGATTTCCCCCTTGCCCACCAGCTTAGCATGCACCCCGCAAGCGGCCGTCCGCCGCAGGCCCGCCCTCCAGCCGCGGGCCGACAGGGCGCACTGGCGCGGTTTCGAAGCCTGGCCGCCAGCAGCGCGCTGATGGGAGCAAGCGCCCTGCTCTGCGCCCCCGCGCTGAGCCAGACGGCCACAGGCGCAAGCACCGAAGGCAAGCCGGCCAAGGCAGCCAGCGCCAAGCGCTCAGCGACCAAGACCGTCAAGCCCGCTCAGCAGGCCAAACCTAAGAAAGCCGCAGCCCCGGCCGCCAAAGCCATGGCTGCCGGCGCAGCAGGCGCTGCGCTGGTCGGCAGCGGGCCGGCCTATGCCGAAAGGGCCGAGGCCATGCAGTTTGCCGATGAGCTGGCCATCGGGCACCTCCTGCCCCGCGAGCTGCTGCGCCAGACCTTGGGCCAGGCCAGGCAGTCGCCGCAGATCATCGCGCTGATGCAGCCGGCTGCCGCGCCTTTCGTCAAGAACTGGCGGGCCTACCGCAGCCGCTTTCTCGATGCGTGGCGCATCCAAGCAGGACTCGCTTTTTGGCAGCAGCAACGCAGCGAATTGGCCCGTGCCGAATCGGTCTACGGCGTGCCGGCCGAGATCATCGTGGGCGTGCTGGGGGTCGAGACCATCTACGGCCGCGAGATGGGCCGCTTTCGCGTGATCGATGCACTCGCCACCCTGGCTTTTGATTTTCCGGCAGCCCACCCGCGCGCGGCCGATCGCAGCGCCTACTTTCGCAAGGAGCTCGAGCAGTTCCTGCTGCGGCAAAACCGGCTGGGGCTCGACCCTTTCAAGGCCCTGGGCAGCTATGCCGGCGCCAGCGGCATGCCCCAGTTCATGCCCTCGTCCATCGCCTCATTCGCGGTGGACTTCGACGGCGACGGACGCATCGACCTGCGCGGCAGCGCCAGCGACGCGATCGGCTCAATCGGGCGTTACCTGCAGGCCTATGGCTGGAAAACCGGCATGCCCACCCACTATCCGGTGGGCCTCAAGGATGGCGCCGACATGGCCGCCTTGCTCGCGCCCGACATCTTGCCGACCTTCAGCGTGGCGGAGTTCGAGTCCAAGGGCGCGACCCTGGAAGGCAGCGCTCTATCGCACCCCGGCCCGCTGGCCCTGATCGAATTGCTCAACGGCGGCGAGCCGCCGAGCTTTGTCGCGGGCACTGAGAACTTTTACGTCATCACCCGCTACAACTGGAGCAGCTACTACGCGATGGCGGTGATTGAGTTGGGGGAGACAGTGGCGCGGCAGATGAAAAGCAAACGTTGATCACTTAAATGCCAAGGTGAATCGACAGAAAAAATCCTCAAAGCGTGCGCGTGAATTTGAACGTCAAAAAAGCCCGCGAGAGCCGGCCCCAGTAAAGCTCAATGCCCGGAGTCATCTTTATGTTTAATCGCATGGGTACGTTCTGAAACATTGTCCATATAGGCAAAGAGCAAGCCTGTCACGACAAGAGTAACGTGGATGCCGACTTTCCATGCAACGGCCTGATCTGCCTCTGACCAGATTGCCGGGGTGTCGCCTCCGCTTTTGAGGATGATGCTGAGATTGACGAAACTCTTGAGTAACTCTATCGCAGAGATGGCAACAATGGAGGCGACGACTTTAATCTTCAAGCTCGAGAAATCAACTTGACCCATCCATTCTGGCCGGTCCTCGTGTCCATCCGTATTGATCTTAGAGACGAAATTCTCGTAACCGCTGAATATGACGATGATCAGCAAATTAGCCACCAGGGAGAGATCAACCAGGGCTAAAACCGCCAATACCACTTCGCTTTCACTCGAAGTGAACAAATTGGGCAATACATGAATCAGTTCTTGCGCAAACTTCACCAATAACATAAAGATACCAAGCACAAGCCCAAGATAAAATGGAGCCAGCAGCCAACGGCTGTTAAAAATCAAGGCTTCTAATAAGTTTTCAATTGCTTTCATAAAGATTCCATGTCAAAAAACAAATAAGGATTTCACTCATTTTATATCTCACGATTTAACGATGACCCAGTAAAACCCCCGGTCAAACCGCCATGAACCCCCTACCGGTCCCTGACACCTTGCCGCCCTTCAGTGTGGCAGATTTTCAGTCCAAGGGCGCGACCCTGGAGTGCACTGCGTCCGAGCACAGTGGCCCGCTGGCCCTGATCGAACTGCTCTAAGGGGGTCATGCGCCGATCTTGGTGGCCGGCACCGACGGCTTTCACCTCATCACCCGCTGCAACTGGTGTTGCGACGACGCGCTGGTGGTGGTTGAACTGGGGCAGCAAATCGCCAAGCCATTCAAGGCCAGACCTTGAAACATCGCCGGCCGCGAAGGCTGAATATTGAAAAACCAAGGCCGCCAGAGAGATCCGCTCATGGGCAGCGACAAGCAGTCAGACGCTGCCGGGTTTAACCGGCAGCCGCTGGACCCCGATGGCCCCCTCTTGTGCGGGCTGTCCTGGCAGGCAAACCCGCCTGAGTGAAGCACGGTTCCAGAGGCGCAATACGAAGGCGGGATTTCGACGCCGACGCGAACATCCCGTTTTATTCTTAAAGACGAATCAACAACACAAAACCTACCCGCCGGCCAGGGAGGCCGGCGAGCAGACCGTCGCCGTCATCAGCGGCCGCTGGCCTCTTTGTGATAGCTGGTGTCGATATAGCTCTCGAGGGGCTGCATCTTCTTTTGCGGCTGGCCGTATTTTTCGCGCAGTTGCACCGCAGTCCGTGAGCCTTCCACGCTGATGGCCGCATCACGGGTAAAGCCGTTTTTGGGGTCGAGCAAGATGCCGTAGCTGGTCTCAGCGCTTTGGCGGGTAGCGCCTTTGACGTTCTTGATAAAGATGGCCAGTGCCGCTTCTTTGTTCTTGGGGTCATAGAGCCAGTCCAGCGCGCTGCGGTAGCCGCGGATGTAGCCCACCAGCGCCGGTTTGTTGTTGTCGGCCCAGGTCTTGCGCACGCCCGCCACCAGCCCTTGGTAGCTGCCCAGCGCTGCCGAAGCGTCGGCCAACACGCTGATGCCTTTTTCCTTGCCCAGCACATCAAACGGGGCAATCAGCATGGTGGCCGCATGTTTGCCTTCAACCAGGGCGTTGTAGCGCTGCAGCACGCCGCCAGCAGCCACCGTCTTGTAGTCACGATCAAGCACCAGGCCGTTGCGCTCCAGCACCTCCAGGAGCACAAAGGCATAGCCGGTGGTCAGCGCGTCCACCGAGACTGTGCTGCCTTTAAGGTCGGCAAAGGTCTTGATGTTTGACTGCACGCCCAGGCGCAAAAAGCCGTTGTCGGCGCCCATCACCGCAATCAGGTTGCTGCCGTCTATCGGCACCGCGCCTTGGCCTTCGCGGTAAGCCAACAGGTTGTCGATGGCGGTCATGCCAATCTCGAATTGACCGTTGATCAGACCGACCAACTGCTCGCGCGAGCTGGGGGTGTCGATGGTGGTGACATCCACACCGTTGCGGGCGAAAAAGCCCTGCTCTTGCCCGGCCCAAATCGGCCAGTTGAAGCCACCGGGGAAGATGTTGACGCGCAATTGCTGCGGTGGTGTGGGTGCGGTGCCGAGGCTACCGCAGGCGGTCATCAGGGTGGCCGCAGCCAGGGTCAGGGCGATCTTGAGTAGCTTCATGAAAGGTCCTTGCGTGGTTTCTGGTGAGCGCCGCGGGCGCACTCGGGCGCCCGCAGCTCACGCGGGCCCGTCTTGAGCCCACGCCGGGCGATAGCCTCGCAGCTCGCGCTCTGACGCACAAGAGGGGCTGCGAGCATACAAGCCCGCCAGAACTGAAAAACAGATTTTCAGCCGGCAGGCGTGGGCCACAAAACTCAGGCTGGAACCAAAAACTCGCGGCTGATGTTGGCGCCAATCTCGTTGACCCGATCTAAAAATTGGGTCAAAAAGGCATGCAGGCCGGTGGCCAGGATCTCGTCGATGCGGGCGAACTGCAGGTCAGCGCGCAGCTTGCCGGCGCGGCGGCGGGTCTCGCTGGCGGGGTCGGAGGTGACCATGGACAGGTTGGTGATCAGCTCGTTCATGCAGCCTAGCAGCGAGCGCGGCATGTCGGGCCGCAGGATCAGCAATTGCGCCACCCGCTCGGGTTTGATGACGTCGCGGTAGACCTTGCGGTAGACCTCGAAGGCCGAGACGCTGCGCAAGATAGCGCTCCAGTGGTAGAAGTCCAGCTCCTGGTCTTTCTCGGTGCCCTGGCCGTAAAAGTCGGTTTCGACCGCGTGAAATTTGACGTCGATCAGGCGGGCGGTGTTGTCAGCGCGCTCCAGAAAGGTGCCCATGCGCAAAAAATTGAAGGCTTCGTCCTGCAGCATGGTGCCCGAGGTCACCCCGCGCGAGAGGTGGGAGCGGAACTTGACCCATTCGAAAAATGAGGCCGGGTCACGCTCGAAAGCGCCCTGGGACAGCAGACGCACCAGTTCAAGATAGGTCTGGTTCTGGGTCTCCCAGACTTCGGTGGTCAGCGAGCCGCGGACGGCACGGGCATTTTCGCGGGCAGCGCGCAGGCAGGAAATGATGCTCGACGGGTTGTTCTCGTCCTTGACCATGAAGGCCATCACCGGCGCGGGGGCCACGCTCTGGCCGTGCTTGTCGGCATAGGTCTGCTTGAGCTCACTGATGGAGAGCATGCCCAGCCAGCCGGCCTGGGCGGCGGCGGTGGACTGTGGCAGCAGCGAGGTCTGGTAGTTGACATCGAGCATGCGGGCGGTGTTTTCCGCGCGCTCGGTGTAGCGAGACATCCAAAACAGGTGGTCGGCGGTGCGGGAGAGCATGAAGGTCCTCGGCTAGGTCGGCAAGCTGGGGCGGGGTTCGGTCTGCTTAGCGGATCGCAGCCATCAGGGCCTGCATCATGGGCGCACGCTCGCCAGCCAGGCCCCCATCGGTGGCCGGCTCATCGGGCGGCGCACTCTCCAAAATCCAGGTGTCCTTGGTGCCCCCACCCTGGGACGAATTGACCACCAACGAGCCTTCCTTGAGCGCGACCCGGGTCAGGCCGCCGGGCACCATTTGCACCTGTTTGCCGCTGAGCACAAAGGGGCGCAAATCAATATGCCGGGGCGCAATGCCACTGTCCACATAGGTCGGGCAGGTCGACAGGCTCAAGGTGGGCTGGGCAATGTAGCCCGAGGGGTTGGCCAGCAGCACCTTGCGAAACTCTTCAATTTCAGCCTGGGTCGCAGCCGGCCCGACCAGCATGCCGTAGCCGCCGGCGCCGTGGACTTCCTTGACCACCAGGTCCTTGAGGTGAGCCAGGGTGTACTGAAGGTCTTCCGAAATCCGGCATTGGTAGGTCGGCACATTGCTCAGGATCGGCTTTTCACCGAGGTAGAACTCGATCATGGCCGGCACATAGGGGTAGATGGACTTGTCGTCGGCCACCCCGGTGCCGATGGCATTGCAGATGGCGACATTGCCGCTTCGGTAGGCGCGCAGCAGGCCCGCGCAGCCCAGCGTGGAGTTGGGCCGGAACACCTCCGGGTCCAAAAAGTCGTCATCGACGCGCCGATAAATCACGTCGACCCGGCGTGGCCCCCGTGTGGTGCGCATGTAGACGAAGTCGTCTTTGACGAAAAGGTCCTGCCCCTCGACCAGCTCCACGCCCATCTGCTGGGCCAGGAAGGCATGCTCAAAATAGGCCGAGTTGTACATGCCCGGCGTGAGCACCACCACTGCCGGCTCGTTCAGACCGGCCGGTGCCATTGCGCGCAGGGTTTCGAGCAACAAATCCGGGTAGTGGGCCACGGGGGCCACCCGGTTTTGGGCGAACAACTCGGGGAACAGCCGCATCATCATCTTGCGGTCTTCGATCATGTAGCTCACGCCTGAGGGCACCCGCAGGTTGTCTTCAAGCACGAAATACTCGCCCTGGCCCTGCGCATTGGGTGCGCGCACGATGTCGATGCCGCTGATGTGCGAATAAATCTGCCCAGGCACCTGCACGCCGACCATCTCGGGTCTGAATTGCGCGTTGCGCAGAACCTGATCGGCCGGGATCACGCCAGCGCGCAAGATCTCCTGCTCATGGTAGACATCATGGATAAATCGGTTGAGCGCGCTGACGCGCTGCACCAAACCGGCCTCCATGGTCTGCCACTCGTTGGCGGGGATGATGCGCGGGATGAGGTCGAAGGGGATCAGGCGTTCGGTGCCGGCGCCGTCCTCGTCCTTGGCGCCGTAGACGGCAAACGTGATGCCCACCCGGCGAAAAATCATCTCGGCTTCTTCGCGGCGAGCCTGCATCAATTGCGCGGCCTGGCCGCTGAGCCAGCGGTCAAAGCCCTGGTAATGCGGCCGCACGGCTTGAGCGCTGTCATGCATTTCGTCAAACTGGGGACGGCTCATCGGCTTGCTCTCCATGGAAGCGGCGTATCCCGTGTTTGGGATCTGCTCGCACACCTCTAGCTTAGCAAGGAGCTTGCCAGTTTGTGACTCAGGGGTCTTGAGCAGGAAGCGGGTCGCCAGTTTCGGCTCCGCCGTCGCCGGCTCGATGGTGCCAGTATCGGGGCGCCCGCGTGCGCTCGCACAGCACCTGATCGGGCGCCGCGCTGCGCCAGGTGGCCGCTCCGCAACTGGCCGACTGCGCCACCCGAATGCCCCGCTGCGCATAGCGCTCCATCACCGGCGGGGCCGGGTGGCCAAAGCGGTTGCGGTAGCCGGCCTGCACCAGCACCCAGCGCGGCTGTACGGCATCGAGCATGGCGTCGCTGGAGGAGGTGCGGCTGCCGTGATGGGGCGCAAGCAAGAGGTCGGCCTGCAAAGGCATGCGCCGCGCCAGCTCGGCCTCCTGCCGCGCCTCCAGGTCACCGGCCAGCAAAGCACTGCCCTGCCCGCCTGTCGCCGCAACCCGCAGCACGCAGCTCAGCTCATTGGGCTTGTGCGGCTCCTGCGCAAACTCGGCACTGGGGTGCAGCACCTCGAAATTCACCCCGTCCCACTGCCAGCGCTGGCCGGCCCGGCAAGGCTGGTGCCCGGCCCTGCCGCGCAGCAGCGCATGCTCGTCCGGGAGCGAGCTCATCACCGGCAGGTCCGGCCGCCAGGCCAGCAAGGCCGATGCACCGCCAATGTGGTCGGTATCTCGGTGGCTGAGCAGCAGCAGATCCAGCCGCAGACCCAAAGCCCTGAGGGCAGGCACCAGGACGCGCGCACCCGCGTCGCTGTCGCGCCCATAGCGCGGCCCGGCGTCGTACAGCAGGCTGTGGCGGGCCGTGCGCACCACCACTGCGGTGCCCTGACCGACGTCGAAGGCAAGGAGCTCGAAGCTGCCCGGCGCCGGTGTGGGGTTTTGCCAGAGCGCCACGGGCAGCATCAAGGGCAGGCCCAGCAAACGCAGCGGCGTCGGCCAGCGCATGACCAAGAGCAGTCCACCCAATAGCCCCGCCGCCGCGGACCACCACGGGGCGGCGGGGCGTTCCATCACCGCCCAGGGCCATTGCGCCAGGGGGTTGAGCAGCGCCATCAAAACCTCCAGAGCCCAAGCGCTGCCATTCCAGGCTGGCGGCCAGACGATGCCGAGCAAGGCCAGCGGCGTGACCAGCAAGGTCACCCAGGGTATGGCCAACACATTGGCCAGCAGGCCCACCAGCGAGACCTGCTGAAACAGCAGGAGCGTCAGAGGGGCCAGAGCCAGCGTCATCACCCACTGCTCGCGCAGCAGGCGCACCAAGGCACGGCAGCCATGCACCAACAAGGGGCGAAATGCGCCATTACGAAGGGCTGGCGGCTCTGCCGGGCCGACGTCGCTGGCAAAAAGCAAGGCGACTGCGACGAAGGACAGCCAAAAGCCCGCTTGCAGAACCGCCCACGGGTCAAGGGCCAAGATCGCCGCCATGGCCAAGAGCCACACATGCGGCCAGGGCCAGAGGCGGGCCGAGCTGCGCAGGCTGACCACGATCAAGAGCATCAGCACGGTGCGCTGGGCCGGCACGCCCCAGCCTGAGTACAGTGCATAGGCGCAGGCCAGAGCCAGCCCGCCCCAGGTGCCGGCCACGTGGGCAGGAAGCAGCAGGCAGGCGGCCGGGCTAAAGCGGGCTGAGCTGCGCCACAGGGCGGCCAGCAGCATGCCGGCCAGCCAGGCGAACAGGGTGATATGCAGGCCGGAAATGCTCATCAGGTGGGCCACGCCGGTGGCCCGAAACACATCCCAATCAGCCCGTTCAATGGCCTGCTGATCGCCCATGACCAAGGCAGCAATCACCCCGGCCAGCGCACTCTGTTCGACCTGACGGGCGATGGCCGAGCGGGTGGCCTGACGGGCTCGCTCGATCCAGTGCCCGCGCGCACGCTCGAGCCGCTGGGGCGGTGCATAGCGCGCGGCCGTGCGCACATGGCCCTGGGCCTGCACCCCCTGCTCCCACCAACGCAGCTCCTGGTCAAAACCTTGAGGGTTGTTCAGGCCGTGGGGCGCCTTGAGCCGAACCGTCATGCGCCAGCGCTCACCGGCCTGCAGAGCCCGCGGCCGACGCGATGCCTCATCGTCCAGACGCTGCGCTTGCGGCTCCTCCTCCGAGGCCGGCTCATCGGGCCATGGCGAGCGGGCTTGCGCATGGCGCGGGGCATACCAGCTCAGGGCGATCAAGGGGGGCAAAGCCACCACTCGGTCGCCCAGCCAAGCCTGCTCAAGCTCGAGCCGAAAGCGCAGCACATCCAAGCCCGCTTGCGGGCTGGCCGCAATCTGGCCCACCACCTCAATATCCTGTCCTTCCAAGGCAGGCGCCAGCGCCTGCGCCTGGTAGGCCGCAGCGCGCCAGCCGGTTTGGGCAAAGGCCAGCACCAGTGCAGCCAGGAAGGCGGCCAGGCGGTCCAGTCTGAGCGATGCGGCCCAGGCGGGACGGGCAGGGCAGCGCCAGGCGATCACGGCCAGCACCAGACCCACGGCTGCCAGCGCGCCGTAGGCCGACTGCGGGCCCAGCTCGGCCTGCTGCAGCTGCAGGCCAATGCCTGCCAGCACGCCCAGCGCCCAAGGCGCTGGCGATCGCATCTGGACGCTGGCATTAAAAGAGGGTCGCACAATCGCCTCTGGCGCGACAATGGTCGCTTCAACGGTCTGCAGGCTCGAGAATGGCACGGGGCTTTATGGCCCGCCTCTTGCTTGAATCGAGCTGGAGTGGCGGCCTGAGCAGCGGCCGGGCGCCTCCCGATGAGTATGCGGCCCCGCTCGGTGCCCAAGTACTGCCGATCCACGTTGGCAACTTTTTTTAACCTTGAGAAGGTCGACCCTGTGTCCATCCATGTTGCACTGACCCACATCACCCACTATCGCTACGACCGGCTCGTGCATCTGGGGCCTCAGGTGGTTCGTCTGCGGCCGGCGCCGCACAGCCGCAGCCGGGTGCTGTCGTACTCGCTCAAGGTCGAGCCGAAGAAGCACTTCATCAACTGGCAGCAAGACCCCTTCGCCAACCATCAGGCACGGCTCGTCTTCCCGGACCCGACCACCGAGCTCAAGGTCACCGTCGACCTGGTGGTCGAGATGGCGGTCTACAACCCGTTTGACTTTTTTCTCGAGCCCCATGCAGAGCAAATCCCCTTTCGCTATGAGGCAGGGCAGGCGCAGGAGCTCGCGCCCTATCTGGCCGCCCAGCCCCTGACGCCCCTGCTCAAAACCTACCTGGCGGGGATCGACCGACAGGCGCGGCCCAGCGTGGACTTTTTGGTGGCGCTGAATCAAAAACTGCAGCAAGACATTGCCTACCTGATCCGCATGGAGCCCGGCGTGCAAACGCCCGAACAGACACTGCAATTGCGTTCGGGCTCCTGCCGCGACAGCAGCTGGCTGCTGGTGCAGTTGCTGCGTCACCTGGGGCTGGCCGCGCGATTTGTGTCGGGCTACCTGATCCAGCTCAAGGCTGACGTGAAGGCACTCGACGGCCCGAGCGGCACCGATGTGGACTTCACCGACCTGCACGCCTGGTGCGAGGTTTTCCTGCCCGGCGCCGGCTGGGTTGGGCTCGACCCGACCTCGGGCCTGTTCGCCGGCGAAGGGCATATCCCACTGGCCTGCACGCCCGAACCTTAGAGCGCGGCGCCGATCGAAGGCGCCGTCGAGCGCAG
>JBAXEN010000081.1:0-13436 GCA_037140415.1 Betaproteobacteria bacterium | reverse complement strand
TCTAGGTAGAACCGGTGGGGAAAGAGGCCCGCCAGTTGCAGTGCGACATCGGCCGCGCGCGCCTCATCGCCCTGCAGCAGGGCCTGACCAATGGCGCCGGCCTGCGCGCCCGACAGCGCAATCAGCCCTGCACCCAATTCCTGCAGCCAGGCCAGCTCAATGACCGCCTGATCGCGCTGCACATTGCGGGTCCAGGCCCGGGTCAGCAACTCGCACAGATTCAGATAGCCGCGGTGTTCCTGTACCAGCAGCAACAGGCGTGTGGGCGGCGCACCGGCTTCCTTGCCCGGGGTTTGCACCCAGACGTCGGCGCCTATCAGCGGCTTGACGCCCGCGCCACGCGCGCCCTTGTAAAACTTGATCGTGGCAAACAGATTGCCCAGATCGGTGATAGCCAGCGCGGCCTGGCGGTCGGCCGCCGCACGGGCGACCATCTCGTCGACGCGCAAGGTGCCGTCGACCACGGAAAACTCGGTGTGCGTGCGCAGGTGAACAAACATGGCGACCATTCTAGGCCGCCATCCTGTGGACCCGACGCAGATGCAAGCGGCTTTTTAGCGCTTGTAACGCGCAGCCACTTGCGCCACCCGCTCGCCAAAGGCACGGGCAGTTTGCAGGTCACCGGCAGCCATCTCGCCGGCGCCGGCATCGGCCGGCGATTGAGCGATTGCGCCCGCATATGAGCCCAGGTAATTGGGGTCGTCTCGACGGGAGGCTTTGTTGCTGCTGGGCATGATGCCCTGGCTGACCCACAGGCCACCGTGCTGCATCGCCAGGGTGAACAGGTAGGTCAGGGTCGAGCCCTTGTCGCCGTTGATGGCGGCGCTGTTGGTAAAGCCGGCAAACAGCTTGTCCTTCCAGGCTTGGCTGTACCAGGCTTTGGACGAGGCGTCGGCGAATTTCTTGAACTGCCAGCTCACCGTGCCCATGTAGGTGGGCGAGCCCATGATGATGGCGTCGGCCTGGGCCAACTGCTCCCAGGCGCTCTCAGCCAAGTTGCCCTCGGCATCAATGGCGATCAGCTCCGCGCCAGCGCCCTCGGCCACGGCCTGGGCCATGCGCTGGGTGTGGCCGTAGCCGGAGTGGTAAACAACTGCGATTTTGCTCATGACTAACTTCCTTTTAAAAAAACGGGATTGACTGTCGAAGCGGCTGGTGAACGCCTACTGTGGCTGCCCAATCTTTGCTCTGACTGGCTCGGACCGTCGGTGCGGCCCTGCGTCTAGCACCTGGGGGCAGCTCTGGTGCCGTTCAAGCCGCCAGGTCGAACACCAGCACCTCGGCCTGCTGGCCCTGACTCAGGTGCAGCTCGGACTCCGACACCAGCTTGGCCGCATCACCGGCCACCAACGCATGGCCGTTGACGCTGAGCTCACCCCGAATGAGATGAACATAGGTTTTGCGCGCAGGATCCAGCGGCAGACGGGCCTGCTCGTCGCCATCGAAGAGACCGGCGTACAGCTTCGCATCTGCATGGACGGTGACCGAGCCCTGGGCGCCGTCGCGGCTGGCCACCAGGCACAGGCGGCCGCGTTTTTGCGCCGCCTCAAAATGCTTTTGCTCATAGCCCGGGTCTATGCCCAGCTCAGCCGGCTGTATCCAGATCTGCAAGAAATGCGTCTGCCCCTGCGGGCTGTGGTTGAACTCGCTGTGCATCACGCCGCGGCCCGCGCTCATGCGCTGCACATCGCCGGGCAGGATGGCGGTGCCGTTGCCCATGTTGTCCCGATGCGCCAAAGCGCCAGACATCACATAGCTGATGATCTCCATGTCGCGGTGACCGTGGGTGCCAAAGCCGGTGCCCGGCTCGATGCGGTCTTCATTGATGACCCGCAGCGGCCCAAAGCCCATGTGGGCCGGGTCCTGGTATCCCGCGAATGAAAAAGTATGAAAGGACTTGAGCCAGCCGTGGTCGGCATAGCCGCGATCGCCAGAAGGTCGCAAGGTGAGCATGGGGTGAGCTCCAAAAATTGTTTGCCGCAATGGCCAAGCGCCGTACTTTAGAGCCTTCGCCGTGTCATTGCATTGAATGGATTTGTCCTCTATATTCAAAATTTTTGATCTATGAAAACACCACCCGGAGTCGCCGATGTGCTCACCCCCGAGGCCCTGCGCATGCTGGCCTGCATTGCCGACAGCGGCAGCATGGCCGCCGCGGCGCGCGAGCTCCATCTGGTGCCCAGTGCTCTGAGCTATCGGGTGCGCCAGCTCGAGCAGGCGCTCGATGTGTTGCTGTTTGACCGCAGCTCGCGCCAGGCCCGCCTGACCGAGGCCGGCCTCGAGCTCTTGCGCGAGGGCCAGCGCCTTCTGCTCGATATTGACGCGATCGCGCACCGCGTGCGGCGGGTGGCCACCGGCTGGGAGCCGCAGCTCACGCTGGCGCTCGACAGCGTGGTCTCGCGCACCACGGTGCTCGAGTTGTGCGAGGCTTTTTATGCGCTTCAGCCACCGACCCGGCTCAAGCTGCGCGAAGAAACCCTGTCGGGCACGCTGGCCAGCCTGAGCACGGGCCGCGCCGACCTGGCCATCGGCGTGGTCAACGAGGCCAGTGCGCAGCCAGGCATACGCGCCAAGCCGCTGGGCCAGCTCGACTTTGTGTTCGCGCTGGCGCCGCACCACGCGCTGGCTGCTGCGCCAGAGCCCCTGAGCGATGCGCTCATCGGCCAGCACCGGGCGGTGGCGGTGGCTGACTCCGTACAAAGCGGCAGCGGCATGACCCTGGGCTTGCTCGGCGGTCAGGACGTGCTGACCGTGCCGCACATGGCGGCCAAGCTGCAGGCTCAGCTGCGCGGCCTGGGCGTGGGCTTTTTGCCGCGCTATATGGCCCAGCCCTACATCGATGCAGGCCAACTGGTGGTGCGCACCGTGCAGCGTTCCAGCCGCGTCGCCCGCTGCAGCTACGCCTGGCGCCACGAAGCCAAGGCCAGACCGGGGCGGGCCCTGCAGTGGTGGCTCGAGCAGCTGGAGCGCCCTGCCACGCGGCGGGCCCTGCTGGCGCGGCCCTGAGCCCAGGAATCCCCGGGCACACCCCGAGAGGAAGGGCCCTGCGATGCGTGTAGAGTCAGGGCATGGCCAGAACCAAACCCACCCCCCCGGCAACACGCCGCTATGCCGTGATCGGCGCCGGCATGGCCGGCATCGCCTGCGCCCGTACACTGATGCAAGCCGGCCACGAGGTCACCGTCTTTGAAAAAAGCCGGGGCGCCGGCGGCCGCATGGCCACACGGCGCACCGAATTTGGCAGCTTCGACCACGGCACGCAGTACTTCACCGTGCGCGATGCACGCTTTGTGCGGGCCCTGCAAACCGCAGGCCAGCAGCTGGCCCGCTGGCAGGTCAACACGGTGCGCATCATGGACGAGGCCGGCCGGGTGGTCGCCGCGGCCGAGCCCGATGCCCAGCCGCATTGGGTGGCGCGCCCCGGCATGAACGCCCTGGTGCGCCATTGGGCCCAGCCCTTGCCCGAGCTGCACCTGCAGACCCTGGTCACCCGCATCGAGGCCGACCGACTCTCGCCCGGTCGCTGGCAGCTGCAAACCGATGGGCCCGGCGCTGAAAGCCAGGTGCATGCAGGCTTTGACGCGCTCATGCTGGCCCTGCCGTCCACGCAAGCGGCTGCGCTGCTGCGCGCATCGCAACAACTGCCGTCCGTCCAAAAACAACTCGCCCGGGTCGAAGTCGCGCCCTGCTGGACCCTGATGCTGGCCTTCCCGCAAGCGGCCGGCCCGCTGGGCCCGGCTTGGCACGCCGCCCGCAGCACGCACCACCGCATCGCCTGGCTGGCACGGGAGGGCTCCAAACCCGGCCGCGAGGCCATCGAGCGCTGGACAGTGCAGGCCAGCCCGCAGTGGTCTGAGCGCCATCTGGATGACGACGAAGAGCGGGTCAAGGCCAAACTGCTGCGCGCCTTTACCGAAGTCACCGGCATCCGGGCCGAGCCCGGCCATGCACAGGTGCACCGCTGGCGCTATGCGCAAACCACGCAGCCCCTGGGCCGCAGCCACCTGTGGGACAAACGCAGCAGCATCGGCCTGTGCGGCGACTGGTGCCTGGGCCGGCGGGTGGAAGACGCCTTTGTATCCGGGCTCGAACTGGCCCTGGCCGCGATCTAATCACACCCGGCGTGCGGCCACAGCCCTGCGTCGGGCGCTTTGCCCCCTCTCCCACCGGCCCCTTGCATGCAGGCTCGCTGGTGGCCGCGCTGGCCAGTTGGCTGCACGCGCGCGCCCAGGGCGGGCGCTGGCTGCTGCGCATCGAAGACATAGACACACCACGCTGCATCCTCGGCGCTGACCAAACCATCGTGCAACAACTGGCCGCCTGCGGCCTGCACAGCGATGGGCTGGTGGTCTGGCAAAGCCAGCGCGCTGCGCTCTACCAGGCGGCCCTGAACCGGCTGATCGAGCAGGGCCGCGCCTATGCCTGCGCCTGCTCGCGCAAGGACATCGAAGCGGCGCTGCTGGCACAAGGCCTGCCGCGCGAACGCCACCAGGCCGCACCCTACCCCGGCACCTGCCGGCCCGAACGCGGTGGTCTACAAGGCCGCAGCGGTCGGGCCTGGCGCTTTCATGTCGGCAGCGGACCGGCCGCCGAGGTCCATTGGGAGGACCTGCGGCTCGGGTCGCAAACCCAGGCGGTCGATCAGGCGGTGGGCGACTTCGTGCTGCGCCGCGCCGACGGCCTGTGGGCCTACCAACTCGCCGTGGTGATCGACGATGCCGAGCAGGGCATCACCCAGGTGGTGCGCGGCGAGGACCTGGCCGACAACACCGCCCGCCAGATCCTGCTGCAGCGCGCACTCGGCTTGCCCACCCCCCAATACCTGCACACCCCTTTGGAGCTGGGCAGCAATGGCGAGAAGCTCAGCAAACAAAACGGTGCGCAGCCGCTGGATCTGCGCGCGCCACTGGCTGCGCTTAACCAGGCGGCAGGTGTCCTTGGGCTGAGGGCTCAGCCCAAGGACACGCCGGTGGCCCAGGCCCTGCAGGCCTGGGTGGAGCAGTTGCGATCGGGCCTGAGCTGAGCGCTTGCTTTCAGGGAACCGATGCTCGAAACCCCATAGCAAGCTGCGCTGCTGCAGCGCGCCCAGGGCGGCCATCATTCCGGTTTGACCCCCACCCCCTCTGGGGGAGGGTAGGGGTGGGGGCAGCGGCTTCATGCTGCAAAGCCGCAGCTTCACAAGGCCGTCCGCCCTCACCCCTGTCCTCTCCCTAAGGGAGCGGGGGCAAGAATGCTGCAACGAGGCGCGGCCTCAATCGGACTGCGGCTTGGCGATCCAGCCGGCAATGTCTTTGACCGCCTGCTCTTCCATGCCGATGAAGCCATGCCAGTGCAAGGCCTCACAAGGATCGCCCTCGGGATTGCCACCGCCCTCGACGATCCAGCGCTTTTTGATGGGCGCGTTCTTCAGGCCACGCATGATCCACTCGGTGTCGCGGGCCAGGGTAATCCGGCAAGCATCATGCTTGTGGTGGTAGACCAGGACTGGCAGCCGGATCTGATCGATGGCCTGTTGCGGCACCGATGTCGCCACGCTGTAACTGGCGATCGAGGAGGTCAACACCAAGCCCGCCAACTGCTCCTGCATCGCAATGCCCAAAGCGGCCACCGAGACGCTGCCCCGGCTGGTGCCCACCAGCCACAGCGCCTGGCTGCCACGCTGGCGCAGATCGGTCAGCACGAGGTTCACATCGGCCCGGTGCATCGCCGAGGTGCGCCAGGCGTCGTCAAGCTGCCTTTTGTCCGAGGGGTTGCCCATCATGGCCACATTCAGACCCTGGGTGCGGAAATACTCGCCGCTGCGAATCAAAAAATTGCGCGCTTGGGGTCGCCCGTCACGCAGACCGATGCCGCCGCTTCCCCCTGAAAACAGCAGCACCGTGGTCTTGGCCCCATCGCCAGGCATCCACCAATAGCTGATGCTCTGGCCCTCCCGCGTGGGCAGGGTCACCAGTTGATCTTGTGCCCAGGACAGCGTAGACAGCCAGAGACAGGCGCAGAGCCCAAGTGATCGAATGACAGCGTTCATCCATTGTCTCCTTCAGTGCATGACTGGCAAAGGGCGGGCCGACGCAGCCCGTGCGAATTTGCAAGCACGCCCAGCCCTCGATAATGCCAGCTTGCCAGAATCCGCACCGCCATGACCACCGCCGACCTCACCGACACGCACAGCCAGCCGCCCAGCAAGACTCTGCGGCCCATCAAGACCTTTGTGCTGCGCGCCGGTCGCATGGGCCCGGGGCAATTGCGGGCTTTTGATGCGTATGGCCCGCAGTTCTTGCTGCCCTACCAGAGCAGCCCATTCGATGCCGGCGCCGCTTTCGGCCGAGATGCGCCGCTGATTCTAGAAATCGGCTTTGGCATGGGCGATGCCACCGCAGCCATCGCGCTGACACGAGCGCAAGACAACTTCCTGTGCTGCGAGGTGCACGCCCCTGGCGTGGGCGCGCTGCTCAAGCGCTGCGGCCAGCAGGGCATCAACAACATCCGCATCGTGCAGCACGACGCGGTCGAGGTGCTCGACCACATGCTCACCCCCGACCGGCTGGACGGGGTCCATATCTTCTTCCCTGACCCCTGGCACAAGGCCCGCCACCACAAGCGCCGCCTGATCCAGCCGGCCTTTGTGGCCCGGCTGGCCGCCCGCATCAAGCCCGGCGGCTATCTGCACTGCGCCACCGACTGGCAGCCCTATGCCGAGCAAATGCTGGGGGTGCTCAGCGCCGAGCCCACGCTGCGCAACACCGCCGCCGATTACGCCCCCAAGCCCGACTACCGTCCCTTGACCAAATTCGAGCACCGCGGCCTCAAGTTGGGCCACGGCGTCTGGGACCTGGTGTTTCAGCGGCGCTGAAGGCGCTTCCCGCGCCATGGCCCATCTGCCCAAAAACCCGGCTATTGCCATGCGTGGCGGCGTCTCGGCCAGCTGCCTGGCCCTGCCGCGCATGCGCAGCAGCCCCTGGCCCACCATGCTCGACCATCTGGCCGATCGCTTGCCGGCCCTGACTCGCCAGGCCTGGGCCGACCGCATCGCCGCAGGCAGTGTGCTCGACGAGGCCGGCCAGCCCCTGGCGCTGGATACGCCTTATGCAGGCGGGGCGCGCATCTACTACTGGCGCGAGCTGCCGCAGGAAGACCCGATTCCCATGCAGGCACAGATCGTCTTTGAAGACGATCTGCTGGTGGTGGCCGACAAACCGCATTTCCTGCCGGTCACCCCCGGCGGGCGCTTTGTGCGCGAGACCCTGCTGGTACGCCTGAAAGAGCAGCTGGCCTGCGCCGACCTCAGCCCCCTGCACCGCATCGACCGCGAAACCGCCGGTCTCGTGGTGCTGTGCAAACGCTCGCAAGACCGCAACGCCTACCAGGGTCTGTTCCGCCAACGGCAGGTGCACAAGGTCTACCAAGCGGTGGCCGGTTGGCGCGCCGATGTGAGCTTTCCGCTGAGCCGGGAGAGTCATATTCTGGAAGACGAACAGGCCTTCTACCGCATGCGCGAAGCCCGCAACGCCGAAGGCCTGGCGCCGAACAGCCACACCCGTATCGGCTTGCTGCAGCAAAGCGGTACGCGCGCTCTCTATCGGCTCGAACCGACCAGCGGCAAGCGCCACCAGCTGCGGGTTCATATGAACGCCCTGGGCCTGCCCATCGAGGGCGACCAGTTCTACCCGGTGGTGCGCCGCGGCCCCGAAGAGCGCGAGGACTTCCAGTCCCCGCTGCAACTGCTGGCCCAATCGCTGGCCTTCAAAGACCCGGTGAGCGGCCAGGAGCGTGCCTTTGAATCGGGATTGCGTTTGAACTGGGTGGACAGTGTGGGCTGAGGATCTGCTCATCCGCAAGCGCGGCATCGCGCATCGCTGAAGCGAGACTCCTACGCCAGCCGTACAGCGCCCTGGGTAGCGGCCGCCGCACCGGGCCGAGGGCCACCCTCCCCCACCCACAACATGTCGCAAGGACCTCCTCTGCGTACACTGCGCCCCATGCTCACCGCCGAGATGTTCAGCCCCGAAGAATCCTCCGCCGCCCTGCCCTATGCAGCGCTTGCCCGGGAGATTGCGGCGGTGCTGCTCGATGACAGCTTGCAGGTGCCACCGCGGCTGGTTCAGCCCCTGGCCGGCGGCGGCAGTCTGTTTGTGATGCCTGCAGCCGACAGCCGCGTGGCGATGACCAAGCTGATCACTTTCGTCGCCAGCAACTGTGCACGAGGGCTGCCGGCGATACAGGGCGATGTCCTGGTGTTTGACGTTCAGTCGGGCCGACGCCTGGCGCTGCTCGACGGGCCGACCGTCACCGCCCGGCGCACTGCGGCGGTGACCCTGCTGGCCGCACAGCAACTGGCTGCGAGACCCGAAGGCCCCCTGCTGATCGTCGGCGCGGGCGTGCAGGGACGGGCGCACCTGGAGGCGCTCAGCGATGGGCTGGGCATCACCGAAGTTGTGGTCGCCTCGCGCAGCGAAGCCAGTGCACTGGCCCTGGTGCAATTGGCCAGGCAGCGTGGCCTGAAAGCTCGTCTGAGTCAGGATGCCAACGCCGAGCTGGCCCACTGCCCGCTGGTGGTCAGTTGCACGCCGGCGCAGCAGGTGGTGCTGCACGCCATGCCCCGCGCCGATGCCTTTGTGGCGGCAGTTGGCGCCTTTACGCCGCGCATGGTCGAATGGGCACCGGAGGTTTGCCGGCAGTTGCAGCAGGCAGGAACATTGCTGGTCGATACCCGCGACGCCGACCATGAAGCGGGCGATCTACTGCAAGCGGGCATCGATGTGAGCGCACTGCCCACCCTGGCCGACCTGCTGCGCGGCCGCATCGCACGGCCGACCGCCGGGCCGGTATTCTTCAAAAGCTGCGGCTGGGCCGGCTGGGACCTGGCGGCTGCGCGCTGCGTGGCCGCCAAGCTGTCTGTGACAGCCTGACTCTGAAAGCCAGCCCGCTTACTTGAGGTGGGAGAACATTCCCTTGGCCAGGGCCTCGGTCGAGCACGATCGCACAAAGCTTTGACGCTGAGGCAGGTTGAGGTCAACCAGCTCACTGACGGGGCGCTGCTGATAGACGGGTTCGACGATGGGCTCGTCACGGCACAGGGTCTCGCGAATCTTGATCTCGGTGCCCTTGGCGTCCTTGGAGTCGCGGGTCTCGGTCTTGCAGATGTTCCGATACCCTGTAATTCGCTCACCCACGCGAAACGAGCGCATCACCTGCTGTGTCACCACCTGCTGCGAGATGATGCGCGCGCCTTCGGCCTCGCAATGGGCGGCGATGGCCTTTTCTTGAGGGCTCGCACAGCCCGTCAAAACAGCAAGAGCGCACACGGCCAGCGCCTGCCCGGCGAGACTGCGCGATGGCCAAGATATTGGTACAAAAATCCTACCCATTGCATCTCCACGGCATCAGCGATTGCGCGGTCCGCCCGACTGGTCGGCCCGCGCCCGACTCTACCTCAGCCCGAGCCACCCGACCCACAGCCAGGGCGACAGCAAGCACGCCACCGGGCCGTTGTTCAGCCCGCCGTAACCTCGCGGGCGGTGATGGTGTACTTGAAGCTGTCGGGCGAATAGGAGTCGACCCGCCCCTCGGCGGTCTCAGCGACCGGGTACATGAGGAAATTGAGCAGGCCGCTGCGGGCGCCGGGCAAAGTCACATCATGGGCGGTGTTCCAGGCCAGCCAGTTGCCCTCCCAGCCGCCGAACAGGTGCTTGTACACCGGCGCGACCACCGGATGCGCGGTGGTCTTGATCCACTCGGCCGTCTCCAGGCGCATGACCTTGGCCACATCGGCCGGGTCCATGGCCACCCAGCCATGGGCCTGCAGATACACCTCGGCGCGGCAGTGCTGTGCACCCTTGAGGCTGGCCGGATTGCCCGACAGCTCCTTGTAGCCAAAGGCCGAAGGCGCTAGCCGCAGGCCGTAAACGTCGCGCGCAGGCAGGCCGGCGGCGCGGCACAGGCCCACGAACAGCGCGTTGATGTCGGCGCACTTGCCGCCCAGGTTGCCCGTCTCGAGCATGGTCTTGATGTCGCCCTCGCCACAGCCGCGCACCTTGGGCTCGCGGTGGGTGTTGGCCACCACCCATTCGTAGAGGGCGCGGGCTTTTTGAACATCGGTGGTGGCGCCGCGGCTGGCCTGCATGGCGGTGGTGCGCACGATGCCGTCGGTCGGCAGCAGCGCGGTGGCGCGGGTGTAGTGGCGCAGGGTGGCCGCGTCCTCGCGCTGGGTCATGGGCGCAGCCAGCAGGTCGGCGCGGTTGCGGGTCTGCACCCGGCTGGTGATCTCCACCCAGGGCTTGTCGCCCTCGTTGAACTGGGTGTAGAGCGCACGCGCGCCGTCGAGCCCGTCGCTGACCATGCCGGAGCGGCCATTGCTTTGGTATTGGTGGCCCAGACTGCGCTGCCAGAGGCCGTCGATGCTGGGGACCGGCAGCCAGACTCGGCTGACGCCTACCGCATCGGCCAGCTCCACCCGGGTGGTGACATCAAAGGTGCGCCAGGCCCCGGGCATGGGCGCAAAGCGACGCTCGGCAGGGTTTGTGGGGGCAGTTGGGGTTTGGGCACGCAGCCAGGCGGGGGCGGCGGTGAAGGCGGCAGCGGCAGCGCCTGCCTTGAGCAAGGCTCGACGGACGGGGATCATCATGAGAACTCCGGTATGAAAATAAGACCGGTCGGCGCACACGAGGCGCTATGAAAGCGCCAATGCCCCGAAGGCAGGTCACCCCAGGCAAAGCGCCCGGGACCCCGAGATTATGGCCAAGGAAGGTCGTGCCTCAGCGCAGGCCAGCGACAAACGCTCTTATCGCGGGGCGGCCGCTAGGCTGGCCAGCCACTGCGCTGGCTCGCGGCCGGTCCAGTCGACCTCACCGCGCACCCGCCCGCGTGCCCGCCCGTCGGCAGCAATCAGCACCGTGGTCGGATAGACCGTCACACCCCAGCGGCGGGCCAGATCACCCTGCCCGTCGAGCACCACCGGCAGACTCAGGCCGGTGGCCTGGAGATAACGGCGCACATGGCTGGCCGTCTCGCGCACATTGATGGCCAGCACCTGCAACTGAGCGCCGCTCATCTCATGGAGGGTCTGCAGCGAGGGCAGTTCCTCCTTGCAGGGCGCGCACCAGGTGGCCCAGAAGTTCAGCAGCACCGCCTTTCCGCCCAGCGCGGCTGTGCTCCAGCGCTGGCCTTGCAGGTCTTGCAGATCGATCACCGGTGTGGCTTGCGCCTGCGGCCAGAGCTGACGGCTGAACTGGGCCTGCGCTGTCAGGGCCGGGGCCGCCAGGGTGGCGGCGAGGGCTTGGAGGAGGTGGCGGCGGTTCATAGGGTCGGGTTTGGACGGAAAGCCTCAGCCCTCAACCCAGCCTTCTCCGAGAGGGAGTGGGAGAAAGACCGGAACTCGCTTGAACCCGCCGGCCCCGAGTCGGGCGCGGGGCGGGAATGAAGGCCAGCGTAGCACCGACCGATTCAAAGGCGTTCGCTGACCCAGGCTTGCACCGAGGCCAAAGCGGCGCCGAGCTTGCTGGCGTCGGTGCCGCCGGCCATGGCCATGTCGGGCTTGCCGCCGCCTTTGCCGCCAACCTGTTGAGCCACAAAATTGACCAACTCGCCGGCTTTGACTTTGCCCACGCTGTCGGCGGTTACACCAGCGGCAATCTGCACCCTGTCGCCGTCGACCGCGGCGAGCACGATGGCTGCGGTCTTGAGCTTGTCCTTAAGCTTGTCCAGGGTGTCGCGCAGGGTCTTGGCATCCGCACCTTCGAGCCGAGCGGCCAGCACCTTCAGGCCTTTGATCTCGACGGCCTGGGCCATCAGCTCATCGCCCTGGCTGGAGGCCAGCTTGCCTTTGAGGGCCGAGATTTCTTTTTCGAGCGACTTGACCTGCTCGAGCATCTGGCCGATGCGGGTGTTCAGTTCAGCCGCTGGCGCCTTGAGCGAGCCGGCCGCCTGGGCCACCGTGGCTTCGAGGTTTTGCAGATAGGCCAGTGCGTTGGCGCCGGTCACCGCCTCAATGCGGCGCACGCCGGCGGCCACACCGCTTTCGGCCACGATCTTGAACAGGCCGATATCGCCAGTGGCCTGGACGTGGGTGCCGCCGCACAACTCGCGGCTGCTGCCGATGTCGAGCACCCGCACCGTCTCGCCGTACTTTTCGCCAAAGAGCATCATGGCGCCGGTTTTTTGCGCCGACTCGATGTCCATCACCCGCGCTTGCGCGGCCGAGTTGGCCAGAATCTCGGCGTTGACCTTGACCTCAATTTGGCGGATCTCATCGTCGCTGACCGGCGCGTTGTGGGCAAAGTCAAAGCGGGTGCGCTCGGCGTTGACCAAGCTGCCCTTTTGCTGCACATGGCTACCCAGCACCTCGCGCAGCGCCTTGTGCATCAGGTGGGTGGCGCTGTGGTTGCGCACAGTGGCCGCGCGCAGGGCCAGGTTGACGCTGGCGCTGACCGCATCGCCGACTGCCAGCGTGCCTTGCTCGACCACGCCGTGGTGGCCGAAGACATCGGCCTTGATCTTCTGGGTATCGGCCACCGCAAAGCGGGCCGAGCCGGTGCTGATCAGGCCCTCGTCACCCACCTGGCCACCGCTTTCGGCATAGAAAGGCGTGCTGCTGAGCACCACCACGCCCTGCTGGCCGGCCTTGAGCTCGGCCACAGGCGTGCCCTCCAGGTACAGGGCCAGCACCTTGGCGCTGCCCTCCAGCTGCTCATAGCCCACGAAGGTGTTGCCGGCGCCGGTGTAGTCCAACGCCTTGTCCATCTTGAACTTGCCAGCGGCACGGGCCTGGCTTTTTTGGCGGTCCATCGCGGCGGCAAAACCGGCCTCGTCGACCTTCAGGCCGCGCTCGCGGCAGACATCGTTGGTCAGATCCAGAGGGAAGCCGTAGGTATCGTGCAGCTTGAAGGCCACATCGCCAGGCAAGACCTGCAGCCCGCCGGCGAGCGCGCCGTCGAGGATCTGCATGCCGGTCTCCAGCGTCTCATAAAACCGCTCTTCTTCGGCCTTAAGCACGTCCATCACCCGTTGCGCCTGCGAGGCCAGGTTCGGATAGGCCGCGCCCATGAGCTCGGCCAGATCGGCCACCATCTTGTGAAAGAAGGGCTTTTTCTGCCCCAGCTTGTAGCCGTGGCGGATCGCGCGGCGAACGATGCGGCGCTGCACATAGCCTCGGCCCTCGTTGCTGGGGATGACGCCGTCACTGACCAGGAACGCGGTGGCGCGCAGGTGGTCGGCGATCACCCGCAGGCTGGGGCTGCCCAGGTCGGCGCAGCCGGTTTCGCGGGCGGCGGCCTTGATGAGCGCATCGAACAGGTCGATCTCATAGTTGCTGTGCACATGCTGCAAGATCGCAGCCAGACGCTCCAAGCCCATGCCCGTGTCCACGCAGGGCGCCGGCAGGGGCGTGAGCGAGCCGTCTTCATGCATCTCGAACTGCATGAACACGTTGTTCCAGATCT
>JBAXEN010000080.1:0-13533 GCA_037140415.1 Betaproteobacteria bacterium | reverse complement strand
GGCCGCCGCGATGTCGTGATCAGCTCGTAACGAAGCACAGGCCCAAGCGCCATCGTCGTGGTCTCCCCCGGTTTAAATTCTTACAGTTGTCATACACGAAAGCCGGGGGTTCGCACAAGGGTTTTCCCTTTAAGTGAACTGTTTTAGCAGTACTGTCGGTACTGTAACGGCCGCTTCATGCCTTCTCCCACCGGGAGAAGGTGGCCGAAGGCCGGATGAGGGCCATTGGCGGTTGCGTCAAGGAAGTGTTCGAGAGCCCCACCAAGCATCGTCACAAGACGGGCGCGCCCCATTGCGATCGCCTCTCTTCGTCGACCTGCAACCACTCTCATCCGCCGCTTCGCGGCACCTTCTCCCGAGGGGAGAAGGCGAAGGGTCTCATTGCGATCGCCTCGTAAAAATTGTCGGGAAGATTTCGAGGAATCCTGCGTTCTCCCTTCGGATGACGCGATCGTCGATCCCTCCGCGTGGTTTTCCCGGAATGTCGGGAAGGCGGTGGTGAATCGAGTCGATCGGCGCGTCCGCGTATGGGAGATCACCGCGATGAAGAACTATCGACGATCATTGGGACTGGGGACTCTGGTTCTGTTGGCCGGCCTTTTCGGTTCGGCAACCACCGCGCAAGCTCAACACCACGGCCAAGGCGGCCACCACGGAGGATACGGGTACGCTCACGGCCATCACCCGTCGTACGGTTACAACGTCCATCGCGGCGTCGTCGTGCCAAACTCCCACTCGTGCAGCGCATCGAAGGCGGAGCAGTCGATTGCTGCGGCGACGCCACTCGCGAGCGCCGTGAAACTGGCCTGGAAGCCTTCCAGCTCCTCGACCGCCCGCGTCACCGCGGCGCCGCGCGCTGCCATCCAGGCGACGAGCCGCGCCTCCAAGCCGCCCGCAAGCCCGCTGGCAGCCTCGGCTGCGGCCGCGGCAGCACCGCGCGCGAGCGCTTGCGCCACCGCGTCGCCGAGCGACCTGGCCCTGTCGCCCAGCAAATCGGCATCGGGCGCGGCGAGGTGGCGCTCGAGAAGCGCCAGCTGGCAGCCGCCGCCGCCGCCGCAGAAGAAGCGCGACAGCTCGGCGAGGTTCTTCGCGGAGTTGATAGCCTGCCGGCGCTCCCGACCCTGCCGCGCGAGCGAGTCCACAAAGCTGAGGACGCCCTTCAGCTGGTGGAGACTCGCGCGCGTGCAGCGACGCAGCGGGGGGAAGAGGCCTTTCACTTCCTCCTCCGAGGCTGCGCTGGACCACAGCCGAGCCAAGCGCTGGCTGAAGCGGTCGGGCGCGACTCCAGTCGCCGCCGCATCGGCAGCGGCAGCGGCGGCTCCTTTCTGTCGGACCTGTCCGAGCCATTGTCGGTGGCGCTGTGGCGGGTGACGGAAAAGCACTTTGCGGCCAAGGACGAACACGCCGGCATGCAGTTGCTGGCCCTCTGGGCGGCGCAACCGGGCCGCGTCTGGACCACCAAGAAGCCTCTGAAGACGCTCAAGGACTGGGAAGGCATGAAGTTCGCCGGTGGCGCCGCCATCAACGTGGACATTGCCAAGGCCTTGGGCGGCGTGGGCATCCGCGCTGCGGGTCCGCAGGCCTCAGAGATGGTGCGCCGTGGCGTGGCCGATGGCCTGTTCATCGATGCCTCGTCTTTCACCGACTTCTCTTTGGCCGGCACGATCAAGCATGTGCTGGACTTTCCCAAGGGCATTTATTCAGCCACCTTCTTTCTCGGCATGAACAAGGCCAAGTGGAATGCCCTGAGCGCCGAAGACCGCGCCGCGATCCAGAAGATCTCGGGCGAGCCGCTCTCGCGCGCCGCCGGTCGCAACTGGGATGCAGAGGCTGCCAAGTCGCGTGAGAACGTCAAGGCCGCAGGCGTGGAAGTGACCATGGCCTCGGGCGCCTACCTCAAAGAGCTCGACGACAAGTTGCACTTCCTTGAGGACGACTGGCTCAAAGGTGCTCAGGGCGCCGGCGTCGACGGCCGGGCCGCACTCAACGAACTGCGCAGCATCGTCAACAACTACAAGTGAGATCTTGCATGAACGAGGGCCGGCATCACCGGCCCTCGTGGCATGTGCGCACTCTGACCCGCCCTCCTACTGAAGCCGACCATGACCCCTTTGGAAGACTGGCTGTACCAGCAGCTTGAAAAGCTGGTGGCCCTCGAGATGTTCATCCTCATGCTCACGGTATCGGTGGACGTGGGCGGCCGCTACCTGCTCAACAAGCCGCTGCCGGCCGGCTACGAGCTGATTCAGGTGCAAATGGGGCTGGTGGCTTTTACCGCCATTCCCCTGCTGTCGCGCACCAACGAGCATATTGCCTTGGGCCTGTTCGACCATCTTTTTAAAGGCTGGGCGGCCCGCTTGCAGCGCTGCCTGATTCACCTGTTCAGCGCCGCCGGCATGGCTTTCATCAGCTCGCGCATCTGGGCCTACGCGGTGCAGCTGGGCAGCATGGACGAGCGCACCCCGGTGCTGGGTTTTCCGCTCGCACCACTGGGGCAGTTCATGGCCGTGATGGCCGGCGCCGGTGCTGTGCTCTTGGTTTTTCTGGCCCTGCGGGCTCTGCGTCAGGACTGAGCCATGATCAGTGCTGCCATTGCCTTTGTGGTTTTGTTCCTGCTGCTGTTTCTGGGCGCGCCGATTGCCTTCGGCTTGCTTTTTGTTGGCTTTGCCGGTTTTGCCTCTCTCCAGGGCCTGCCGGCGGCGATAGCCATGGTCGGTCAGGTGGCCTTCACCACCGTGCTCAACGAAGAACTCTCGGTGATTCCGCTGTTTGTGCTGATGGGCGGCTTTATCGCGGTCTCGCGCCTGTCTGACGATCTGTTCGCCGCCGCCAACGCTTTCATCGGCCACCTGCGCGGCGGCCTGGCCATGTCGACCGTGCTGGCCTGTGCCGGTTTTGCTGCGGTCTGCGGCTCGAGCTTTGCCACCGCCGCCACCATGTCCAAGGTGGCGCTGCCGCCCATGCGCCGCTACGGCTACTCGGACCGTCTGGCCTCCGGCGCCATTGCCTCTGGGGCCACGCTGGGCATCATGATTCCGCCCTCGGTGCCGCTCTTGATCTACGGCTTCATGACCCGCACCGACGTGGGCAAGCTCTTCATTGCCGGGGTCCTGCCCGGCCTGCTGGGGGCCTTGCTCTACATGGGAGCCGTGACCTGGACCACCTGGCGCCGGCCCGAGGAGGGCCCGCCGGGCACCCGCTCCGACGCCCGCCAGCGGCTGGCTGCGCTCAACAACATCTGGGGCGTGCTGGGCCTGTTTGTGTTCATCATCGGTGGCATCTACGCCGGCATCTTCACGCCCACCGAGGCAGCCGGCGTCGGTGCTTTTGCCGGCTTCTTGTTCGCGCTGGCGCGCAAGGCGCTGACCTGGCAGAACCTGCAGGCCGTGCTGCTCGATTCGGCCAAGACCACGGCCACCATCTTCGTGCTGCTGATCGGCGCGCTGGTTTTTTCCAACTATGTGGATATGGCGGGCGTGCCGCGGGCGCTGGGCGATTGGGTCGGCGGCGCGGGACACTCGCCACTGGTGGTGATCCTCTTCATCATCGCGGTCTATCTGGTGCTGGGCTGCTTTCTGGACTCCATGAGCATGCTGTTTCTCACCGTGCCGGTGTTCTATCCCATCGTCGCCACACTGGGCTACGACCTGGTCTGGTTCGGCATCTTGGTGGTCACGATGGTGGAGATCGCGCTGATCACGCCACCGGTGGGCTTGAACGTGTTTGTGCTGCACCAGGTGCAGCCCGACATTTCGACGCGCACCATCTTTCGCGGCGTGATGCCCTTTGTGTCGGCAGACGTGCTGCGGGTGAGCCTGCTGGTGGCGTTTCCGGTGATTGCGCTGTGGCTGCCCGGCTTCATGGGCTGACGCGACCCCGCGCTGGGCTGCACCCTCTGATCTGAACCCCCATGGGACAGTTCAAGAAAACCGAGATCCGCGACGCCATCTTGCGCTCGGCCAAGGCCTTGTTCACCGAGCATGGCTATTTCAACACCAGCTTGCCGCGCATTGCGGCCGGCGCGGGCACCTCCACCGCCAACGTCTACGTTTATTTCAAGTCCAAGGTCGAGATCCTCTACGAGATCTACGACCCCTGGCTGCGCGCACGCATTTCCCAGCTGGCGGCCGAAAGCGGCGACATCGCCGATCCGCTGGAGCGGCTCAAGCATGTGCTGCGCACCTTCTGGCGCGACATCCCGCGCGAGGAGGGCGGCTTTGGCAACAACATCATCCAGGCCATCTCGGCCCTGGGTGCCGAGCAGGGCTACCGACCGACGCTGCTGCGCTGGATGGAGACGCACATGCAAACGTTGGTGCTCGACTGCCTGCCGCCCTCCCGGCAGGCGCTGTTCGAGGGCACGAAGCTCGGGCATTTCCTGGTCATGGCCTTTGATGGCTCCATCGTTTTTCACCACATCGAACCCAAGCGGCCGCTGGACGAGCGCACGTTGGACGCGCTGTGCCGCATGCTGCTGGGCCGCGCCCTGCCGCGCGGCGAGTCTGCGCCCGCCGCGCGCGCAGCGCCGACCACTGGGCGCACCGCCGAACGCAGCGTCCCCCGGGTGCGCAGCGCCCGCCGCCCCAGCTGATGCCCGCCTGAACGCTGCGCTGCCGGCTCAGCCGGCAGCCGCCTCGGGGTGCAAGGCCGCCCAGAGCCGGGCGGGCGTGAACGGCATGTCTAGTTGGACGATGCCGCGCGGGCGCAAGGCGTCGAGCACCGCGTTGTGGAAGGCGGGCAGCGAGCCGGTGCAGCCGGCCTCGCCGACCCCCTTGGCGCCCACCTGGTTGAGGCTGGTCGCCAGCTCCACCAACTGCGAGCGCAGGCCCGGCATGCAGCCCAGGCGCGGCATGCCATAGTCCATGAAAGAGCCCGTCAGCAGCTGGCCCTGAGCGTCGTACACGGCCTGCTCGGCAAAGGCCTGGCCCCAGCCCTGCACCACACCGCCTTGCAACTGGCCGTGGATCAGCTGCGGTGAGACCGCCCGCCCGACATCGTCAACCGCCACATAGTCCAGGATGACGCAGACCCCTGTGCGTGGATCGATCTCCAGCTCCACCGCATGGCAGCCGTTGGGAAAGGTCGGCCCCGACTGGGCCAGCCCCTGCGCCTGCAGCAAGTCCAGCTGCGCCGCATCGAGCCGCGCCAGCCAAGGCAGCCAATCAATCGGTCCCTGACCGTGCTGCCCCATGGCTTGGGCCTGCCGCCGCAGCTTGCGGCAGGCATCGAGCACCGCACTGCCCGCCCCATAGAGCGTGCGCGAGCCTTCGGTGCCATTGGCCAGCAGGCGCAGGCCACGGCTGCCGGCCTGGTAGCGCACGCGCTCGGCCGGCAGGCCCAGCTCCTGTGCGGCCAAGCTGGCAAAGGAGCTGGCATGGCCCTGTCCTGAGTCTCCCGTCAGGCCGTAGATGTCGAGACAGCCGTCCGCGCTGAAACTCGCTTGCACCGTGTCCTGTGGCACCGCGCCGGCGCCGCTGGCCTCGATGTAGCAGGCCAGCCCGAGACCGCGCAGCCGACCCTGCGCCAGCGACTGTGCGCGCCGCTGCGCAAAGCCTGGCACATCCATCAGCTCCAGCGCCTGCTGCAGCAGGCGCTCGGCTTGGCAATGGTCATAGGTGATGCCGTTGGCCGTCAGATAGGGAAAGGCCTGGGGCGCGATGAAGTTCTTGCGCCGCAGCTCAAAGCGGTCCAACCCGTGCTCGGCGGCCGCATGGTCGAGCAAAGCCTCGATGGCGTATGCGATATCGGGCCGACCCGCGCCGCGATAAGCCGACATGGGTACGGTGTGGGTGAACACCAGCCGGCTGCGCAAAGCCAGCGCTGGCACTTGGTACACGCCGCTGGCCGTGGCCGCCAGGTTGCGCGTTCCCACCAGCGAGCTGACAAAGGCGTTGTAGGCCCCCAGATCGACCAGGGTGTCGAAGTGCAGGGCCACGATGCGGTCGTGCGCATCCAGGCCCACGGTGGCGTCGAGGGTGATGGCGCGTCCGTGCCAGTCGCTGAGCATGGTCTCCGAGCGTGTGGCCACCCAGCGGATGGGGCTGCGCAACTGGCGCGCGGCCAGGGCCAGCACCACATGCTCGCTGTAGGGGCCGGCGCGCAGGCCGAAGGAGCCGCCCACATCGTGGCTCACCACCTCGATCTGCTCGGGCGCCAGGCCGCTGGCCGCCGCCAAAAAGCGCGCCATGCCGCCCACACCCTGGCTGGGCGTGGTCAGGCGCACGCGGTCGGCCGCCGCGTCGTACTCGGCCAGCACCGCCCGTGGCTCCATAGGCGCGCCGATCACGCGCTGGCTGCGCACCGTCAGCCGGCTGGTGCGGTGCGCCGCCGCCAGGGCGCGCGCTACCGCGTCGGCGTCCCCGGAGTGAAAGTCCAGCGATACATTGCCCGCCACCTGCGCGTGCACATCGGGTGCGCCCGGAGCCAGGGCCTGCGCCAGCGACACCACCGGCTCGCCTTCTTCAATGTCCAGCCCGATGAGCTCGGCCGCCTCCTGGGCCGCCCAGGCTGAGTCAGCAATCACCACGGCCAGGGGCTGGCCGGCAAACCGCACCTGCGACTGGGCCAGCACCGGCATGGGCACCGTGTGCTGGCCCGGTGGCGTGACCACACACGGCAGCGCCTGCGCGCCCCAGGCGGCCAGCTCCTGTGCCGTCACCACCAGGCGCACGCCTGGGGCGCTGCGCACCTGCGACAGGTCCATGCGCACGATGCGGCCACAGGCCGGCGCGGCGCGGATCACATGGGCGTGCAGCATGCCGGGGCGCTGCAGGTCGGCGGTGTAACAGCCCTGGCCGCGCAGCAGGCGCTCGTCTTCACGGCGAGCCGGCGGCCTCAGCATGGGCCGGGCTCCTGCAGCAGCTCAGCCGCGCGCAGCACGGCAGCGGCAATCGGCGCATAGCCGGTGCAGCGGCACAGGTGGCCGGCCAAGCCCTCCTCAATCTCGGCCGGGCTGGGCTGGGGATGGCGGCGCAGCAGGCTGACGGTGGACATCACCATGCCGGGCGTGCAAAAGCCGCACTGCAGCGCGTGACATTCGGTGAAGGCCTGCTGCACCGGATGCAGCGCCTGCCCCGCTGGAGCCGCCAGCCCCTCGATGGTGGTGAGGTGGCCGCCCTGCGCCTGCACGGCCAGCAGGCTGCAGGACTTGACCGCCTGGCCGTCGAGCAGCACGGTGCAGCAGCCGCACTGGCTGGTGTCGCAGCCGACGTGGGTGCCGGTCAGGCGCAGCTGCTCGCGCAGCAGGTCCACCAGCAGCAGCCGCGGCTCCACCTGCACCTGACAGGGCTGGCCGTTGAGAGAGAAATCGACGCGATGGGTCATGGCTGAATTTGAGTGAGGGCCTGCTCGAACATCTGCACCGCCAGGTGAGCGCGGTAGGCCGCCGGTGCATGCATGTCGTGCAGCAGGGCAGGGTGGCTCAGGGGGGCCGGCAGGCGACCTTGCGCCCAGGCCTGTTCGGCCTCATGCCAACGCAGCACGCCGTCGCAGACCCCGGTCACCGCCACGCGCAAGCCCCGCTCGCCCAGATCGGCCAGGAACACCCCGGCCATGGCATAGCCCGAGGCCGGGTGCCTGAACTTGGCATAGGAGCTGCGGCGGGCCCGCTGAAACCGCACCGACACCAGCAGCTCGTCGGGTGCCAGCGCGGTGGCAAACAGACCCCTAAAAAACTGCGCCGCGGGCAGCTCCCGGCGATCGGTGCACAGCTGGCCATCGAGGGCCAGCACCGCCGCTGGGTAATCGGCCGCCGGGTCGTTGTTGGCCACCGATCCTCCCAAGGTGCCGCGCGCCCGTACCTGCGGATCCCCGATCCCGCCGGCCAGGCTGGACAGGCCGGGCAGGGCCTGCGCCAGCAGCTGCAAGTCGGCCAGCTCCTGGTGGCGCCAGAGTGCGCCGATGTGCACCTGCTCGGCGCCGATCGCGAGCACACGCAGCTCGGGCAGGTGCGCCAAATCCACCAGCTGCGACACCTGCAGCAAGCCGTGCTTGAGCGAAGGAATCACCGTCATGCCGCCGGCCAGCGGCCGGGCCTGCGGGTCCGCGCGCAAGCGCTGGACGGCGTCGTCGAGGCTGCGGGCCGCGTGATAGGTGAAGGCGTGCATGGCGCGTAGGACTCCAAAAACGAACGATATCAGTTTTTGCCCCATGACTGCCCGGGGCATGCCGGTAGCCGGCGCACGGCACCGGCTTCCTAAAATATCGCGAGCCCCATCAGGCCTACAAGTAGAAAGCCCCCCGCATGGACCTTCATCCCACCCCCAATGCCCCGCTCGTTTGGCAGGACCTGGACCAGGCCAGCCTGGACCGTGCCTACGACCAGGCGCAATGGGCCACCAACATCGCCGAGGTCATGGGCCGCTGCGCTGCGCGCAGCCAGATCCTGCGGGACACGCACGGCCTGCCGCAGCGGCTGGCCTATGGAGTAGGTGCGCAGGAGCAGCTGGACTTTTTTTCCTGCGGCAAGGCGGGGGCGCCGCTGCTGGTCTTTGTGCATGGCGGCGCCTGGCGCAGCGGCCTGGCTAAGGATTACGCCTTTGTTGCGGGCCCGCTGCTGGCAGCCGGCCTGCATGTGGCGGTGCTGGACTTCGATGCGGTGCAAGACTGTGGCGGCGAGCTGCTGACCATGGCCGCGCAGGTGCGCGCGGCCGTGCTGTGGCTGCATGCCCAAGCGGCGCAGCTGGGCGCCGATCCCGCCCGCCTGCACCTGGCCGGCCATTCCTCGGGCACGCACCTGGCGGCGGCTGTGGCCACCGGCGATGGCCAGGCCTGGCCAGCGCTGCCGCTGCGCAGCCTGAGCTGCGTCAGCGGCATGTATGAACTCGAACCGGTGCGGCGCTCCGCGCGCAGCCGCTATGTCGCCTTCAGCGAGGCCAGCGTGCAGCGCCTGAGCCCGGCCCGCCATGCGCACCAGCTGCGCTGCCCCACGCTGGTGGCCCACGGCAGCCTGGAGAGTCCTCAATTCCAGTGGCAGTCGCAGGCCTGGGCCCGGGCGCTGGGCGATGCGGGCGTGGCCGTGCAAGCGCTGAGCGTGCCGGGCCTGAACCACTTCGACATGCTCGAAAGCCTGGGCGATGCCGACAGCCCAACCCTGCGCGCCCTGCTGTCGCTGATCCAGCGCTGATTCGGGGCCGCCCCCGCCTCAGCACCCGGACAGGCGGTGCAGCCAGGCTGCGCGTCCGGCGCCCGCACGCGAGCGGCCAGCGCCGGCCATGAGCGGCCGCTCATGCGGACCACCGCGGGGCGATGGCGTGCGGGCCACTCACCGGCTCTGATAAACCGCTGTTTCAAAGTCGTAGAACAGCGGCAGGCTGTGGTGGTCGGCAAAGGGAAAGATCTGTGTGATGTAGACACCGGCCAGGCCAGCGCTGGGGTCCAGCCAGTAGTAGGAGTTGGCCAGGCCGGCCCACATCAGACCGCCGGCTGAGCGCCCTGTGGGCGCGGGCTCATGGTTGATCTGGAAAGCCAGGCTCCAGCTCTTGGGCATGCCCGGAAAAAACTCCGCGTCGTTGCTCAGCGGTATGGCGGTCTTGAGCTTGTAGACCCGGCAGTCGCCCATGTGGTTGAGCCCGAGCGACACCGCGCCTTCTGGCGTCAGGATGCGCTCGCCGCCGAGCTGTCCGTGGTTGAGGATCATGCGCAGGAACTTCAGGTAGTCGCCAGCGGTGCTGTAGAGGCCGCCGCCGCCCATTTCAAACTCGGGCTGCTGTGGAATTTCAAAAGGAAACAGCGACAGCTTGCCGTCGTCTGCGCGCAGGTGGGTGGCGGCCAGGCGCTTGCGCATGTCATCGGTGATGAAAAAGCCGGTGCTGCTCATGCCCAGCGGCTCAAAGAGATGGCGCTGGAGGTACTGGCCCAGGCTCAGGCCGCTGACCTTTTCGATCATCTTGCCGGCCCAGTCAATATTGATGCCGTATTCCCAGCCCTGGCCGGGGTCGAACAGCAAAGGCAAGGTGAGCGCCTTGTTCTTGCATTCGGTGATGCTCGGAATGTCCAGCGCCGCCTGCACCTTTTGCATGTCGGTGTTCCAGATCTCGTAGCTAAAGCCAGCCGAGTGGGTGAGCAGGTGGCGCAAGGTGATGTCGCGTATGGGCGCTCGGGTGATGGGCTGGCCCTGGCTGTCAAAGCCGGTGAGCACACCCACTTGGCCCAGTTCAGGACAGATGGCCTTGGCGGGGGCGTCGAGCTTGAGTTGGCCGCGCTCCACGCATTGCAGCGCAGCCACTGAGGTGATGGCCTTGGTCATGGAGGCGATCCAGCACACCGTGTCGGTGCTCATCGCCTGGCCCGAACCCAGAGCCCGTTCGCCAAAGGCGCCTTCGTAGATGACGCCTTCCCGGTCGGCCGCAGCCGCGACCACCCCGGGCACCGCGCCGCTTTCAACCCCTTGCTTCAACACCGCATGGATGCGTTCAGAACGGTTCATGTGTCCCTCCTCACTGATGACGTGTGGAGGATCACGATAGGCGATGGATCGTTATGAAAAACCAGGCAAAACCCTGAGGAAATGTAGAGGATGGTCTTGAGGTTCTTGGGCTCCTGGGCTCCTGGAATGACCGGGCTGGCCGCCGCGGTATCGAGGCCTTGCGACCGAGCCGGGGTCTAGCCACGACAGGGGACCCGCTGCAAGATGTTGATGAGCTGTTTATTCGTTTTTTGAAGACTTAATTTGATTGTTGATCCGTCTTTAGCTGATTGTTAACATGGTTCGGAACCAATCAAAAGGAAGCTGATCATGGACATTCAAATGAAGACGCTGCAATCTGGCCGAGATGCGGCAGGGTATGCCGGGCCGACTTGGCTTCAACGGTGGATGGTCGGTCTGGCCCTTTTGGCCGGTCTGTTGGGCTTCATGGCGCAGGCGCGGGCCCAAGCGGTCAAGCCTTTGACTCCTGTGTCCATCGCCCTGGGCACCCAGGTGGTCAATCTGACCTACCCCTGGTTGACCCTGCCGATCGCCCTCGGTTACTGGCGCGATGAAGGCTATGACGTCAAGATCGTGACCGTGGGTGGCTCTTTGCAGGGCATTCAGCAGATGGTGGCTGGCGGCGTGGAATTCGCGCAACTCAATTCCACCGGTCTGATTCAAGCCAACACCGACAATGATGTGGCGGTGCGTGGGCTGATGGGCACAGGCACCATCGACTGGGGGGTGGGGGTGTTGCAGGACGGTCCCATCAAGTCCGTGGCCGACCTCAAGGGCAAGAAGATCGGCATCTTCAGCCTGGGCACCGGCGGCATGCCTCTGCTCAAGGGTTACCTGCGCAGCAATGGCATCAATCCCGACACCGATGTGCAGATCATTGCCACCGGCGCAGGGGCGCCGGCTTTGGAGGCTTTGCGCAGCGATCGGGTGCAGGCCCTGATGTTCTGGGGCTCGGCCTTGACCGGTTTTCAAAATGCGGGCACCAAGATGCGGATCTTGATCGATCCGGTCTGGCCCACCTTGCCTGATTTCACCTTCGGTACCATGCAAAAGACCATCGACACAAACCCTGCGATGGTTGAAGCCATTGCTCGGGGCGCGGCCAAGGCGACTTTGTTTGCGACGACCAACCCCGATTGCGTGCGCCGTATCCACTGGAAAAATTTCCCCAGCACCAAGCCCACCGGCGCCGACGAAGCAACGCTGCAGAAAAATGACCTGGCGCTGCTCAACACCCAGCTCGACACCATGAAGGCGGCCCACACCCTGCACGGCGGAAAGCTGATTGGTGCCATGGCGCCGGCCGCCTATGCGCGCATGCAGGACTTCATGCTCAAAGAAGGACTGATCAAAAAGACTTTGCCGATCGAGACCATGCTGATCAGCAAGCCCGGTTTTTTGGAGGCAATCAACCGCTTTGACCGCAATGCGGTGATCGAAGCGGCCAAGGCGTGCAAGGGCCTGTGAGTCCGGCCCAATTCATCGCCGGCCTGCCCAAGGCCGAGCTGCACATGCACATCGAGGGCTCGATGGAGCCCGCGCTGTTCATCGAACTGGCCCGGCGAAACGCGGTGAAGATTGGCTGGCAGACCGAGCAAGAGCTGCGCGAAGCCTACCAGTTCCGCGATCTGCAGGCCTTCTTGAATCTGTACTACGACGGCTGCAGGGTGCTGGTGCAATCGCGCGATTTTTTTGAGGTCACGCGCGAGTATTTGCAGCGCGCGCATCAGGACACGGTGGTGCATGCCGAGATGTTCCTCGGCCCTCAAGGCCACACCAGCCGAGGCATTGCCTTGGCCACAGTGCTTGAAGGGGTGGTCTCGGCCATGCAGGCGGCCGAGCGCGAAGATGGCATCACCTCGGGCCTGATTCTGGTGGCCCAGCGGCACCGCAGTGAGCAAGAGGCTCTGGAGATGCTCGATGCGGCCATGCCTTGGTCAGACCGCCTGCTTGGCTTTGGCCTGGGTGGTGCCGAGGTGGGGCATCCGCCATCGAAATTCACCGAGTTCTTTCGCCGCTGCCGCGAGCGCGGCTTTCGCGTGGTGGCCCATGCCGGTGAAGAGGGGCCTGCCGCCTATGTGCGCGAGGCGGTTGAAATCCTGCAGGTGGAGCGGATCGACCACGGCAACGCTGCCATGGACGATCCCGATTTACTGGCGATGCTGGCCGATCGGCAAATTCCCCTGACCCTGTGCCCGTTGTCCAACCTCAAGCTCAATGTGATCAAGGCCGTCGGCGAGCATCCGCTCAAGAAGATGCTCGATGCCGGACTGCGGGTGACGGTCAACTCGGATGACCCCTCGTATTTCGGCGGCTATGTCAACGACAACTATCGGGCCTGCCAGGCCGCGCTCGGTCTGAGCCGTGCCGATCTGCTGACTCTGGCTCGCAACAGTGTGTTGGCATCCTTCATGCCCGCGCAGCAGCGCCAGCGTGCGCTCGAGCGCATTGAGGCCTACGAGCAGCAAGCCCCGGCTTGGGAGGCGGGTTCTTGATCTCTTCGCTGTCGCTGCACTACTTTGCCAAGGTGGTTGAAGCCGGTTCGATACGCACTGCGGCCGAGCGCCTGCATGTGGCGGCATCGGCGGTCGGGCGGCAGATTGTCATCCTGGAAGAAGAGGTGGGCGCACCCTTGCTGGAGCGGGGGCGGGGGCGATCGAAGCTACGGCTGACCTCGGCCGGTGAGATCGTGCTGCGCTACATCCGCAGGACGGAGAGCGAACTCACCCAGGTGCGCACCGAAATCGAGGCGCTCAAGGGCCTGCGCAAGGGGCACATCCGCATTGGCGTGCCCGAAACTTTGGTCGCCAGCGTGCTGCCCAACATCCTCGTGGCCTTCAATCAACGCTACCCCGGGGTGACCTACGAGGTACAGGTGCAAGGGTCGCCCCGTCTGGTGGACATGGTGGGGCGTGAAGAGATTGACGTGGCCGTCACCTTCAATCCGCCGCCCATGCTCAACGTCAAGCATCTGTTTGAACGTCAGCTCACCACCAGCGTCCTGATGGCCAGCGATCATCCGCTGGCGGATCGGGCCTCGCTGAAGTTATCAGACTGCGCCGACTATGGCTTGGCCATGCCCGATGAGAGCATCAGCGCCAAGCGCG
>JBAXEN010000079.1:0-13718 GCA_037140415.1 Betaproteobacteria bacterium | reverse complement strand
GTATGAGTTCGGCTGGTCCATGAACGACACCGCTCGGCTGGCGGCAGGCGCAGGCGTGGGGCACCTGATGGAGTGCGGCGCACAGCTGACCGGAGGCTATTTCAGCGACCCCGGCTTCAAGGACATACCGCGACCGTGGGACCTCGGTTTTCCCATCGCCGAAGTGGCCGAGGACGGCAGCGCGGTCTTGAGCAAGACCCCCGGCTCAGGCGGTGCAGTGAGCCTGCAAACCGTCAAGGAACAGATGCTCTATGAGGTCCACGATCCGGCCAACTACATCACGCCTGATGTGGTCGTCGACTTCACCACCGCCCGGCTGGAGGACGTCGGGCCCGATCTGGTGCGCGTCAGCGGCATCACGGGCAAACCGCGCACACCCACCCTCAAGGTCTCCATCGGCTGCCTGGAAGGCTTCATCGGAGAAGACATGTTTTTCTATGCCGGCGCTGGCTGCGTACAAAGGGCGCAACTGGCCCGGCGCATTCTTCAGGAAAGGTTTCGGATCGTGGGTTTGCAAGCCGAAGAGCTGCGCATCGATTTCCTGGGAATGAATGCCGTGCATGGCGAAGCCTCGCTGACCCCCTTCCCCGAGCCTTACGAACTGGCGGTGCGAGTGGCAGCACGCACGCAGACCCGGACCGAGGCCGAAAAAATCGGCCGGGAAGTCGATGGCATGGCCGTCTCAGGCATCGCCCATACCGGCAAGCGGGTGCCCCATGCCGATCGGGTGCGGGAGGTCGTCGGCATCTGGTCGGCGCTGGCGCCCCGCGAGGCCTTTACACCGACCGTGAACTACCTGGTGAGCTAAAGCCATGGGAAAACACCTGGACCTCCCCCTGCGCTGCCTGGCACACACCCGCTCGGGCGACAAGGGCAACATCTCCAATATCGCGGTTTTTTCTCACCATCCGGCCTTTCATGCCGTTCTGAAACAAGAACTCACCGTCGAGCGCTTCGCGGCGCGCTACGGCGAGCTGATCAAGGGTCGGATCACCCGTTACGAAGCAGAAAATCTGCACGCCTTCAATTTCGTCTGCGAAGGGGCTTTGGGAGGAGGCGTCTCACGCAGCCTGTACCTGGACAATTACGGCAAAGCCCTGTCATCGGCGCTGCTCGATGTGATGATTGCGCTGCCCCGGGATTTGCTGGCCTGGGTCGACACGCGGCATCTGCACAGTGCAGGTCTGGACACACAAGGAAGAAGCACCCCATGAACCCATGGACGGCCGCAGAGGAAGTGGAGCGCTATTGCCGAGCAACGGCGGTGCGCCAGGGTGACGAGGGCGCCTGTGACATCGGCCCCTTTGACTTCGAAGGCGGGGGGCAGCTCAAACAGATGAAGGTCGGTTTTGTCACGCACGGTCGCCTCAACGACAAACGTGACAACGCGGTGCTGCTGCTGCCGGGCACCACCAACACGCGCCACAGTGCCGACGGCTACATCGGTAGCGGCAATGCCTTCGACCCAGATCGCCACTTCGTGATCGCATTTGAGGCCATCGGTGCGGGCACATCGTCCAAACCTTCCGACAGCTTGGGCGGCGACTTTCCGCGCTACAACATCCGCGATCTGGTGCGGGCCCAGCACCGGGCCGTCACCGAATACTTCGGCCTGGAGCAGGTCGCAGCTGTGGCCGGCGCGTCCATGGGAGCCTTTCAGGCTCTGGAATGGGCCATCGCCTATCCGCAGTTCATGCGCAGTGCGGTACTGATGGTGCCGGCGGCACGCGCGAGCCACGTTTTCCGCTCGGTGGTCAGCACGGCCGAACAGATATTGCAGCTTGACCCGCATTGGGGCGAGCCTCTGCAAGACATGAAGCAACTGCGCGCCCTAGGCGCTGCGGTTCGCATGTACTTCCCATGGACCGTCACCGACAGCTACCTTGAGCGTACCCCGCTGGCATTGATTGAGCAGGAAATACAGACAGCCATCGCCCGTTCTGCCGCCTGGCACCCCTGGGATTACCTGCGCCGCTACCAGGCCTCGGCCAGCCACGATGTGGCCGAACCCTTCGGAGGCGATCTGGTTCGCGCGCTGGGACAGGTCCGGGCCCGCACCCTGATCATGCCGACCTCCAGTGAACGATTGCTGGGCGCAGACAGTGCCCAGCAGTTGCAAGACCACATCGAAGGCGCACAGCTGGTGCCCGTACAGACCGATCGTGGCCATCTCGGCTGGCGCGCCGTCGAGGGCGCCCGGGAAAGCCAAATTTTTTCGCAACAGATTGCCCGTTTTCTTGAGGAGACCCCCCGATGACATTGACTCCGCGACGCCCCCTGCTGGCCCTGCTAATGGCTTTGATGAGCGCCTGCGCATGGGCCAACGAAGCCTATCCCAGCCGCCCTATCAAGCTGATCGTGCCTTACACGCCCGGCCAAGGGGCCGATTCAGCAGCCCGGCTGGTGGCCACCAAACTGGCTGAACGCCTCAAGCAGGCCATCGTGATCGAGAACCGGCCGGGGGCGGCGGGCAACATCGGTGCAGAGGTGGTGGCCAAAGCTGCGCCCGACGGCTACACCTTGCTGGTCGGCTCCAATGCCACGCATGCGGCCAATGCGGCGCTCTACCCCTCTCTGCGCTTCGATCCTCTGAAGGACTTCGTCGGTGTTTCCTACATCGGCGCGGTGCCGATGGCGGTGGTTGCGGCGCCGGGCTTCCCCGCATCGAACGTGCGTGAGTTGGTGCAACTGGCCAAATCAAAACCGGGATCGGTGTCTGTGGCCGTGCCAAGCTCCACCGCACGGGTGGTGTTGGAGCTGATGGCCAAGTCCTCTGCGGCCAGCTTCAAAGACATCCCCTACAAAGGAAGCACCGCCGCCATCAGCGATGTCCTGGGCGGACATGTGCAGTTGAGCATAGACACCGCCATGGCGGCGACGCCGCAGGTGCAGTCGGGCAAGATGAAGGCCCTGGGCGTGACCAGCTCTGCCCGCACCTCGGTGCTGCCCACCGTGCCCACACTGGCCGAGTCTGGTCTGCCAGGATTTAACTTGGTGGCCTGGAACGTGTGGTTCGCACCACAGGGAACCCCAGCCGATATCGTCGCCAAACTCAACGCCGAGATGCGCCAGGTTCTCACCGATGGCGACACCATCGCCAAGCTGCGCGCCCTGGGCTATGAACCCGGCGTGGGAGAGGACCCCAAAAAGGTTGCGGACTTCGTTCAGTCCGAAACCAGCAAATGGGGCGAGTTGATCCGCTCGGCGGGCATCAAAGCCGAATGAACCCGGCCTGCGTCCGACGCCGTTTCTAGGCTCCTGCTGAGCATGGGCGGGGCACGGCGTACCGGGCAAGCCAGGGCCAGGCAACAAAAAGCCACCCGAGGCCCAAACCCAGGGTGGCTTTGAACTGATGCGCCCTGAGGGCGCCCAGACCCGTCAGCTCAGTGGAACTGCTCTTCTTCGGTCGAGCCGGTCAGGGCTTTCACCGAAGACGTGCCGCCTTGAATGACCGTGGTCACGTCATCGAAGTAGCCGGCGCCCACTTCTTGCTGGTGCGACACGAAGGTGTAACCTTGCTCGCGGGCCGCGAACTCGGGCTCCTGCACCATGTTGACGTAATGCTTCATGCCCTCGCCTTCTGCATAAGCCTTGGCGAACTTGAAGGTGTTGAACCAGTTGATGTGGATACCGGCCAAGGTGATGAACTGGTATTTGTAGCCCAGCGCCGACAGCTCTTCCTGGAACCTAGCGATGGTGGCATCGTCCAGGTTCTTCTTCCAGTTGAAGGAGGGCGAGCAGTTGTAGGACAGCAGCTTGCCCGGACAAGCGGCGTGCACAGCCTGCGCGAACTCGCGGGCAAAGCCCAGGTCGGGCGTGCCGGTTTCGCACCACACCAGGTCGGCGTAGGGTGCGTAGGCCACGCCGCGGCTGATGGCCTGCTCCAGACCGTTCTTGACCCGGTAGAAACCTTCCTGGGTGCGCTCGCCGGTCAGGAAAGGCTTGTCGTTGGCATCGTGGTCGCTGGTCAGCAAATTGGCGGCCTCGGCGTCGGTGCGGGCCAGCACCACGGTGGGCACGCCCATCACGTCAGCGGCAAAGCGTGCCGACAGCAGCTTCTCGATCGCCTCTTGCGTGGGCACCAGCACCTTGCCGCCCATGTGACCGCACTTCTTGACGGCCGCCAACTGGTCTTCGAAGTGAACGCCAGCGGCGCCGGCGGTGATCATGTTCTTGGTCAGCTCAAAGGCGTTGAGCACGCCGCCAAAGCCGGCTTCGCCGTCGGCGACGATGGGCAGGAAGTAGTCGATGAACTCCTTGCTGCCGCGGTCGATGCCACGGCCCCACTGAATCTCGTCAGCGCGCTTGAAGGTGTTATTGATACGGCGCACCATGGTCGGCACCGAGTCATAGGCGTAGAGCGACTGGTCGGGGTACATGGTTTCAGAGGTGTTGCCATCGGCGGCCACCTGCCAGCCTGAGAGGTAGACCGCCTCCAGGCCAGCCTTGGCCTGCTGCATGGCCTGGCCGGCACTGATCGCGCCAAAGGCATTCACATAGCCCTTCTTGGCGCCACCGTTGATTTTTTCCCAGAGTTTTTCCGCGCCGCGCTTGGCCAGCGTGTGCTCAATGGGCATGCTGCCGCGCAGGCGCACCACGTCGGCGGCGCTGTAGCCGCGCTTGACGCCCTTCCAGCGGGGGCTGTTGGCCCATTCCTTTTCAAGGGCGGCAATTTGCTGTTCACGGCTGAGTTGTTCGGTCAGGGTTTGGGGCATGGTGAACTCCAGAGAGGTTGAAAAAATCAAGAAATCAGAAAGCCTTGTTGTGGCACGCACAGGTTGTGCCCAAGGCCGCTGTTCGTGCCTCTACTTTAAGTCTTCTACAAGACTCTTTTTACTCTTGTGTCTTATATAAGACATAAAATTTATTGTTTAAAATCAACAATCTAATTCTGTAATTTCGCATTGAGAAATTCAATTTCTCATATTGAGAAAAACCGCTGCACCGCAACATTTCAATATTTCACAATGAGAAATCAAATTATCGCCATGCGGTAAGCCGTCCAGACGCCGCAAGCACCGGTTTCAGGCGCGCTGCCCCAAATAAGTGAGCCAGTCACCGCAATCGATCAGCGGCCAGACCTGAGCACGCACGCTGTCCATGGCATAAACCAAGGCGCCGTGACTGTGAGCCCCCACCAGTACCAGGGCGCGGGTGCGCCGATACAGCCCGCTGCGCTGTGGCCAGACCTCTTCGAGCTCATCGAGTGCCGGCTCGATCGCAGCGCCAATCGCGTGCAACTCGCCGCTGACCCAGCCAGAGCCGCCCAGCACCAGGCCCGGATAGTCACCCAAGTCATACAGCCGACCACGCACCCGGGCCGGCCCCAGCAGGCGTGAGCAGGCGCCAAAGCGGCGGATGTCGTTGCTGCCACCGATGCGCAAAGTGCCATACACAAACAGCAGTTGATCTAAAGACAGGGCTGAGGCCTCGGCAAGGCGCTCGAGGTGGGGTCGATCTTGGGGCATGATCTCGAACGGTCCGGCAGATGGCGCCGGAAGTTGAAGCTGTATGCGAACAATTGTGGCTCAGGGCTGTCTGGCCCTGAGCATGGCCTTGGTGGGCAGCTATGTGGCCCTGTCCAAGCCGCTGGTGGCGGTATGGCCGGTTTTTCTGCTGGCCTGGCTGCGCTTTGGCATCGGTGCGCTGGCCATGCTGGGCTGGCTGCGCCGGCCCGCCGATGAGGCGCCCTGGACGCCGGCCACCCACAGGCTGTTGTTTCTGTCGGCCCTGCTCGGCAATGTCGTGTTTTCCATCTGCATGCTCTACGGCGTGGCCCTGAGCTCGGCCACCGCAGCGGGCGTGATCATGTCGGCCATACCGGCGGCCGTGGCCCTGCTCGGTTGGCTCTGGCTCAAGGAGCGCATCTCGCTGCGCCTGGCGCTGGCCACCGCGCTGGCCGTCGGCGGCATTGCGCTGCTGTCAGCCACAGGCTCGGCCCAAGGCACCGCTGCTGGTGCCACGGCCCTGCCTGGTGCCCTCGGGCATCTGCTGCTGGTGGGCGCGGTGCTGTGTGAAGCGGCCTATGCGGTCATGGGCAAGCGGCTGACGGCGCAGCTGTCGGCGCGCCGCATCACCGCCTTGATCAATTTATGGGCCCTGCTGCTGATGACGCCGCTGGGGCTTTGGAGCGCCTGGCATTTCGACTGGCGCGCCGTTCCCCTGTGGGCTTGGGCTCTGCTGCTGTTTTACAGCCTGGCCGCCAGCGTCTGGAGCGTGTGGCTCTGGATGAGTGGTCTGCGTGGCACAAGCGCCAGCCAGGCCGGCGTCTACACCGCGATGCTGCCCATCAGCGCCTGCATCGTGGGCGTGGTGGCGCTGGGCGAAACCCTCGGGGCCACACAGGGCTTGGCCCTGGCCATGGGCCTGGCCGCGCTCATCCTCGCCACCTGGCCGCAGCGCCCGAACCCGGCCTGAAGACGCGCGCGGCCATGCCAAAGCGGCCCCTTGAGCATCAGGCCGGCGTCACGCACCAAGGCGCCCGCTCGTGCGCCAGGGCCAGCCACAGCGCCCACAGAGAGGTCGCCAGCAAGAGCGCGCCCGCCAGCCGCATGGCCCAGCGGCTGCCCCCTTGCGGGCTCAGACGCCGCCACAGCCAAGGGCCGGCCCACAGGCTCAAGCTGCTGCCCAGGGCAAACAAAGCCATGACCAAACCGCCCTGCCACAGCCCCGGGCTGAGCGCAGCCACCAACAAGGCCGCGTACAGCAAACCGCAGGGCAAGAAAGCCCAGACCAGCCCGAGCGTCAAGGGTGCTGCAGCACTGGCCAGCCCGCCGTGATCGCCGCGCTGGCGGGCGATGCCGCGCACCCGCAACCAGAGCCAGCGCCCCGCGCCTTCGAGCCAGGGCGGCTGGCGCGCCTGCCAGAGCAAGAACCCGCCGATCACCGCAGCGCCCACATGCACAAAGGTCCACACCGGTCGCAAAGCGGCCGACTGCACACTGAGCCAGCCCACGGTCTGCATCGAGGCGGCGGCCACCATGCCGAGGGTGGTGTAAGACAGCAGGCGAGCCAGCAAGAAGATCGCCGGGCCTGCGCTGCCTGAGCGCAGCCGCACCGCCGGGGCCAAAGCGCCAGCACCCTGAAAACGCACAGGCTGCTCACCCGGCACGGACGCCGGCGCTAGCAGCGCGGCGCAAACCGGGCCGCACATGGCCAAGCAATGCGGCCCACCGGCCAGCCCCATGAAGAAGGCGGTAAAGGCCAGGGACGCATCCATCAGATGATCTTGGAAAACCGCGCCCGATTGCGGTCGGCCTGCAGGTAGCGGTCAAACACCATGGCCACCGCGCGCACAAAGAACCAGCCCTGTGCGGTGACCGTGATGGCCGACGCACCCACCTGCACCAAGCCCTGCGCCTGCAAGGACGACAGTGCCTGCAGCTCAGCCGCAAAGTAGCTGTTGAAGTCAATCAGAAAAGCCAGTTCGATGGACTCCATCTGCAACTCGCCCTGGCACATCAGGGCCATGATCACGCTGCGCCGAATCAGGTCGTCGCGCGACAAGGCCAGTCCACGCACGACCGGCAGGCGCCCCTGATCGAGCAGGTCGTAATACTCCTCCAAGGTCTTGGCGTTCTGGCTGTAGGTGGCGCCCATGCGCCCGATGGAGGACACGCCCAGCGCGATCAGATCGGTATCGGGCTGGGTGCTGTAGCCCTGGAAGTTGCGGTGCAGCCGACCCTGCCGCCTGGCCACAGCCAGCGCATCGCCCGGCAAGGCAAAGTGGTCCATGCCCACATAGTCGTAGCCGGCTTTTTCAAAGGCGTCGAGCGAGCGCGACAGCATGGCGATCTTGGCCGCAGGCGTGGGCAGCTGCGCCGCTTGAATGCGCCGCTGCGGCTTGAAGCGATCGGGCAGATGGGCATAGGCATAGAGCGCCACCCGATCGGGCCGCAAAGCAGTGACCTGAGCCAAGGTGCGGTCGAAGGACTCCGGGCTCTGCAGCGGCAGGCCGTAGATCAGGTCGATGTTGACCGACTCAAAGCCCAGCCGCCGCGCCTGCGCCACCAAATCGAACACCTGTTCGGCAGGCTGCAAACGATGGACCGCGCGCTGCACCGCCGGGTCGAAATCCTGCACGCCAAAGCTCAAGCGGTTAAAGCCCAATTCGGCCAGCACCGCCAGCCGCGCCGCAGTCACGGTGCGCGGATCGACCTCGATCGAATACTCACCGCCGGCCACCGAGTGAAAGCTGCGGCCAATCATGGCCAGCAGGCTGCGCAGCTCTTCGTCACTCAGAAAGGTGGGCGTTCCGCCGCCCAGGTGCAACTGGCTCAAGGTCTGCCCGCCGCCCAGATGCGCCACCTGCAAATCGAGCTCCCGGTTAAGGTAGCGCAAATAGGGCTGCGCCCGCTCATGATGGCGGGTGACGATCTTGTTGCAAGCACAGTAGTAGCACAGCGACTCGCAAAACGGGATATGAACATACAGCGACAGTGCGCTGGCGCGGGCCGGACCGCTGCGCCGCTGCTGCAAGGCCTGCACATAGGCTTCCTCCCGGAAGGCCTCGACAAAACGATCGGCCGTCGGATAGGAGGTGTAGCGCGGACCGCTCAGGTCCATTTGGCGCAGCAAGTCGGGTGAGACAAAGCTCATGGCTGAAGCATTTCAGGAGGTGAATGAACACTGTGCCCCGAGCGGTGCAAGCGGGCCTTGACCTGGGTCAAGCGCTGCTGCAAGAAAGTGTGAATTTTTTTGCGGCTGTGCTGTATCAGTGCACACCAGCCCCGGGATAATTGCAACAAAAGGCTCAGGCCGACGGCAGGCTCAGGGGGAAAAAATGCTCAAAGAAACCATCAAGGTCGCTTGCTCCAATTGCAATTTGCGCGAACTGTGCATGCCGATTGGGCTCAATGAGGTGGAGTTGCAGCGGGTCGACGAGCTGGTGACGCAGCGGCGCAGCATCAAACGCGGCACCACCCTGTTTCACAACGGCGAACCCTTCACCTCGCTGTATGCGGTGCGCACCGGCTTCTTCAAGACCAGCCTGACCACCGAAGACGGCCGCGATCAGGTCACCGGCTTTCAGATGGCCGGCGAGATCATTGGCCTTGACGGCATCGTCAATGAACAGCACACCTGTGACGCCATCGCCCTAGAGGACGCCGAAGTCTGCGTCATGCCCTTTGATCGCATCGAAGATATCTCGCGGGAAGTCGGTGCCCTGCAAAAGCATGTGCACCGCATCATGAGCCGGGAAATCGTGCGCGAACACGGCGTCATGCTGCTGCTGGGCAGCATGCGCGCCGAAGAGCGGCTGGCCGCCTTCCTGCTCAATCTGGTGCAGCGGCTGCAAGCCCGCGGCTTTTCACGCTCGGAGCTGATCTTGCGCATGACGCGCGAAGAAATTGGCAGCTACCTGGGCATGAAACTCGAAACCGTCAGCCGCACCTTCTCGCGCTTTGCCGATGAAGGCATCATCGAGGTCAAGCAGCGACACATCCACATCCAGGACGCGCAGGCGCTCAATCGCCTGGTCAATCCCCAGACCTGCCACTGAGCGGCAGCGGCCCCTCGGGCGGGCTGCTTTCTGCCAGCCACAGCACCAGCCGGCAGCAGGCAATGTGGACCAGCCAGAAGGCAAAAAATGCCACGGTGTAAATCGCCCGGTTCGAGGGCGTACCCACATGGCCAGGCCAATGCAACTCAGCCGGATCAACCATGGCGAACACGGCAAACTCCAGCATGCAGGCCGCCAAAAACGTAGGCCACAGCAGCTGCCCCCAGTAGCGGATGGCCCGCTCCAGCCGCTGCGTTGGATCGGACGCATCGGCCTCAGGGGTGTGCATGCTGGGCTCCGCCGGTGGCGCTGTGGTTGCGCCCCATCAGGGCCGGCTGAGACGGAGCATCGGCCCGGCCGACCTCGCGGGCCAGGGCCTGGGCCTTGTCCTGCACCCGCAGATCCTGCGCCAGCACCGCCTCAGGCCCCTGGAGGATGTAGATTGCAGTCACCCCGCAGGCCAGTACCGCCGACAGCGGCAAGCCCAGCACCAGCCACAGATACGGTTCTTGCCACCATGGTCGGGATGTCGCCAGATCGGTCTTCATCACAGTCTCCTCCTTGTCTGAGCAGGGGCCAGGCATCAGCGCGGCACCAGAAACACCGCTTTTTCCAGCAACACGGGGCCTTCGTGCTGAGCGATCCGAAAAAGGATCGGGTGCGAGCCCGGGCCGGCCGCTGCCGGCGGCATTTGCACACGCACTGGCACCCACAGCGAGCTGGCCGAAGCCACCTCAACCCTGTCGCTTGAGGCGATCTTCAAACCCTCAATGCCCTCGACCTGCAGCGTATAACTTTGCGCATGCTCGCTGGCATTCATGATCTGCAGCCGATAGACGTTTTCGATGCGGCCTGCATCCACCACGCGCGCGATCGAAGCGCGATCGCGCACCACATCCACCTTGAAGGGCATGCGCAACAACAGCGAGCCCAGAACGGCCGCGACCACCGTCAATAAGACAGCGGTGTAGACCAACACCCGCGGCCTGGCCACCCGGCGCCACATCTGTGCCACCGACAGGCCCAGCACCAGGCCATTGGGGGTGCTGTAGCGCACCAGGCCTCGCGGGTAGTGCATCTTGTCCATGACGCTGTCGCACACATCAATGCAGGCCGAGCAGCTGATGCATTCATACTGCAGACCGTTGCGAATATCGATGCCGGTCGGACAAACCTGCACGCACAGGCCGCAGTCGATGCAGTCGCCCAGGCCACGGGCCCTATAGTCGGCCGAGGTTTGGCTGCGGGAGCGCGCTCCGCGCCCTTCGCCACGCGCGCTGTCATAGGAGACGATCAGGGTGTCGCGGTCGAACATCGCGCTTTGAAAACGCGCATACGGGCACATGTACTTGCACACCTGCTCACGCATCCAGCCCGCATTGCCGTAGGTGGCGAAGCCATAGAACAGCACCCAAAAGGTCTCCCAGGGGCCGAGCTGCAAGCGCAACACCTCCTGGGCCAACTCCCGAATCGGCGTGAAATAGCCGACAAAGGTAAAGCCCGTCCACAAGCCCACCGCCGCCCACAGCGCGTGCTTGAAGGCCTTGCGGGCGAACTTGGACGCGCTCATCGGCGACTGATCGAGCTTGATGCGCTGCATGCGATCGCCCTCCACCTGCCGCTCGATCCACAAAAAAATCTCGGTATAAACGGTTTGCGGGCAGGCATAGCCGCACCACAGGCGCCCCGCCACCGCGGTAAAGAGAAACAGCGACAGCGCACTGATGATCAGCAGACCGGTCAGGTAGATCAGGTCCTGCGGATAGAGCACCAAATCGAAGATGTAAAACCTGCGGGCGCCAAGGTCAAACAGCAGCATCTGCCGTCCATGCTCGCTCAGCCAAGGCAGCCCATAAAACACCAACTGCGTCGCCCACACCAGGGCCCAGCGCCAGCGGCTGAACCAGCCGCTGACACTGCGCGGGTAGATCTTGCGTTCGGTCTGATAGAGCGAGGCGACAACGGTGGAGTCGTCTTGCTCAAGCGCGATCGCAATGACCTTGGACGGCTTGGCTGGCTCCACCATCGAGGCGCTCCTTAACGCGCCGGCGCAGCATGCTTGGCCTCGTCAGCGTCGCCGCCGGACAAGCTCAGCACATAGGCGGCCACCGCATGGATTTGCTCGGGCGAAAGCCAGGCCGCCTGCGAGGGCATGACGTTGGTCTTGCCGTTCTTAATGATGTTGGCGATCGCTTCCTCGCCCCAACCATGCAGCCAATAGTTGTCGGTCAGATTGGGCGCGCCCAACGCTTTATTGCCCTTGCCATCATTGCCATGGCAGGCCGCACAGGCCGCGAAGTGTTTTTTCCCACTGTAGGCCTTCAGTTCGTTGTGCGGGCTGCCCGAAAGCGACATCACATAATGGGCCACGTCGGTGACGGCCTCCTGGCTGCCCAAGACTGCGCCCATTGCAGGCATCACCCCCTGTCGACCCTGGGTGATGGTCTGCACGATGTGCTCGACGCTGAGCGGGCCGAGCCAGCCGGCGGCGCCCTGGGTCAGATTGGGAAAGCCCTTGCCACCCCGCCCGTCCGAGCCATGACACTGTGAGCAGTAATTCATGAAATGACGCTGGCCAATGGCCAAGGCCTGCGGATCCTTGGCCAGTTCAGCCACCGACTTGGCGGAGAACTTTGCATACAGGGGTGCCAAGGACTCGCGCATCTGCCGGGCATCGACCTCATGCTGGGCCTGCTGGCTCCATTTGCTCAGGCCCTCATACGCGCCAAGGCCAGGGTAGAGCGCCAAGTAGATCAGACCAAATATCACGGTCAAGATGAACAACCACATCCACCAGCGTGGCAAGGGGTTGTTGTATTCCCGCAGATCCTCGTCCCACACATGGCCGGTGGTGTTGTCGGCCCGCGTCTTTGCGCCGACCCTGGCCTTGCCTGCCACCCACAGCAGCACCGCACAGGCCAAGACTGATATCACCGTGGCCAGTGCCACATACCAGGACCATCCCTCACTGAAAAAATCAGCCATGGCGCTTAACCCTCCTCACGAAACGGCAGGCTGGCCGCTTCTTCAAACTCCGCACGACGCGCCGGCCGATAGGCCCAGGCCAGGATGGCGACAAACAGCACAAACGCTGCCACCGTCACGATGCTGCGCAAAACATTGATGTCCATGGCTCATCCTTCCTACCTGAGCGTCAGGCCCAGGCCTTGCAAATAGGCAACCAGTGCATCGAGTTCAGTTTTTCCCTTGAGCTCAGCGGGCGCGCCTGCAATCTGCGCCTCGCTGTAGGGCACACCCACCCGCCGCAACGCGACCATGTGCGCCTGCACCGGCCAGGCCTCGACGCTGTTGACCTCCAGCCAGGGATAGCCCGGCATGATGGACTCGGGCACCAGGTCACGGGGTCTGACAAGGTGCAGCCGCTGCCACTCGTCGCTGTACTTGCTACCCACCCGGTGAAGGTCCGGGCCGGTGCGCTTGCTGCCCCACTGGAATGGGTGGTCATAGACGTATTCACCCGCCACAGAATAGTGACCGTAGCGCAGCGTCTCGGCCACCAGCGGCCTCACCATTTGCGAATGGCAGTTGTAGCAACCTTCGCGCAGATAGATGTCGCGGCCGACCAGGCGCAAGGGCGAATCGGGCATCAAGCCGGCCACCGGCTGCGTGGTGGACTTCTGAAAGAACAGCGGGACGATTTCAACCAGCCCGCCCACTGCCACCACGAGCAGGATGAGCACGATCATGAGCCAATTGCTGGTTTCTACTTTTTCGTGGGAGAAAGACATGATGAGCCTTCAGACATGGGCCAATACAGCGGGGATGCGCGCGTCCTGCGCCCGGCCGGCGCGCAGAGTCATCACCACATTCCAAGTCATCACCGCCATGCCGCTGAGGTACATCAGGCCGCCGACAAAGCGGATGATGTAAAACGGCGCAGATGCTTTGACGCTTTCAACAAAGGTGTAGGTGAGCGAGCCGTCGGTGTTGATCGAGCGCCACATCAGGCCCTGCATCACCCCGGCGATCCACATCGAGGCGATGTAGAGCACGATGCCGACGGTGGAAATCCAGAAATGCACCTCAATCGCACGCAGGCTGTACATGCGAGCCTGCCCATACAGGCGCGGCAGCAGGTAATACAGCGCACCCATCGAGATAAAGCCCACCCAGCCCAGGGTGCCGCCGTGCACATGGCCGATGCCCCAGTCGGTGTAGTGCGACAAGGCGTTGACCGTCTTGATCGACATCATCG
>JBAXEN010000078.1:0-13896 GCA_037140415.1 Betaproteobacteria bacterium | reverse complement strand
GCCTTGTCCATGTTCAGCTTTTGCGCCAGCACATCGACCATGCGCTCGATCAGGTAGACCGCCTCGGTCACCCGGAAGCTGCAGCGGTAGGCCACGCCGCCGGGCGCCTTGTTGGTGTAGACGCCCTTGACCGAGCAGTGCGCGGCCGCGATGTCGTAGGAGCCCGAGCAGATGTGAAACAGGCCGGCCGGGAATTTGGTCGGGTCGGCGCAGGCGTCAAAGGCGCCGTGATCGGCTACCACGTTCACCCGCAGGCCCAGGATTTTGCCGTCGGGCGTGGCGGCGAGTTCGCCGTCCATGTGGTAGTCACGGGCGAAGGCGGTGCTCGAGATGTTTTCAATGCGGTCTTCCACCCATTTGACCGGCCGCCCGAGCACGATGGAGGCCACGATGGCGCAGACATAGCCGGGGTAGATGCCGACCTTGTTGCCAAAGCCGCCGCCGATGTCGGGGCTGACGATGCGTACCTTGGACTCAGGGATGCCTGAGAGCATGCTCACTACGGTGCGCACCACATGGGGCGCCTGGCTGGTGATGTAGGTGGTCAGCTCGCCGCGGATCGGGTCGAAACTGGCCACGCAGCCGCAGGTCTCGAGCGGGCAGGGGTGCACCCGCGGGTAGTACATGTGCTGGCTCACCGTCACGGGCGCATTGGCAAAGGCCGCATCGGCGGCGGCTTTGTCGCCGGCGTCCCAGGTGAAGATATGGTTGTGGTGCTCGCGCTTGCCGTGCGCGCCTTCGGTCTTGCCGGCCAGGTCTTCGCGCAGCACCGGCGCGTCGGGCTTGAGCGCCTCGATCGGGTCGATCACCACCGGCAGTTCGTCATATTCAACCTCGACCGCCTCGACCGCGTCGGCGGCAATGTAGCGATCGTCGGCGATCACGATGGCCACTTCCTGCATCTGGAAGTGCACCTTCTCGTCGGCCAGCACCGCCGCCACGTCGCCGGCCAGGGTGGGCATCCAGTGCAGCTTGAGCGGCTTGAGGTCATCGGCGGTCAGCACGGCGTGTACGCCGGGGATGGCCAGAGCGGCTTCCTTGTTGATCTTCTTGATGCGGGCATGGGCCACTGGGGCGCGCACGATGTCCATGTGCAGCATGCCAGCCATCTTGATGTCGTCGACATAGTTGCCCTTGCCCTGGATAAAACGGGCGTCTTCCTTGCGCAGGCGCGAGGCGCCCATGCCGGCCAGGGCCAGTTCGCGGGCTTCGGCGGTTTGTGCGGGTGCATTCATGGTGCTGTCTCCTTTTAGGCCGTGGCCGCTTGTTCTTGCAACTTCTTGGCGGCGTACTGCACCGCCTTGATGATGTTTTGGTAGCCGGTGCAGCGGCACAGGTTGCCGCTCATGCCCATGCGGATCTCGTCTTCGCTGGGGTTGGGGTTTTCTTGCAGGAAGCGGTAGGCGCGCATCAGCATGCCGGGCGTGCAAAAGCCGCACTGCAGGCCGTGCTCCTTGTAAAAGCCCTCTTGCACCGCGTGCAGCACGCCGGCCTGGGCCAGGCCCTCGACGGTCTGTACCTGCGAGCCGTTGCATTGCACCGCCAGGTGGGTGCAGCTCTTGACCGACTGGCCGTCAATGTCGACCGTGCAGGCGCCGCAGTGGCTGGTCTCGCAGCCGATGTGGGCGCCGGTCAGGTTGAGTTCCTCGCGCAGGAAGTGGATGAGCAAGGTGCGCGGCTCGACCGCTTTTTCCTGTACGCGGCCGTTGACGGTCACGCTGATGAGTTTTTTGGCCATGGTGTTTCTCCAGTGTTATTTGCAGCGGCCAAAGGCCTTGGTCAGGGCGCGCTTGACCATCTGTCCGGCCATCGCGGTCTTGTATTCAATGTCGCCGCGCAGGTCTTCGGCGGGGTCGCAGATGGCGGTGGCGGCGTCGGCCGCCGCCTGCAGGTTGGCCACCGTCAGCTCCTTGCCCAGCAGGGCCTGCTCGGCGCCCTCAGCGCGCAGCGCTGTTGGACCGACATTGGTCAGCGCGATGCGCACCTCAGAGACGGTATTGCCGCTCTTGCGCATGACCACGGCGCAGCCGGCGGTGGCCCAGTCGCCGGTTTTGCGCTTGAGCTTTTCATAGGCCCAGCCCGCGTCCGGTGCAAAGGCGGGCACCCGAATCTCGCACATCACCTCGTCGTCTTGCAGCAGCGTCATGTAGGTGCCGAGGAAAAATTCGTCGGCCGCCACCGTACGCCGACCGCCCGGACCCTCCAGCACAAACGAGGCGTTGAGCGCGATCGACAAGGCAGGGTGGTCATTGCCCGGGTCGCCGTGGGCGATGTCGCCGCCAATGGTGCCGCGGTTGCGCACCTGCGGGTCGGCAATCAGCTGGGCCGCCTCGGGCAGCAAAGGCACATGGCGCTTGAGCAGATCGGAGGCGATCAATTCATTTTCGGTGGTCATGGCCCCGATCACGATGGTCTGGCCATCTTGGTTGATGCCGCGCAGCTCGGGGATGCGATGAATATCGATCAGGTGCGAGGGCTGGGCAAAGCGCAGCTTCATCATCGGCAACAGGCTGTGGCCGCCAGCGAGCAGCTTGGCGTCCGGGCCGAGCTGCTTGAGCAAGGCAATGGCTTCGCTGACCGTCTGGGGTGCGTGGTAGTCGAACTGCGGTGGGATCATGCGGATCTCCTGTTTAGATCAAGAAGAGCAAGAGTCTAAGAAGCGGACAGGTCCCGACGGAACTCAGGGGGCTTTACGCCAATTGCCGTGTAATCGCCGCTTTTTTGCACGAATTGCATGATTTGCCGCACGAATTGCACCCCTGCGGCTGGTGGGAAAAACAATCAGGGAAAGTCCTAGGTGCCTATTTCCTCAGCCTTTGAGGCCCAGGGCTTTGCGCAGGGCCGACACCTCGGTGCGCGAGACCGGGATGGTCAGCTCATCCTCACCGTGCAGCAGCAAATGGGTGCGGCTGCCTTCGCGGCGCAGGGCGTTGACCGCCTGCAGGTTGACGATGAAGCAGCGGTGCACCCGCTGGAACTGCTGCGGGTCCAGCCGCGTTTGCAAATCGGTGATGCTCAGGTTGCAAAACTGCCAGCCCAGGTCCGAGCGCACCCGGCAATAGTGGCCTTGAGACTCGATGCAGCGCACCTTGTCGGCATCGACAAAAGCGACCTGCTGCTGCGAGGTGGTGGGCACCCGGCTCAGGCGCCGGGCGTGGCTGGCCGGCATGGATTCCTCGCTGACCACCTGGGTGACGTCATAGAACACCAACACAAAGCCCGTCAGCTCACCCTGGTTGTCGCTCATGCGGCTGACCTTGATCAGCAGCACCTGCTCGGGGATGTTGATGATCATGGTCATCGGCACATTGCCGGCCACCGGGCAGACGCTGGCTTGGTCAAGCAGGAATTCCACCTTGGGCCGCGAACGCTCCGGATGAAAGTCCAGCACGAAGCGCTCGAAGGGCCGCATCTCTTTGACCGGCAGCACGCGGCGCGCATAGTCGTTCATGCTGACCACCTGGCGTTTGGCATTGAGCGCGATGATGCCGGGCTCGAATTTTTCGAACAGGTAGATGGGCGAAGCAGACTGCGCGGGGTCCATGGGGGTGTCTCCGTCGGGCGCCGGTCGGCTTGGCGATGGGGCGGGGGCCGCAGCTTAGCGGATTTGGTACCCGGCAGTTGGGCTTGGCAGCAATAGCCGACTGTGGCGCACGGCAGGGGGGCGGCTGGTTGCCGCTGCGGTCCGGTAGGGCACTGCGAGGAAGGCCGACCCCTGTACCCAAGCCGACGCATGGACCGTTGCTGAAATCAGCCAGGCCCGCGCCCAGCCCCTGGTGGACGCGGTGCAAGAGCGCCGCCGCTGGGTCCAGCTGGCAGAGCAGCAGGATTTGACGCTGATGGCTTGTACTCCTGGTCGTCGAGTCGCGCGCCATCAGCCCCTAAAAATCTTACAAATCCTGTCCTGGTGTCAATCATTTGCGATTCAACGGCTTACCATTGATACACAAATTAACCATTTATCGCTATGATGCCCAGCCCGGTTGGGAAGGTCATGGTGGATCCAGGCATCGAGTCACTGCTTCAGGAGTTGGCAACGGAAATGGCTTTTCTGGCACCCGCCAGCAGCCAGGGCCTGGCCGTGATTGCGAGCGCCTTGCGCCAGCTCGAGCGGGCACCCACAGTCCCCGGATCGCCAGAAGCCCTGCAAGAGTTGGGTGTTTCCCTTGCACTGTGTGAGGAAGGTTCAGGTGCCGCGCAGGGTTTGGATGTGCAGCAAATCGAACAGCTGCAGTCCTCTTATGAGCGCATGGCCAATGCCCTCTACATGGCCAAACCGCTGTCTCGGCCTGAGCCTGCGTCAGTGCCCCAGCCAGCCGATGAAGCCGATAGCGATGTCGCCGGGCGGTTTTTCATCCGCGCCGACGATGATCTCGAGCTGCTCAACGAATTCTGCAATGAAGGCCGCGACCTGCTCTCTCAGGTCGAGCAAGGCGTGCTGGTGCTGGAAGAAAACCCCCGCCACAAAGACACGCTCAACCAGGTGTTCAGGGCCTTCCATACCTTCAAAGGCGGGGCTGGGTTCTTGGGCATCGAGCCGATACAGCAATTGGCGCATCAGCTCGAATCCTTGCTCGACGCTGCGCGACGGGACCAGCTGCCCATCACCAAAACCGTCATCGAGCTGATCCTGGCCGGCGGCGACGCCCTGCAGAAGTACGTCACCGAAATCGCCAGGCAGCTGGCTGGTGAAGGCTTTGGCCAGCCCATACAGGTGCCGACCGCCGCTTTGCTGCGCCGCGTCGAGGCCTGCCTGCTCGGTGAGCCCGATGCAGCGGTGCTACCGGCGGCGACGGCCGAACCCGAAGCTGCCCCAGTGCCGCCACCGCCACCGCCACCGCCACCGCCACCGCCACCGCCACCGGCACCGGCACCGGCACCGGCACCGGCACCGGCAGTCAAGGCCAGCGTGCCGACAGCTCCGCCGCAGCCCACCAAGGCAGCACCGGCTGCGCGCAGCGAAGCCCTGGCCAACTATGTCAAGCTCGATACCCGCAAACTCGATGCGCTGGTCGACCTGATGGGCGAGCTGGTGATCGCCCAGTCCATGGTGGTCCAGCACCGCCTGGTGCAGGAGCAGCGCGACCGCGAGCTCGAGCGCCATCTGCGGCAACTCTCACGCATCACCACCGACTTGCAGCGCAACGCCATGTCCTTGCGCATGGTGCCGATACGCTCAGCCTTCCAGAAGATGACCCGTTTGGTGCGCGACCTGGCCACCACGCAGAACAAGCAGGTGCAGCTGCACCTGAGCGGCGAGGACACCGAGCTCGACCGCAACATCGTCGAAGAGCTCGCCGATCCGCTGCTGCACATGATGCGCAATGCGGTCGATCACGGCATTGAGTCCCCAGCAGCCCGCGAGGCCAGCGGTAAAAGCCCCCAGGGCAATATCTATCTGCACGCCATGCACCAGGGAGGCGGCATCTTGATTCGCATGCGCGACGACGGCCGTGGCCTGGACTCACAGCGCATATTGGCCAAGGCCTTGCAAAAAGGGCTGATCAATGCTGAAGAAACCCTGACCGACAAGAGCATCTTTAACCTGATCTTCCTGCCCGGCTTTTCCACCGCGGAAGCAGTGACCGACATCTCCGGGCGCGGGGTGGGTATGGATGTGGTGCGCGGCAATATCGCGCGCTTGCGTGGGCGCATCGACATCGCTTCGGCGCCGGGCGAAGGAACCACCTTTGAAATCTTCCTGCCGCTGACACTGGCCATCATTGACGGCATGCTCGTCGGCGTGGGTCAGGAGCGCTTTATCTTGCCCACCCTGGCCATCCGAGAGTCGCTGCGGCCGCAGCCGCACATGGTCTCGACGGTGCAGGGCAAGGGCGAAGTCATCACCGTGCGCGACAAGCTCATTCCCCTGGTGCGCCTGTCTGAAAAACTGGGCATCGCCACCGAGGTGAGCGACCCCTGTGATGGCATTGTGATGGTGGTGGACTCCGGCGCGCGCAGCCGCGCCCTGCTGGTCGACAGCCTGATTGGCAAGCAGGAGGTGGTCATCAAGTCGCTGGGCGAGACCTTCCAGAACCAACAAGGTATGTCGGGCGCCGCGATCCTGGGCGACGGCCGGGTCGCCCTGATCATTGACCCCGACGCAGTCAGTCAACTCTCCAGTGTGCAGCTGGTCAACGCATGAAGTCCGCTCACTCCCCTAAGGCAGAGGCCCCATGACCCCCAAGCCGCCCGAAAACCTGCCCAGTGCCGGCAAGTACCTGACTTTTGCGTTGGCGCAGGAGCGCTACAGCGTGCCCGTGCTCAAGGTGCGCGAGATCATGCGCCTGTGCCCGGTCACGCCAGTGCCGCGCATGCCCGCTTACATCAAGGGCGTGATCAATCTGCGCGGCAAGATCGTACCGGTGGTTGATTTGCGCGAGCGCTTCGGCCTGGGCCAGCTTGAGGATACCGAGCGCGTCTGCATCGTGGTGGTGCAGGTCGATGGCGCCGAAGGTGCCAGCCGTCTGACCGGAATGATCGTCGACGTGGTCGAGGAGGTCTCGCATTTCCAGGCCGACGACCTGGAGTCGCCGCCGGACTTCGGCGACGCCATTGACGCGCGCTTCATCGTGGGCATGGCCAAGAGCAAGGGCACGGTCAAGACCGTGCTCGACATCGATCGCCTGCTCAGCCACGTGGGACAGATCGACCTGCGCGCCATCAATGGGCGTACCGCGGAAATTTGAACGAATTCACTTAGGGGGCTTGAGCCATGCTGAACTTGAAAAAACTCGTCGTGGGTTTTGCGCTTTTATTCCTCGGTAGTCTGGCGGGAATACCCACGCTCAGCTACTACCTGACCGAGCCGATCCGCATCGGCGGCAAGCTCTACAACCAGATTGCCCACGAGAAAGACTTGCTGGCGGCGGTGCTACCGCCGCCAGCCTATTTGATTGAAACGCACTACATGGTCACCAGCGTCATGGTCGATGTGTTTCAGACCAACGGCTCCAGCAAGATCAGCAGCGAAGGCGAAGGCAAACGTCTGGTGGGGCAAGCGCCTCGCCTGATGAAGGAATACAACGACGCCTATGCGCAGTTTGCAAAGGGCGCCCTGACCGACCCGCGCCTGCTGCCCCTGCTTGAGGCGTCGGACAAGCCGGTACGCCGCTATTTCAGTCTCCTGACTCAGAACTTCTTGCCAATTCTCGATGCCGGCGATCCCACCAAGATCCGCGCCGAGTACGACCAGATGGCCAAGGCCTATGAAGAGCACCGCAGTGCCGTCGATGTCCTGGTGGCCAAGACCAACGAGAGCACCCGCGATACCCTGGAAAAAGCCGAACACATTCAAAGTCAGGTGGTCTGGAGCATCGTGGCCCTGGCCATCGGCGGCTTGATGATTGGCCTGCTGCTGGCTCTGGTGGCCTATCGTGTTTCGATCAAACCCCTGACCCGGGTGGCTCGCAACATCTACGAGGGTACCGAAAAGAGCCGCCGTGCCTCCAGCCAACTCACCCTGGCCAGCCAAAAGCTGGCGCAGGGGGCGAGCGAGCAGGCCGCCGCCATTGAAGAAACCAGCGCCTCACTGGAGGAGGTCTCGAGCATGATCCACTCCACCGCCAACAATGCCGAGCAGGCCAAGCAGCTGGCTTCGGAGACCCGCTCCTCAGCGCAAGAGGGCGTCTCCAACATGGCGCAAATGACGGCCGCGATGGAAGCCATCGAGCGTTCGAGCAGCGATGTGGCCAAGATCGTCAAGAGCATCGACGAGATCGCCTTTCAGACCAACATTCTGGCCCTCAATGCCGCTGTTGAGGCCGCCCGCGCGGGCGAGGCAGGCGCGGGTTTTGCCGTGGTGGCCGATGAGGTGCGTTCGCTGGCGCAGCGCAGCGCCACTGCCGCGCACGAGTCAGCCGACAAGATCGAGGCCTCCATACGCAGCAGCCGCACCGGTGCGGTTTCGCTTCAGCGGGTGCAGGAGTCGCTCAGCCAGATTGAGACCAAGATCGCCCGCACCGACGCACTGGTGGCCGAGATCACCATGGCCGCCCGCGAGCAGGCGCAGGGCATCGAGCATGTGGGCATCGCCATCGAGCAGATGAGCAAGGTGGCCCAAGACGCGGCCGACAGCGCCAGCCAAATTGCCCATGCGGCCGAACAGACCCACGACCAGGCCCGCGAGGCCGAGAGTCTGGTCAGCCAGGGCATCGAGGTGGTGGGCTTTGAGCTCAGGCGTCCCGCTAACGAAGAGGCCGACGAGGAGGCCTCCTTGTCCAGCGTCACTCGCCTTGCCCCGCGCCCGCAGCGCAGCCACGGCGCTAAGGTGAAGGTCGAGCGGCCGAGCACCGAGCATGGCTTGTCACACCAGGGCAAGCCCAAGCTCAACGCGCCGCAGGGCGACGGAGAGCGCCACTTCCAGGACTTCTGAGTCGATGGCCACAGTGGGTGTGCAGGCTCGCTCACATCGGGAGACCCCGATGTCGGAAGAGATTTTTGAACAGCTCAGTGCGCTGATTCACAAGCACAGCCGCATCTATTTGACCCCCAACAAGATCACCCTGCTGGGCAGCCGGCTGGGTAAGCGCCGCAGGGAGCTCGGCTTTGACGACTGGGACGACTACCTGGCCTGGCTGCTGGCCCAGGGCGCCGATGAGATTGAAATCCTGATTGACCTGGTGTCGACCAATCACACCCATTTTTTCCGTGAAGCGGTTCACTTTGAAATCCTGCAGTCCGAGTTGCTGGACAAGTTGCTGGCGAGCAGCCCGAGCGCCCGCCGGGGCCTGCGCTGCTGGTCGGCCGGCTGCTCCAGCGGCGAAGAAGCCTTCACCTTGGCCATCACCTTGGCGGAGTATGCGGAGCAAAAGCAGCCAGACCTGCGATGGCAGATTGAGGCGACCGACATTTCGCACCGGGCGCTGAAAAAGGCCCAGCAGGCCATCTATGACATCGAACGCCTGGGCCTGCCCGAGCCGGGCCTGCTCAAGAAGTATTTTCAAAAGGGCACCGGCCCCTACGACGGCTATTGCAAGGTCAAGCCCGAGCTGCAGCGCAAGGTACAGTTTCAGCGCATGAATCTGTTTGCCGACACTTTTAATGTGGCGATGCCGCAGCATCTGGTGTTTTGCCGCAATGTGCTGATTTATTTCGAGTTGGCCTCACAGACCCAACTGGTGCAGCGCTTGCACGACACGCTCGAGCCGGGCGGCTATCTGATCGCCGGCCATTCCGATAGCTTGCTGCGCATCAAGCACCCCTTGCGCAGCTTAGGCAATGGCATCTACCAACGCCCGCCAGCGCCCTGAGTTTTCTGGAGACCTAATTGCCAATCAAAGTACTTGTGGTGGACGACTCGGCGCTGGTGCGTAAGACCATCACCGACACCCTGGCGCACGACCCAGACATCGAGGTGGTGGGCGTGGCCAATGACCCCCTGATTGCGATGGACAAGGTGGCACGGCTGCAGCCCGATGTCATGACCTTGGACATGGAAATGCCGCGCATGGATGGTCTGACCTACCTGCGTCAGCTGCAAAAGGAGCGATCTCCGATCGCTGTGGTGGTGATCAGCTCGCTGACCCAGCAAGGCTCACAGATTGCCCTGGACGCGATGGAGGCCGGAGCCTGCGAGGTGCTGGCCAAGCCCGACGGCAGCATGTCGGTCGGCGCCCTGGCCGGCAAGCTGGCCTTTCACATCAAGGCCGCCCACGCCGCACGCAAGCGCTTTCGCCCAGCCGGCGCCCTGCCCAGCCCGACGCCTGCCGCGGTCAAGCGCGCACCAGCCTGGAGCGGTGTGGGTGCGATTGAGCGCCGCCTGATTGTGGTGGGCGCCTCCACCGGCGGCGTCGAGGCCTTGCGCAGCCTGCTGCCCAGCTTGCCAGCCGGGCTGCCGCCCATCGTGGTCGTTCAGCACATCCCCGCCTTTTTTTCCAAGGCGGTGGCCGAACGCCTCAATGAGCTGTGCCCCTATGAGGTGCGCGAGGCGGTCCACGACGAGCCGGTGTTGCCGGGCCAGTGTTTGATTGCTCCGGGCAACCACCACCTGATGGTGGTCGCTGGGGCTGGCGGCTACCGCACCCGCCTGACCCAGAGCCCGCCGGTGCACTATTGCAGGCCGGCGGTCGATGTGCTGTTCCGCTCGGCCGCCGAGCTGGCGGGCAGGCACACGCTGGGGGTGTTGCTCACCGGCATGGGCAGCGACGGCGCGCAGGGCATGCAGGCCATACGACGGGCCGGCGGCATCAACCTGGCCGAGCATGAAGACAGCTGTGTGGTCTACGGCATGCCGCGCGCTGCGGTGCAGCTGGGCGTGGTCGACAAGTCGGTCCCGCTTGAACGCATGCCGCAGGCCATCGTTGAACAGATCCAACACATCGCCGCCTGAGACCATGAACCTCACCGAAAACACCCCCGCCGAGCTTGCCGTCGATGCCTCGGCCCAGGGGCTCAGCACCGAGCAGCGCAATGCCCAGATGCTCGAACAGGCGCGCCTGCTGGTGGTCGACGACAGCAAGATGATGCGCATGGGTATTTCCCGCTCGCTGCGCCAGATCGGCGTGCAGCAGATCGAGGAAGCCGCGCACGGCCGGCAGGCGCTGGAGCGCTTGCAAAACGAAGCTTTCGACCTGATGTTGCTCGATGTCGAGATGCCCGAGATGACCGGCCTTGAAGTGCTCGAGCAGATGCAGCAAAACCCCAAGCTCAAGGGCTTTCCCGTCATCGTGATTTCCGGCGGGCAGGACATTGAGGATGTGGTGCGCTGCATTGAGATGGGCGCCGACGACTACCTGCCCAAGCCCTTCAGCCAGGTACTGCTCAAAGCGCGACTGACCTCCTCCATTGAGAAAAAACGCCTGCGCGACATGGAGTTGCTGCGCCGCCAGCAGTTACAAGCGCAGCATGAGCAGCTTGAGAAGGAGCAGGAAAAAACCGAGAACCTGCTGCTCAACATCTTGCCGCGCTCGGTCTCGCAGCGCCTGAAGGCCGGTGAAAAACGCATCGCTGACGCGCACGCAGAGGTGTCGGTGCTGTTTGCTGATCTGGTCGGCTTTACCCAGCTGTCCAAGGGCCTGTCGGCCGAGCGCCTGGTTGAAATTCTCGATCAGATTTTTTCGGACTTCGACGCCATCGTCGGCGCCGCCGGCGTGGAGAAGATCAAAACCATTGGTGACTGCTACATGCTGGTTGGCGGCGTGCCCGAGCCGCGCCACGACCATGCGGTGGCGGTGGTGCAGGCCGGCTTTGACATGCTCGCGGCCATGGACCGCATCAACCAGCAGCACGGCACCACTTTGCAGATCCGGGTGGGCGTCAACAGTGGGCCGGTGGTGGCCGGTGTGATCGGTATGCATAAATTCACCTATGACCTCTGGGGCAACACGGTCAATGTGGCCAGCCGGATGGAGTCGACCGGCACCCCCGGGCGGGTGCATGTTTCGCCCTCGACTGCCCAACACCTGGGCCAGCACTTTGTGCTGGAAGCCCGCGGCAGTGTCAGCGTCAAGGGCATCGGCGAGCTTGAGACTTTTTTCGTCAACCCCTTGGCCCAGTCCGGTGCAGCGCCATGAAGAGCTTGCCGCTGACGCCCGAGCGCTGGTTTGAAGGCCTGGCCCAGGCCTGCGCACAGTTGCGGCTGGGTTGGCCTAAGGACTGGCCCGGCTTGGCCGCCGTCGCCCGGGTCTGTGTCTGCAGTTTGGGGCTCGATGCCAAGGCCACGCCCGAGATCGCCGCCATGACCGGCTTCACCCTCGCGGTGGCTCACGATCTGGAGGCGCTGGCCTTGCAAGCCGCGCTCGAGGATGAGCCCCGCTATCACAACCGATTGCACACCGCCGATGTGATGCTGACCATCACCACCATGCTGCATGTGCTCGAGCCCACCGCCGATGAGGCGGCCCGCCCCTGGGCGGCGGCCATCTTGGCTGCGGCCGCCGCCCATGATTTCGGCCATCCCGGCGGGGTCAACAAGCAGCGTTTTGACATCGAGTCCCTGTCCTGGCGCAGCGTGGCAGAGCACGCAGCCCGCTTGCCGGATGCTTGGCGCGCTCGCATCGAGACACTGATCCTCTATACCGACCCGCAAACCGTGCCCGACAACCACGCAAAGGTGGCCGGCCAGCCCTTTGCCTGGACCCAGCCCTGGTGCCAGGTGCTGCTCAACGAGGCCGATATTTTGCTCAGCGCCAGCGCCCGCTTTGGTCCCGATTTGAGCCAGGCTTTGGCGCAGGAATGGCAGCGCGTTGGTTTTGCCGCCCATGCCACCGTCGCCACCCCCGCAGGGCGGGCGCAGTTTTTACGATCCATCCGATTTTCAAGCCCTGCGGCCCTGGCTTTGGCCATGCCTGAGCAGGTTCAGCAGCAGCTGCAATGAGTGACCCCCAAGGGAGATATTTGTGAGTTCAAGCCCGATGAATTTTTCAGTGGACCTGGCCAAGGTCGAAGCGATGGGCTCCCTGCCCCCCTATTCGGTCGATGCCATTGCCGCCTACGTGAAGCTGGGCCTGAGCAGCGAGGACCGGCTGTATTACCAACTGGTCAGTGAGCTCTCGCTGGGTTCGGCCGCCTTCAAGCCGGGCAGCCATCTGTGCGTCTTCGGCCAGCCGGTGGGTGACGCCTATGTGGTGCGCCAGGGTGAGCTCGATGTGCACACCGAAGGCCTGAGCTACCGCGTCGGGCCCGGTGCGGTCATCGGCCTGGCCGCCGGCCTGGCCGATGTGCCGCACAACATGACCGCCACCGCCGTGACGGTGGTCACCGCCAGCGTGATTCCCATCTTCAAGGCGATCAAGGCCTTCACCGGCTGCCATCCGGGACTGCGCGGCATCAACCGCAGCACCGTCATGCGCATCCTCAATCTCAGTGCCGTGCCGGAGGCCCTCAAATGAGCGCGTTCACCGACGTCCATTTCGCCGCTGGCGTTCATCTGTTTGACGCGGGCCAGCCGGCCGATAAGCTCTACATCATCAAGCAAGGCAGCGTGGAGTTGCTCGACGGCAAGACCGGGCAGGTGTTTGCCACCCTCAATCCGGGTCAGCCCTTTGGCGAACAGGCGATCTTGGCCGGCGGCGTGCGCAGTGCCACCGCCCGCGCCAAAGTCGATACGGTGTGCATGGAGTTGACCGCCACCGGCTTGCAGCAGGTGCTGTCCAAGGAGTCTGACGTCAGCCGCATCGTGTTTCGGGCCCTGTTGCTGCAGCTGTATATGGCCAACCGGCTGCGCCAGAAAAGCTAGCCGACCCTGTGCGAGGTCTGGCCTTAGCGGGCGCTCGTGCCCGTCAGGCGTTCGAGCGCCTCGCGGTATTTGGCCGCCGTCTTGGCGGCGACCTCGGGCGGCAGGCCCGGCGCGGGCGGGGTTTTGTCCCAGGGCTTGCCGTGGATGCGCACCGCCTCCAGCCAGTCGCGCACAAACTGCTTGTCGTAGCTCGGCGGGTTCACGCCCTGGGCCAGGGCCGATTCATAGCCTTCGATCGGCCAGTAGCGCGAGGAGTCGGGCGTGAGCACCTCGTCCATCAGGGTGAGCGTGCCGTCGGCGTCTAGGCCAAACTCAAACTTGGTGTCGGCAATGATGATGCCCTTGGTCAGCGCGTATTCGGCGGCGGCTTGGTAAATCGCAATGCTCACTCGGCGGATCTGATCGGCCAGTTGCGCCCCCACGATTTTTTCCACTTGTTCGTAGCTGATGTTCTCATCATGCTCGCCGACCTCGGCCTTGGCCGCCGGCGTGAAGATGGGTTCGGGCAATTTGCTGGCGTTCTTCAGGCCGGCGGGCAGCGGCACGCCGCAGACCGACTGGCTGGCCTGGTATTCCTGCCAGCCGCTGCCGGCCAGGTAGCCGCGCACCACCGCCTCGACCGGGATGGGCTTGAGGCGCTTGACCAGCATGGAGCGGCCCACAATCTGCGGCAGCTCATCGGCGCTGACCACGCTCTCGGGCGCCTGGCCTGTGAGGTG
>JBAXEN010000077.1:0-14079 GCA_037140415.1 Betaproteobacteria bacterium | reverse complement strand
GGCTGGACGGCTTGGGGCTTGGACCCCATGGCCTGGGCCGATGTGCTGCACCGCTGGCTGCCGGCCGGGTTCTACTACAAGGCTTTCAAGTCGCCCGCCTGGGCCTGGCCTTGGTTTTAGCGCGCCTTGCGCCAAGCCGCAGGGCTGGGCCGCATGCCCGATCGGCCTGAAGCCGATACCCCTCACGAGCGCCGCTTTGCCCATGCCGATGTGCTGGTGGTGGGTGCTGGCCTGTCCGGCTTGTGGGCGGCCAGGGCCCTGGCCGAAGCCGGTGCGCGGGTGATCCTGGCTGACGACGCGCCGCGGCCGGGTGGGCGCTGGCTGGACAGGCCGGCCGACGCTGCGGTGGATGCTTGGATCTCTGAGACGGTGCAGGCCCTCGATGCCTGCCCTGGTGTGCAGCGCTGGGCCCATACGCAGGTGGTGGCTCAGCATGACCACGGCCTTTTTGTCGCCATCGACCGCAGCCGACCTGGCCGGGAGCGGCTGTGGAAGGTGCGCGCCCCGCAGATGCTGCTGGCCAGCGGGCAGATTGAGCGCGGCCTGCTGTTTGCGGACAACGACCGACCCGGCATCATGCTCGCCGGCGCGGTCAGCAGCTTTGTCGGCCGCTGGGCGGTGGCGCCGGGCCGGCGCATGGTGCTGGCCACCAACAATGACGCGGCCTGGGCCTCGGCCTTCCAGGCCCATGACGCCGGCCTGCCGGTGGCCGTGCTGGCCGATCAACGCGCCCAGGTGCATCCGCAGCTGCTGCGCCAGGCCGAAGAGCGTGGCCTGCGGGTGCAGCTGGGCAGCCGCGTGGTGGGCAGCCGAGGTCGGATGCGACTGCGTGCGGTGGCGCTGCGCGACGCGGCCGGTCGCACTGCTTGGCACAGCGCCGATTTGTTGGCGGTTTCGGGCGGCTGGAGCAGCGCTCTGGCCCTGCATGCGCAGGCCGGTGGCGCCAGCTCCTACGACCCTCAGCTGCACGGCATGGTGCCGGTGGCGGGCCCAGCGGGCTTGCCGATTGGTGCGGCCGCGGGCCACCAGGACAGCGCCCGGCGGCTGGAGTCGGCCCGTCAGGGGGCCGAGCAGGTGGCCCTCGCCCTGGGCCTGAAACTGCCACCCCTGCCTGTGCCCGCACTGGCCAGTCACCCCGCTGGATGCAGCGCGATCGCAGTGACGGGTTGGGGCCAGGGTCGGGTCTTTGTGGACCTGGCCAGCGACGTCACGGTGGACGATATCGAGCTGGCCCAGCGCGAAGGCTATGAGGCGCCCGAGCACCTCAAGCGCTACACCGCCTTGGGCATGGGGCCCGACCAGGGCCGTACCTCCAGCTTGAACGGCGCCCTGCTGATGGCTCAGCTGCGCGGCCTGCCGCCTGGCGAGCTTGGCCCGACCCGGCTGCGCCCGCCTTACACGCCGCTGCCCTTTGCCGCGGTGGCCGGCATCGAGCCGGGCGAGCTGATCCGCCCAGTCAGGCGCACGCCGATCACTGCTTGGCATGAAAGCGCAGGCGCGGTGATGTATGAATCGGGCCAGAACTGGCGCCGGCCGGGCTACTACCCGCAGCCCGGCGAGAGCCTGGCGCAGGCGCTTGAGCGCGAATGCCGGGCCTGCCGCGAGGCGGTGGGCTTGTACGACAGCTCGCCTTTGGGCAAGTTTGAAGTCACGGGTCCGCAGGCACTGCAATTGCTGGAACATGTTTATGCCTGCCGGCTGGCCGACCTGCAAGATGGCCGTGGCCGTTATGCGCTGATGCTGCGCGAGGACGGCCGTGTTTTTGACGACGGCACTGTTTTTAGGCTGGCCCAGGACCGCTGGTGGATCACCACCACCAGCGGCCAGGCGCAGGCGGTTCATGCCTGGCTGGAGTCGGTGCTGCAGATTCATTTTCAGGGTCTGCTGCAGGCCTTCGTGACGCCGGTGACCGACCAGTGGGCGGCGCTGGTGGTGTGTGGCCCGCGCTCACGCGAGTTGCTGTCGGCCTGCGGCTGCAGCATTGAGCTTGCGCGCAGCGCTTTTCCCTTCATGTCCATGCGCAGTGCCGAGCTGGGCTCTCAGGCGGTGCGCCTGTTTCGGGTCAGCTTCACTGGCGAGCTCAGCTATGAAATCCATCTGCCGGCCAGTGGTGCTTTGGCTCTGTGGCAGCAGCTGGTGCGCGAGGGTCAGCGTCTGGGCCTGGCCGTCATGGGCTCGGAGGCCAACCATGTGCTGCGGGTCGAGAAGGGCTTTATCTCGGTGGGCCATGAGGTCGACGGCTGCATCAACCCCTTGGATCTGGGACTGGCCTGGGCGGTGCGCATGGACAAGGCCGACTTTGTCGGCAAACGCTCTTTGCAGCGCGATCTGGCCCGACCGCAAGCGCGGCCGCAACTGGTTGGGCTGCTGGTGCCGGCCGGCGAGTTGCCCCTGGAAGAGGGCGCGCAGATCCTGCACGGCGAGCTGGCGGGCGAATTGGATACGGCCCTCGCGCTGGCCTTGGAGAAGGCCAGCTCGGGCTATGTCACGGCCAGTGTGTTCAGCCATGCGCTGGGACGGGCGGTGGCTTTGGCACTGCTGGACGATGGCGCCGCGCGCCACGGCCAGACAGTCTGGGTCACAGCCACCAGCGTGGGCCGGCTGGCCCGGCGGCCGGCCCAGGTGGTGGCACCGGTGTTTTTCGACCCCGAGGGAGGGCGCATGCGTGGCTGATGCTCGAGGCCCTTTGATGATGGTGCAGGCTGGACGGCTGATCAGCCTGCGTCTGCGCGCCAGTGAGGCCGCCCACCTGGAGCGATTGGCCCCTGGTCTGTCGCAACTTGGTCTGTGCTGTCACATGCCTGCGGACTGGGCCGGCGAGCAGTTGCTCTGGCTGCGTTTGGGTCCGGACGAATGGTGGTGCTGGTGGGCGCAGGGCCGGCCCGCGCAGGCCGCTGGCCTGATGCAAGCGCTGGCGCAGCCGTTGGCCGGTGTGCACCATGCCTGTGTGGATCTGAGCGATGGACAGCAAGCCCTCCGGCTGACTGCGCCGGCCCGGCCCTTGCTATCTACGGGCAGCGACTTGGATGTCGAGCACTTGCCGGAGAACCTGGCCACCCGCACGCGTCTGGCTGGATTCACGGTGGTGCTGGCCGCTCAGGGCCAGGGCCTGCTCATCTGGGTCGAAGCCAGTCTGAGTCTGAGTTTGCAGCAGTGGCTCGAGCGGGCGGCAGAAGCGATAAGCGGGTGAGCATGCAGCTCCCACACGCATGACCCCGGGCGGTGATGATGGGGTGGGAGCGCCGCCTCGGCGCGACGGCAGGCTTTCAGCGCTCAGGCCTTGTTGTCGCCGCTTGCCGAATTTTCAGCGCTGATGCGCTCGGCCAGCGCTTTGCGAAAGCGCGCCGCGCCGGCATCGAGCAGCAGCCCGATGTTCGGCGTGCGCTGTTGTTTCATGCCCTGATGCACCGCTTCGAGCACCAGTCGGTCTTCTTCGAAGGCGGTCTTGGCGCCGGCGGCTATGCGATCGGTCAGCGCCTGGTCATCCGGGTCGGTGTTTCGCTGCTGCAGCCAAAAGTAAAGCGTGGTGTCGGCGTCGACCGGGGTGAGAAAGTTGTAGGACACCATGCGGTAGACCAGGGGGTCGTTGGGCACCTGCGGGCCGCCCATGCCGGCCGGGGCAAAGGTGCTGCGGTTGATGGCCATGGAGGGCAGCCTCACCTCGTAGTGCTGCAGCCGGTCGGCCGGCCCGCTGAATTTGACCAGCGGCGCATAAAAGGACGGTGGCGGGCGGCTGTACATCCAGCGGCTGCAGACCACCCCCTGCTCGTTGGCTTCAATTTGCAGCGGTGTGTCCTCGGTGCCGGCCGCAGCGAAGGTGCCGCGGTGGACCCAGGCCACATGCGAGGGGTCGAGCAGGTTGTCGACCAGCCACAGGTAGTGGCATTTGCACAGCAGGCAGTCGCCGGTGGTCAGGTGCCAGTCGGGGCTGTCGTGGTGCTCGATGGCGATGATGGGGTGCTGCGCGGCCATCTCGGGCTCGCCCATCCAGATCCACAGCAGGCCGTAGCGGTCTTCCACCGGGTAGCTGCGCACCCGTGCGCCGTGCGGAATGCGCTCCTGGGTGGGCGCGGCGATGCAGCGACCGCAGCCGTCGAAGGTCAGCCCGTGGTAGCCGCATTCGATCGCATCGCCCAGGAGCCGACCCATGGACAGCGGCAGCTTGCGGTGCGGGCAGGCGTCTTCGAGCGCCACTGGTGAGCCGTCTTCGCGGCGGTAAAGCACCACGGCCTCCTCCAGCAAGCGAACGGCCTTGGTCTGCCTGCCCACCTCGCGGGACAGGCATGCAACGTACCAGCAGTTGCGCAAGTAGACCTGGGGGGCTGACAGATCGAGGAGGGACATGGACTTTTGCAGAGCTCAGTAAAGCGTCAAACTATAGCGGCCGCGCTCAGCCGAATTCGTAGGAGCCCATGTCCACCTTGAGCGCATGATCGAGGAACAGGCGCCGGCCTGGCTCGCCCTCGGCCGCGCCGGCGACCACCATCAGCGGAATCAGGTGGTCTTCTCGCGGATGCGCTCGCCGGGCTTGCGGCGCTTGGGTCCAGGCCAGCAGTTGCTCGCGCCGCTGGGCCGGCTCGGCCACCACCCGAGCCAGGAATTGCTCGAAGGTCTGAGCCACCGCAGTGGCTGCTTCACTGCCAAAGCCGCGCATGTCGTGGTAGGTCAAGCCGCTGCCCATGATCAACACCCCTTCGTCGCGCAGCGCGCTCAGCGCCTGCCCGGCCCGAAAGTGTTGCTCTGGGTCATAGCCGTGCTTGAGGGAGAGCAGCACCAGGGGCATGTCGGCCTGCGGGAACATGCAGTGCATGGGCACAAAGGCACCATGGTCCAGGCCGCGGCTGGCATCGGTGCGGCAGGGCAGACCGGCCGCGCTGAGAAGCTCCTGCACCCGTGCGGCCAGCGCGGGTGAGCCAGGAGCTGGGTAGCGGATCTGATAGGTGTGGGGCGGAAATCCGAAGTAGTCGTATTCCATGCCCGGCTGGGCGGCGCTGGAGACGCAAAACTCGCTCGCCTCCCAGTGACCGCTGATCATCAACACCGCTTTGGGCCGGGCTGGCAGGCGAGCGGGCAGGGCAGCCAGTTCGCGTTCGGTCAGGGCGAACATCTCGCGCATGCCGTCGACCCAGGGCCAGGGGCCGCCGCCATGAGAGATGAAGTAGGCAGGAAGTCGGGCCATGGGGGTGGGGCTGGTATTGGGCATGGCGATGGGGGTCGGTGGGCTGAGCTCGGCCTGTGGGGCGGGCCCGGGCTGCGGGGTATAAACCCGATTGTCGCGCAGTCAAAACGAGAAGGAGCAGGCATGCACGCAAGCAAGGTGGCCATGGTGACCGGTCCGGCCCAAGGCATAGGCCGGGCCATCGCAGAACGGTTGTTGAATTCAGGCTGGTCTTTGGTGGCCATCGACCAGCAGGCCGAAGGCCTGCAGAGCCTGCAGGCGTTGGCACCGCAGCGGGTGGCCACGGCCGTGCTGGATGTGACGGCCGAGGATGCGCCGGCGCAGGCGATGGCGCTGGCGCGCTCGCGCTTTGGCCGGCTCGATGCGCTCATCAACAATGCCGGCATAGGGCGGCCCAAGCCCATGCACCTGACCGACGATGCCGAGCTCGACCGCTTCCTGAATGTGAACCTGCGCAGTGTCTTTCGCTTTTCCCGCGAGGCGCTGAGCCTGATCGGCGAGGGCGGCTGCATGGTGCATGTGGCGTCGACCTTTGGCCTGATGGGCAATCCCGGTGCCTCGGCCTACGCCGCCACCAAGGCCGCGCTGATCGGGCTGACCCGCCAAATGGCGGTCGACTACGGTCCCAAAGGACTGCGCATCAACGCGGTGGCGCCAGGCCTGATTCACACCGAGCTGATTGCCGACCGGCTGGATCAGCCCGCGTTTCGGCGCTTGATGGTCGACACCATCCCCTTCCCGCGGCTGGGCAAACCCAGCGATGTGGCCGCTGCGGTGGCCTTCTTGTGCTCCGACGACGCCTCCTTCGTCAATGGCCATGTGCTGGTGATCGATGGCGGCTGGAGCGCGACCAACTGGGTGGGCTCGGGCGGCCCCGCCTGATCGCAAGGAGATATCGATGACTCACCAGACCATCCGGCTGGAGCCGGCCGGCGATGCAGCCGAGGGCCTGTGGCTGCTGACCTTGAACCGGCCCGAGGCGATGAACGCAATGAACACCCAGATGTTCATCGATTTGCGTGCGGCGATGCGCGAACTGGCGGTGCGCGCTGATGCACGGGTGCTGGTCATCACTGGCGCTGGCGAGCGCGCCTTCAGTGTGGGCGGCGACCTCAAGGAACGCAATGGCATGTCTGACGAGACCTGGCGGGCCCAGCATCAGCTGATCGAAGAGGCTTTTCTGGCGGTCAAGGACTTCGCGCTGCCGGTGATCGCTGCCGTCGAGGGCCATGCCCATGGCGGCGGGCTGGAGCTGGCGCTGATGTGCGACTTCATCATTGCCTCCAATAGCGCGGTATTTTCCTTGCCTGAGGTCAAGCGCGGCATTTTGCCGGGCGGCGGCGGGGTGCAAAACCTGGTGCGGGCCGCCGGCATGCGCCGGGCCAAGCAGCTGCTGTTTTCGGGCGGAAGTTTCAAGGCGGATCAGGCCCTGGACTGGGGCATGGTCAATGAAGCCGTAGCGCCCGGAACTGCGCTGGCGCGATCGCTGGAGATCGCCCGCGAGATCGTGGCCGCAGCGCCCATGTCAGTGCGCTATGTCAAGCTGGCTGCGGCTCGTGGCGGCGAGGTGGACTTTCACACCGGTTACATGCTGGATCTGGCCGCCTACAACGTGCTGGTGTCCTCGCAAGACAGGCTCGAAGGGGTGCAGGCCTTTAACGAGCGGCGGGCGCCGAAGTGGCGCAACCGCTGAGCCGGCCCAGCGCCTGTGCCAAGCCTGTCGCCTGCATGACCGGACCTCGGTGCAAATCCCATGGCGCCTCAGCGGCATCTTGGTGCAAACTGGCCAGCAGTGACTAAAGAGGGAAGGGGTTTTTATGCGTGGTTTTTCCTGGATCCGCACTTTGGCGGTGGCCTTGGGTGTAGGGATGGCTGCTGTCGCCTCGGCGCAGACCGGAGCCGGCCGTACGGTGCGCATGATCGTGCCGCTGCCGGCTGGCACCGCCACTGATCTGGCGGCTCGGGTGCTGAGCCAGCAGATGGGCGCCATCCTCGGCCAGACCATTGTGGTGGACAACAAGCCCGGCGCCAATGGCTCCATCGGCGTGATGGACATGGTGCGCGCCGCCCCCGATGGGCTGACCCTGCTGCTGGGCTCGCAGTCGCCACTGGCCACCAATGTGGCCCTGGTCAAGAGCCTGGCCTATGACCCGCGCAAGGATTTCTCGCCGATCAATGGCTTTGGCCTGACCATGCATGTGCTCATGGTCAAGCCCGGCTTTCCCGCCAAGACCATGCCCGAGTTCATCGCCTATGCCAAGCAGCGACCGGGCAAGGTCAGTGTGGGCTCTACCACCACCTCGGTGCAGACCCAGATCGCGACCATGAACAAGCTGGCCGGCATTGACCTGCTGGTGGTGCCCTACAAAGGGATCCCTGCGACCATCACTGATGTGATCGGCGGCACCCTGGACGCCACCATCGTCGATCTGGCCAATGCCCAGGCCCAGGCCAAGGCGGGCCGGCTGGTGCCGATTGCGGTCACCTCGCTGCAGCGAAATCCTCTGGTGCCGGACTGGCCGGCGATCTCTGAAACCTTGCCCGGTTTTGACTTTCCCTCTTGGGTGGGGCTGGTGGGCCCTGCTGGCATGCCGCGCGAATTGGTCGACAAACTCAATGCGGCGGTGGCGCAGGCGGTGCGCCATCCGGATGTGGCCAGCCGGCTGGGCACCATCGGCATGGCCCCGATGCTGATGAGCCCCGATCAGTTCAAGACCGTGATTGCCGACGAGACGGCCAAGTGGGTGCGTTTGGCTCGCGAAGCCAACATCCAGCCCGAATAGGACCTCAAGCCGTGCTGCAGGCCAGTCTCGCCCAGGCCCTGGCTCGTCGTCAGCGCTATGTCACGCCCGGCGGCGCGCTCACCCATGTGAGCACTTATATCGGCACCAACAAAATGGAGCTGCTGGCCCAGGGCAAGACGGCCGAGCAGGTGGCGCTCGAGCTGGCCGATCAGCCCATGGCCTATTTGGTCGAACAGGCCCCCGATGCGCTGGTTGATCCGCACTTTCATGAGGTTGACCAGTTTCAGCTCTTCATTGCTGGCGGCGGTCGCATCGGTACCCATAAGCTGGGCGGCGTGGCGGTCCACTATGCGGGCGCCCACACGCCCTACGGCCCGATTGCCGCCGGGCCCGAGGGGGTGAACTACATCACCTTGCGCCGGCGCTGGGACCGTGGCGCCCAATGGATGCCAGGCGCCGCCCAGGTGCTCAGGGACCTGCCAACGCGGCGCCACCTGGCCTACACCACCGAGCCGCTGGCCGTCGGCCTGGCGGGCGCCAGCGGGCTCAGGCTGACCGAGCTGCGCGCTCAGCAGGCGCATGTGGGTGGCGCGGCTTGCGCGCTGGCCGCAGCCGGTGAGCGCATTGCGGCTGATGCGGCAGGCTGCGCCGGTCAGTTTTGGTACCTGCTGGCCGGCAGCCTGGTGGATCCGGCCGGCCAGACGCACGGCGCCGCCAGCTGCATTTACTTTGCGCCCGAAGAGGCGCCCAGCTTCTGGCAGGTCGGCCCAGCTGGCGCGCAGTGGTTGCAGCTGCGCTTTCCCTTGCACTGAAGGTTTGCGGGCCCGCTGGACCCACGGCCATGCCTGAGTGCGGCCCAAATGTTCTATTGACAGGACAAATCGCTCAAGGGAAGATCGCAAAGTTCTGTCTTCCACTCACTCACCGAGCCCCCTTCGTCATGGAACTTTCCGACAAAAGCGCCCGCCAGCTCTTCGCCCAGGTCAAGGCCAATCCCACCCGCAAACGTTTTGGCTTCGGCAAGATGCCGGCACTGATCAACATCGATCTGCAAAAAGCCTATACCTGCGTGGGCGAGTTCGCCACCGCTTACGAGACCGACCCGCGCCAGCTCGAGCATGTCAACCGCCTGGCCGAGGCCTTCCGGGCCAAGGGCTTTCCGGTGGTCTGGACCTATGTGGCCTATATGGAGTCGGGTGAAGACTGTGGCGTTTGGGGCACCCGCACCAACACGCCCGATTCGCTGCAGAACATCAAAGTTGGCAGCCGCCGTGCCGAGTTTGACGACCGTCTGCACATCGACCGGCAGCGCGACATCATCATCAACAAGCGCATGGCCTCGGCGTTTTTTGAAACCAACCTGGGCTCCATCTTCACCTTCCATGGGGTCGATACCTGCGTCGTCACCGGCGGCTCGACCTCGGGCTGCGTGCGCGCGACCGTGGTTGACAGCCTGCAGCGCAGCTTTCGCACCATCGTGCCCGAGGAGTGCGTGGCCGACAAGCACGAGTCGCCGCACTTTGCCAACCTCTACGACATGACGCTCAAGTACGCCGATGTGCTGTCCATCGAAGAAACTCTGGAGCAACTCGCTCGCGTGCCGGGCCGGGGGGCGCAGCCTTGAGCGCCCAGACCAGCCGGCGCGACCCCGGCTTTTACGACTACCTGCCTTACAACGACAGGCCGGTGATCCGCTGGCCGGGCGGCGCCCGGGTGGCTTTTTGGGTGGCGCCCAATATCGAGTTCTATGAGCTCAACCCGCCGCGCAATCCGGCCCGCGCCCCCTGGGCCCGGCCGGCACCCGATGTGCTCAATTACTCCTACCGCGACTACGGCAACCGCACCGGCTTTTGGCGCATGCTCGACGCGATGAAGCGCTGCCAGATGCGCGGCAGCGTCTCGCTCAATGTGGCGATGTGCGAGCACCATCCCGAGGTGATCGAAGCCTGTGCCAAAGAGGGCTGGGAGTTCTACTCGCACGGCACTTACAACACCCGCTACCTGATGGGCATGAACGAGGAGCAGGAGCGGCAGGTCATTCAGGACTCGATCGACACCATCAAAAAGCACACCGGCCAAAAGCTCGACGGCTGGCTGGCGCCGGCGCTCACCTACACCGAGCGCACCATGGACCTGGTGGCCGAGATGGGCCTGACCTATGTCTGCGACCTGTTCCACGACGACCAGCCCGGCCCGGTCAAGGTTCGGCAGGGCAGGCTGACCAGCATTCCCTATTCGCTGGAGATGAACGACACCATCGTCTACAACGTCAACCTGGTCTCGCCGCGCCGCTATAGCGACATCCTCAAGCGCCAGTTTGACAGGCTCTACGAAGAAGGCGAGCGCTCGGGCACGGTGATGTGTATCCCGCTGCACCCCTACCTGATCGGTCAGCCCTACAGGCTGGCCGCCTTCGAGGAAGCGCTGGCCTACATCACCAGCCATGACAAAGTCTGGCTGGCCACAGGTCGCGAGATCGCCCAGTATTTCAACGAAAACTACCATGGCGCCTTCATGGCGGCGGGTCAGGCTGTGGGAGAGGCGCCATGAGCAATAAGCCCTTGCCTGAAGACTATTTGTCCTACCCGCTGCGCCGCTATGGCATGGACCATGACCGCTATGACTGGTCCATGCTTCCGCAGCGCAAGCCGGTGGCCTGGCCGGGCGGCGCGCGCATTGCGCTGTGGGTGGTGCCGGCGCTCGAGTGGTTCCCGCTCAACATGGCCGGTCAGCCCTTCAAGCCCCCGGGTGCGATGCAGACCGCCTACCCCGATCTGCGTCACTACACCTTGCGCGACTACGGCAACCGGGTCGGCATCTTTCGCATCATGCAGGCCCTGCAGCGTCACCAGATTCCAGCCACGGTGGCGGTCAATGCGGCGGTGGCGGTACGCTACCCTGCGCTGCTGGAGCAGTGCAAGCGATGGGGTTGCGAGATCATCGCCAACGGTCTGGACATGGATCACCTGCATCATGGCGGCCTGGATCCGGCCGAAGAAAAGCGCTGGATAGAGCAGAGCCTGGCTGTGCTGCGGCAGGCCAGCGGCCAGGCGGTGCGTGGCTGGCTCTCGCCGGCCAAGTCAGAGTCCTTCCAGACCCTGGACCTGCTGGCCCAGGCCGGCTTGGACTATGTCTGCGACTGGGTCAATGACGACATGCCCTATGCCATGCGCACCACGGGCGGTCCGCTGGTGGCCATGCCGCACCCGGTCGATATTGACGACTACACCATCTTGGTCAACAACCACCATACCGAGGACGACTTCCGCGACCAGTTGATCGACCATTTCGAGGTGCTCTACCGCGAATCGAGTGCCGACAACGGCCGGGTGATGGCGATCTCGCTGCACCCCTGGGTGATCGGCCAGCCCTACCGGATCCGTGCGCTGGAGGAGGCGTTGGCGCACATCATGCGCCACCGGGGCGTGTGGGCCGCCACCGGCTCGCAGATCCTCGATGCCTGGCAGGCGCAGCAGGCCTAGATGGCGCGCGGGCCTTGCACCGGGGCTCAGGCGGCGCTCAGGCTAGAGCGTCGCCTTGACCTCGGCCAGGTCGTTCCAGACGTCTTGTCGGCGAATCAAGCCCTCGGCCAGCTCAAAGCGGTCGAGAAAACGGATGCCGCTGAAGGGGCGGCCATCGAGCCAGACGCCCTCGAGCGTGCCGCTGCAATAGACCACGGTGCAGTCGTCCTGCCAGCTTTCGTCAAAGCGCTCAAAGACCTTGCCGATGCGGCTGTAGCGGGTTTTGGCCCAGTCCATCAGCTCGCTGAACTCGCGCATCGGTGCAGCCCCCGGGAAGGTCATGACAAAGCCGGGCGCCAGCAACTGACGGGCGGCCTCAAGTTCGCGCGCCTGCATGCGCTGCAGAAACTGACGCACCACGGCGCTGGCGTCGGGCAGGTCCGGTCCGCCCTGGCTCATACGGCGGCCGTCACGCTGGTAGGTGGCTGCCTCATTCACAAACACGGTGGTGCCCGCATTGGACGCGGCAATCACCGAACGTACCGTGCGCGCGGTGCGCTCGACCAGTCGTTCGCGCGTTTGCGCGCTGTAGCCGGGCAAGAGGGTGATCGATACAACAGGCATGGGGCAACTCCTTTTGCGCCCGATGATAGTGCCGGCGCAAAGGCCTTGGGATGGGCATGATGGCCGGTCACGAGCGCATCGCCTATTCGGCCCTGCCGCAGCGCAAGCCCCTGCGCTGGCCGGGTGGCGCGCGGCTGGCGGTTTGGGTGGCGCCCAATATCGAGCACTATGAATACCTGCCCGAGCAGGTGCGGGTGCGCAACCCCTGGCCGCGCCTGCCGCATCCCGACATCCTGGGCTATGGCCTGCGCGATTACGGCAACCGGGTGGGCGTCTGGCGGCTGATGGAACTGTTTGACCGGCTCGAGCTGCCTGTGACCGTGTCCCTGTCGATGGCGGTGCTCGATATGTACCCCGACATCGCCCAGGCCATGATCGAGCGGCAGTGGGAGTTCATGTCGCACGGGCTCTACAACACCCGCTACCACTGGAATATGAGCGAGGCTGAGGAGAGCGAGGCGATTGCCCAGTGCCAGGAGATCCACCTGCGCCACACCGGCCGGCGCCTGCAGGGCTGGTTTTCTCCAGCAGCCTCCAACACCTTGCTCACGCCGGACCTGGTGGCCGAAAGCGGCATCAGCTATTTGTGCGACTTCTATCACGACGACCAACCCACGCCGATTCGGGTGCGCAGCGGCGAGCTGACCTCGCTGCCGTACTCGATGGAAATCAATGACAGCATCGCCTGGCGGCGCGGCCAGGAAGCACAGGCTTTCGCACGCAAAATCCGCGACGAGTTCGATGTGCTGTATGCCGAAGGCGCCGAGCACGGCCGGGTGATGAACATCGCCGTCCATCCCTTCATCATGGGCCAGCCGCACCGCATTGATGCGTTGGAGCAAGCCCTGCAATACATCCGCAGCCACGACGGCGTCTGGTTTGCCACCGGCGCGCAGATCGTCGACTGGTATCGTCAGCAACAAGACAAGGACAGACCATGAGTGCTCATCAAGACTACATCCGCGATTACATGAGCGAGCCGGTGATCGATGCGCGCAGCGCCGCGCTGGTCATCATCGACATGCAGTACGCCACCGGCTCGCGCCAGGGTGCGCTCGCTCGCACGCTCCAGGCCCAGGGCTCCTCGGTGGGCGACTACCGCTTTGCCCGCATCGAGGGCACGGTGCTGCCCAGCATCTTGCGGCTGCGTGCGCATTTTCAGCGGCTCGGGCAGCCGGTGCTGCATGTGACCCTGGGCGCGGCCATGCCCGATGCCAGCGACGCGCCACGCCATATGCGCAAGCTGCTGGCCAGCTGTGCCAACCATGTGGGCAGCCGCGAGCATGAGATCCTCGACGAGCTCAAGCCGGTGCCCGGCGAGCATGTGCTGCGCAAGACCACCGTCGGCGCCTTTGCCTCCACCCCCATCGACAGCTTGCTGCGCTCGCTGCGGGTCGACCAGCTCTATATGGTGGGCGTGTCAACCAATATGTGCGTGGAGACCACCGCCCGCGAGGCCGCCGACCGTGGCTATCAGGTCACCTTGGTGGAAGACGCCTGCGGCACCACCTTCGAAGAGCTGCATCAGGTGACGATGCGCAATTTCCAGCGTCTGTTCGGCCGGGTCGCATCGACCGATCAGGCCATGGCCGAACTCAAGGAGGCCGCATGACGCAGCGGGTGTTGGTGGTCGTTCCCTTCGCCATGTCGGCCGAGAACCTGGCGCTGCGCCAGGAGCAGTTGCAGGGCATTGATTTATCGCCGCAGCTGCAGTTTGAGTTTCGGCCGGTCAAGGCCGGGCCGCTCAACTATTCCAGCCACCATGATTTTGTGCTGGCCGATGCTGCCAATTTCGAGGCCGGCTGCCGGGCGCAGGAGGAGGGCTATGCCGCGGTGTGCATAGACACCATGAGCGACTCGGGCGTGGCGGCCCTGCGCTCGGTGCTCGACATTCCGGTCTTCGGGCCGGGCAAGGTGTCGATGCTGGCCGCGCTCATGTTGGGTGACCGGTTCTCGGTGCTGACCATGGCCAGCCGCTGGAAGCCGCTGTACAAAAAGGCGCTGGACGAGCTGGGCCTGCACCACAAGTGCGCCTCGGTGCGGGCGATTGAGGTGCCGCCCGACAACCAGG
>JBAXEN010000076.1:0-14191 GCA_037140415.1 Betaproteobacteria bacterium | reverse complement strand
ATATGACAATTCACCAATCAAAGAATCGGTAATGAGAATTGAAGAGGAGTTCCTGTCCGGTAACGGGATGGGTGAAGCGGAGAAAACAGGAGTGGAGCCCTAGTCGCCCCGCGGGATCGGTTTTGGCTCCGTACTTCTCGTCGCCGATGATCGGGCATCCGATTGAGGAGAGTTGAACCCGGATCTGGTGGCGACGGCCGGTCTCCAGGGTGAGTTCGACCACGGATAACTTTCTGTTTTTTGCCAACACCTGGTAGTGGGTAATGGCGTGTCGGGTGAGGGCAGAAGCAGGGCGGAGGAAGACTTTGAAGGGATTGGATTCATCGAGGTCGGATTCTAAGGTGCCGGAGGGGTTGGGAAGTTGTCCTTCCACTACAGCCTCGTATTTCTTTTCGAAGCGGTCCCAGTTGCCTTGCAGGATCTCTTTGGCTTCCGGGGTTTTGGCAAAGACCATCAGTCCGGAGGTTTCACGGTCGAGACGATGGACGATCCAGACCCGCTGTTTGGAGCGGGGGTGCGCCTGACGGAGGTATTCCGTCAGCTGGAAGTAGGCGGTTTTTTCGGGTTCGGCCTCGCTGGCGATGCTCAGAAGATTGGCGGGTTTTTCTACGACCAGTAGGGAGGCGTCCTCGAAGTAGATTTTGATTCCGGAGGGGAGACTGGTTTTGGGTGCGGCAAAGCGGTCGGAACGGATGGCCACAACATCACCGGATTTCAAAGGGTGATTGAATTGGGAGACCGGGCGTCCGTTGACCGTGACCGCTTGGAATTTTAGCCAGGTGCGCACCTGCTTCTTTTTTTCTTCCGGCCACGATTGGAACATCTGCTCCAGCAGGGGGCCGGCTTGGGTAACGGTGATGGGTTTGGGCACGCGGGGAGAATGCCCGAAACAAATTCAACTTTCCATGGATTGTAGCAGGATAACCCGATTTCCGGAAACGGGGGGTTCGATCTCCACTCATCATCCTACATTCATAGGAAAGGAGGATGATTCATGGGAATGAGGGCAGGCCGGGCCTAGGCCCGGCCTCTGGAATGGACGCAGGGTGTTGAGAAAAGCAGGTCAATAAGTCTGCTTTGACGCTTGTCCGATTCCTTCCGCTTCAGCACTTTAAGTGTTTCATGATCCCCCGCTATTCCAGACCCCAAATGGCCTCCCTTTGGTCGGAGCAAGCCAAGCTTTCCCGGTGGCTGGAAATCGAGATTCTGGCCTGTGAGGCGATGGCCGGCCGGCGCATCATTCCCCGTAAAGACGCTCGAACGATCCGTCGCCGGGCCAAGTTCAATCTTCGCCAGGTGCAGAAAAACGAGATACGCACCAAGCATGACGTCCTGGCGTTTCTCGAGGAAGTTGCCTCCCATGTGGGACCGGCCGGCCGTTGGATTCACCAAGGCCTGACCTCCTCTGATATTCTCGATACCACTCTTGCGTGGCAGTTACGCGACGCGGCGGATCTTTTGATCGAAGGAGTGAAAAAAGTTCAAGCCGCTGCCGCGATGCGCGCCCGCAAGCATCGTGGGATGCTGACGATCGGTCGGATTCATGGCATCCATGCGGAACCCACGCGCCACGGCATTCGTATGGCATTGCTGCACGATGAATTTCTCCGGGCCGAGAAGCGGTTGCAGGAGGCCAAACGGGAGATCGCGGTCGGCAAAATTTCCGGAGCGGTCGGCACCTATGCCCATCTTGATCCATCCATTGAGGCTTTTGTCTGTAAGAAGCTAAAACTCCAACCCGGTGCCGCCACTCAGGTGGTGCCACGGGACCGCCATGCCGCATTTGCCCAGGCCTTGGCTTTGGTGGCTGCCAGTGCGGAGCGATGGGCCACCGAGTTCCGGCACCTGCAGAGAACGGAGGTGGGGGAGGCGGCGGAGCCGGCGGTGCGGTATCGCTGAGCAGCAAACGCACCGGCACCACCACCTGCTCGACCAGGCGCTGACCGGTGCCGCTGATGAGCAACCAAGCCAAAGCCGCATGCACCGCCAGCACGCCGGCCACAGCCTTTGGCCAGCCGGGTCGACTGTGCCCGGTGGGGGTCCAAGGGTCCATGCGCATGGGAGCGACTTTATCCCGAGTTCAGGGCTCGCGCTGCGCAGCTCGCGCGCCAGGCCCAGCGGCTGACGCTCCTGCAGGCGCCGGGCAAGGCGGCAGACCATAGGGCTTGCCCACCCCGACCACCCCCCGCGCGCTCGTCCAGCGGGCGGCGCTGCGCTTGCAACTCGGCGGTATCGAGCTGGCCGTGCAGAGCGCTGCCCAACTGCAGCGGGAAGGCAAGAGCAAGCCGGTCAGCCAGGCCAGCAGGACGACGGGGCTGGTCATCAGCGTTTGTCAAAAGACTTGCTCAAGCCGACCATGATGCTGCGTGGGGCGCCGGGCGCGTAGGAGTTGCCGCTGCTCGAGCGGCTGGCGCTGTCGGCATACAGCGTGTCCCGCAGGTTGCGCACCTGTCCCCAGAGTTCCCAGCCGTCTTGCAGTTTCTGGCTGAGGCCCAGATTCAGCAGGGTATGACCGGCGTAGCGCGTGGTGTTGGCATCGTCCATCCAGTAGCTGCCCAATCGAACCAGGCCCAGCGTCAGGCGCGCTGCGGGCGCAAACTTCCAACCCAGTTGCCCGTTGAGGATTTGCCGGGGTGCCGCCGACATGGTTTTGCCTGAATAGTCCAGGCTGGAGCTGAGCTTGTAGCTGAGGTAATCATGGTCTGCCAGGCTGGCCCCCAGGCGCCAGTCCAGGGCGCCCACGTCCTGGCTCAGAGCCAACTCGAGGCCGCGGCTGCGGGTGCGTCCCGCGTTGCGGTTTTCGCTGTTGCCCGCGCTGATGGTGTAGGAGACGATGGTGTCGCGGCCTTTCAACTCGTAGAGCGCGGTATCCAACACGATGGCGTTGGCCCAGGCCGTGCGAAGGCCGATCTCTCGGTTTTCGTAAACCGACGGTTTGAGGTCCGGTATGGCTGATTTGCTGTAGAGCTGACTCACCTCGGGCGGGGTAAAGCCGCCGCTCCAGTTCACATAGGCACTGGTACGCCCGCCCAGCGCCCAGGTGGCGCCGACCTTGGGGCTGAAGCGGGCAAAGCTGCGCTTTTCGTTGGCCGCGCCGTAGTTGGCCCCGGGCGTCAGATGGTTGGTGAAGTCGTAGGTGATGCTGTCATAGCGGCCGCCGGCCACCACCCGCCAGTCCTGGGCAGGGGTCCATTCCAGCTGTGCAAACAGCGCGTCGTTGGCAATGCCAACGCCGTAGTTGCGCACGCCCGTGGGGTTGGCGCTGTTGTTGAGCAGGTAACTCAGGTTGCGGCCGCTGGCGCTGTCACGGGTGATCAGCAGGTTGTCTGACACATAGTCGTTTTGGCTGCGGTCGATGTAAATGCCCGAGACCAGTCGTGCTTTGAGGGCGCCCAGGTTTTGCACATGCTTGACATCGAGCCCCCGCGAGTCAACATGGTTGTTGTTGATGGTGCCCTTGACGCCGCTCAGGCAATTGGCGGCGAGGGTGCATGAGGTGATGGTGTAGGCCGGTAACTGCCCGTGGTCGTTGTTGCGGGCAAACAGCGTCACCGTCGTCAGGCCATTTGCGGTGGTCTCGCCTTCCCAGGCCACACTGAGCCGGGTGGTCTTGTCTTTGCGCCAGGTGAAGGTGTTGATGCTCTTGCCTGGGTTGGCGCGGAAGTCGGCCTCACCCAGGCTGCCCGTCATGTCGGCTTGCAAGTCGGTGTGGACCAGCGAGACTTTGAGCCAGGACGAGCTGCTGAGTTCATAGTCGCCGCGCAGGCTCAGCGAGTCCTTGCTGCCGCCGCTGTACTGCTGCCAGTTGTTGCCCTCGCGGCGCGAGCTGTAGTGTGAAAACCGCAAGCCCAGATCGCCCCAGGTGTTGCTCGCGCCGGTATCGACGCGGCTAAAGCCGTCGGTGTCGTCGCGGCGCAGGCCCAGGTAGCCGCTTGGGTTGCGCGAGGGCTTTTGCGTCAGGAAGTTGACGGCGCCGCCCACCGCATTGCTGCCGTAGAGCGAGGACGCCGCACCCTTGATCACCTCGACGCCCCCCGAGCCGTTCATATTGGTCTCGTTCAAGGCGTTGTGATTGAAGACGCCCAAGGGGCGGATCGGAATGCCGTCTTCGAGGTACTGGTAGACCGCGTTGGTGCTGATCGGCTGGCGTATGCCCATGCTGTGTTGCTCATTGCCCAGATCGTTCCAGAACACACCGGGAATCTGGTTGATGATCTCGCCGACCGACTTGGCCTTGTCGGCCTCCCATTGCGCGCGGCTCACAGAGCCTATGGAGACAGGGGTCTCTGAGAGCCTGGTTTCGGAGCGCGAGGCCGATATGACCACGGCCTCGAGCTGGGTTTGGGCCAGGCTGGGCCCGGCCAGACTGGTGACGGCCAGGGCGATGCTGCTCAGGCCAAGCGTGTTTTTCATAAAAGTAGATCCTGCTGACGGCGTGCGGCGCACGCGATGTGCCGCGCCGAAGCGGCGCTCCGGGCGGCAGGCTTGGACCGCGCGAGGCGGTCGGGTCAGATCAGATCAGGGGGGCCCCGGGAGGGCAGGGGAGGCGCGGCGGCGCTGGCAATGTGCGCCGCCGCAATGGGCCGCAGTGCATGGGCCAGTGCATGGTCTTCAATCACCCAGGCGTGTGGCGACGGCGGCGCAGCCAGCAGGCCCGTGCTGCACAGCGGACATTCCATGCCCGCGCCCGCCGTGGGTTCAGTGCCATCGCCATCGGACGGAGCCAGCTTCATGCCGCCGGCGCCCGCGCAGATTATTTGCAGCGGGGCTGGTTTGATCAGGGGCGTGGCGATGGCCGAACCGACAAACAGGGCAAACCACGCCAGCACAATGCGGACGAAGAGAGCGCTGCGCAGGCTTGAAAACATGGGGCGCGAGTTTACAGGAGCGGTCTGAGTCAGCGCAGCGAGCCGTCAATCGAAGCGATAGCGCCAGCTCAGACTGATGTGGCGCGGCGCACCAGGCGCCACAAATTGGCTGTATTGCAAAGGCCTCTGGCCGCTGACGGCCGGGTAGGGTTGGGTCTGCACCTGGGAGCCCTGGGCGTTGAAGGCGGTGGGGCCGAGCTGCGCGGCGGTGGCGTAGGAGCGGTTGAGCAGATTGCCTATTTGCAGCGACCAGGTGCTCTGGCGGGTGGGCTGGTAGCGTGCATTGAAGTTGAGCAGCGCATAGCCGGGGATGCGGCCGCTGCCCAGGTAGTTGACGCCATCCGGGCTGTGCTGGTTGTTCTCATTGCCGCGCGCGTACATGCCGCCCATGGCCACCAGGCCCAGTCCGGTGTGCCAGGCCTCGCTCCAGCGGTATTGGAGCTGCAGCTTGAAGATCTGCCCGGGCGTCATCGGCAGCTTGTCGCCCGGCCGCACCGCAATGGCGCCCTCCAGACCGGCGCTGCTGGCGTCGCTGCTGCTGTTGGCCGAGCCGCCCAAGGTTTCGGCGCTTTGGTAGCGCGCGTCCAGCCAGGTGTAGTGGGCGTCTACGCGCAGCGGCCCCTGCTGACTTTGCAGGCCCAGCTCCAGACCCTGACGCAGGGTGCGGCCGAAGTTCTTGAAGTAGCCAAAGCCGCTGGCGGTGTCAGAGGCCACGAAGGAGATGTCATCACGGCTCGGTGCGCGAAACAGGCCCGCGGTCCATTGCGTGTGCTGCGCCACAGCGCCGCGCAGCCCCAGCTCCCAGGTCTGGGTGATCACCTGCTTCAAAGGTGGATCGCCAGCCATGGCATTGGGCAGCTTGCAGGGATTGGCCGGATCGGCGCAGCCCAGCTCAATGGCTGTCGGCGTGCGACTGCTCTGGCTGTAGCCCAGATAAGCGCCCAGGCCAGGCTGGACCGCAAAAGCCAAGCCGACCGCAGGATTGAAGCCCTGAAACACATGGTCGCCGTCCAGCGAGCCGCTGCCGCCGCCCGGATTGAGCTGGTCGCGGTTGCTGACGGCGGTGCGGTTAAACCGCCCCGAGACGGTCAGGTGCCAGCGCTCCTGAATCGACACGGTGTTGGTGGCCAGCACGCTCCAGGTGTTGGAGCGCCCCTTGAGATGTGCCCGCCTGTCAAAGGGCTGGCCATCGATGTTGCCCCCAGTCTGGCCATCGGCATAGGCCGGCAGCCCGGTGATGCTGCGGTCTGGGTTGATAGAGCCCAGCTGGCTGGTCTGAGAAAAATCAGTCCGATGCGCGTCAAGACTCAGGCCCAGGGTCAGCTGGTTGCGCTGACCCCACAGCGGATCAAGCAGGCTCAGTTGCACCGCTGCGCCGTGGCTGTGTTGCTGCGTCTGGCTGCGGTTGATCAGGCCGGTACATTTTTCGCCGGGCTCGTCTTGCTGCAGCACCTGTGCCAGACAGCGCCAGTAGGGAAAGGGCGTGTTGCTGCTGTTCAGGCCCGTGCCGGTGGGGTAGCCGCTGTAGCCGGCGGCAGCCAGCGCGTTGCGGTCGGCGGCCGACAGCTGGTAGACCGATTGGCCCAGCGCCTCGTCATTGACATCGCCATTGAGGGTGCTGCTGCGCAGCGTCCGGTAATACGCATTGCCCGCGAGCAAGCGGGTGTCGCTGAGCTCATGCTGGCCGGTCAGGTTGATCAGGGTCGAATGATTGCGCGTGGTGTCGGGCCGGGTGTAGGCACTGCGCCTGTCCAGCGCCAGCAGGCGTTCTTCCTGCAAGCCGCTGCCGCTGAGCGCGTTGTGGCTGTGGCTCAGGCTCAGGGCGAATTGGCTGCCTGCATCCTTCCAACCCAGCTTGCCAAACAGTTGGCGCAGCTCTGAAGGCGATGCCTCACGCCAGCCCTGCTCGTCAGAAAACTGGCTGGTCACGAACCAGTTCAGGCCTTGCTCATTGCGCCCGCCGTGCTCCAACTCGAGCGCCCGCCGCTGGCCACTGCCCAGGGTGCTGCGCACGCTGGTGCCCGGGTGGCTCAGGCCCGATTTGGTTTGAACGGCCAGCGCACCGCCCAGGGTGTTGAGACCATACAAGGGGTTGGAGCCGGGCACCAGGGTGATGCTGGCAATGGCCGAGCGGGGCATCAAATCCCAGCTGAGCACATCGCCAAATGCTTGGTTCATGCGCACACCGTCCATATAGACCGACAGGCCCTGCGGCGTGCCCAGCAGGGGCGAGGCGGTAAAGCCCCGGTAATTGACGTCCATCTGGTTGGGGTTGCCCTGAACCTGATTGACGTAGACCCCGCCCATGTTTTGCGCCATGAAGTCCGACAAGTCGGCCGCCTGACTGTTGTCCAGGTCCTGGCTGTTGGCGCTTTGCGCCGGCGAGGCGGTCTCCAGCAAGGGCTGACCCAGGCCGGGCACAGGGGACTTGCCAATGATGGTGATGCCCGGCAGCTCAGTGCGCGTTTGCGCCCAGCCGCAGGCCGGCGGGCTCAGTAGGCACAGAAGATAAAGCCCGAAGGGCTGCCAGCCTTGGGTCATGACACTGCTCCCCAAAAATCACCACACCAGGCAGCTTGCGCTGCCGCTTTGAAGGTGAATTTAGGCGACGGGTCCAGCCCTGTCGAGGGAAAAAATCCCGCGCTGCTGAATCGGCCAGCAGGCTGCCGCACTGTGTTGCGCAGTGTGCGCTGGCGGCTTTTAATGTCGATGAAGCGTGGCGGTTGCCTGATGACAAGCCGCCACGAACTGGCTTTCGCTTATTTTTGCGTCAGGATCCAGCTCACCAGCTTTTGCGCTTCGGCATCGCTCACCTGGGAATTGGCCGGCATCGGCACTGCGCCCCAGGCGCCCGAGCCGCCCTTGATGATCTTGGTGGCCAACATCGCGGCGGCCTCTTTTTGGCCAGCGTACTTCTTGGCCACGTCCTTGTAGGAGGGGCCGACCAATTTCTTGTCGACCGCATGGCAGGCCATGCAGTTCTTCGATTGCGCCAGCGCCTGGTCGGCTTGGGCGTGGAGGCTGAAGGTGGTGGCCAGCAGGGCGATGATCAGAGGGGTTTTCATGCGCTTAGGTGAACGAGGTGTGTGGGAGAAATTTGAAGGTCTTGCCGCCGTATCCGTCAGGCGCGCGGCGGGCTTGATTGTTTCTCAAACTTGTCGGCAGCGCCAGTCTGGCCCTGACAGGTTCAGGGTCAGACTGTGCTTGTCCGTCAATACAAATCGAGCACGGCGCCCTTGCTGGCGCTCGAAGCGTTGAAGGCGAATTTGGCCTGTACGCCGCGGGTGTAGCGCGGAGCGGGCGGCTGCCAGCCTGTTTTGCGCTCGGCCAGTTCGGCTTCGCTCACATTGAGCTGGAGCAGCAGCTGGTGCGAGTCGATGGTGATGGAGTCGCCTTCGCGGATGAAGGCAATGTTGCCGCCGGCCGCTGCTTCGGGCGCCACATGGCCGACCACCATGCCCCAGGTGCCGCCGGAAAAGCGACCGTCGGTGATCAGGCCCACGCTCTCGCCCAGGCCGGCGCCGATGAGGGCGCCAGTGGGGGCCAGCATTTCAGGCATGCCGGGGCCGCCCTTGGGGCCCAGGTAGCGCAGCACCATCACGTCGCCGGCTTTGATCTTGCCGTCCAGGATGGCTTGCAGGGCCGATTGTTCGTCGTCAAAGACGCGGGCCGGGCCGGTCATGACTGGGTTTTTCAAGCCGGTGATTTTGGCCACAGCGCCTTCGGGCGAAAGGTTGCCCTTCAGGATCGCCAGGTGGCCTTGGGCGTACATGGGATTGTCGATGGGGCGGATCACGTCTTGGTCGGTGCGCGGGGTGTCGGGCACGTCGGCCAGGTTTTCAGCCACGGTCTTGCCGGTGATGGTCATGCAGTCGCCGTGCAGCAGGCCGGCCTTGAGCAGAACCTTCATGACCTGCGGAATGCCGCCGGCTTGGTGCAGGTGAACCGCCATGTATTTACCGCTGGGCTTGAGGTCACACAGCACCGGCACTTTGGTGCGGATGCGCTCGAAGTCCTCGATGGTCCAGGGCACGTTGGCCGCGTGGGCAATGGCCAGAAAGTGCAGCACCGCGTTGGTGGAGCCGCCGGTGGCCATGATCACGGTCACCGCGTTTTCGATGGCTTCGCGGGTCACGATGTCGCGCGGCTTGAGGTCGTTTTTGACCGCCTCCATCAGGGCCTGGGCCGAGGCCTGGGCCGAATTGAGTTTTTCGTCGTGCGGGTTGGCCATGGTCGACGAGTAGGGCAGGGACATGCCCAGGGCTTCGAAGGCCGAGCTCATGGTGTTGGCGGTGTACATGCCGCCGCAGGAGCCGGTGCCCGGAATGGCGTGCTGCTCGATGGCTTTGAGGTCCTCGTCACTCATCTTGCCAGCCGCGTTTTGGCCAACTGCCTCGAACACGCTGACGATGTTGAGCTCCTGCCCCTTGTAGTAGCCAGGCAAGATGGTGCCTCCATAAACATAGACGGCCGGCACGTTGGCGCGCAGGATGCCCATCATGCCGCCGGGCATGTTTTTGTCGCAGCCACCGACCACCACCACGCCGTCCATCCACTGGCCTTGCACGCTGGTTTCAATGCAGTCGGAGATGACTTCGCGGCTGACCAGCGAATACTTCATCCCTTCCGTGCCCATGGCCATGCCATCGGAGATGGTGGGCACGCCAAAGATCTGCGCATTGCCGCCCGCCTCTTCGATGCCGGCAACGGCCGCATCGGCCAGTTTTTGCAGGCCGCTGTTGCAGGGGGTGATGGTGCTGTGGCCATTGGCCACGCCGATCATGGGCTTGGAAAAATCACCTTCCTGGTAGCCCATGGCGTAGTACATGGACCGATTGGGCGCGCGCGATTTGCCTTGGGTGATGTTGGCGCTGCGGCGGTTGATCGGGAGGATGGGGATGATTTTGTCGCTCATGTCTCGTCGGGGCGGTTGTGGTTCGGGTGGCCGCATTGTAGGTATTGCTTGGGGTCGGGGGCGAAGTCTGATCGGAGTGTGGGGTTGGGTTTTGGGTCGTTCTGGGTGGGGTGGGTCTGGGGGTGGGGCGGCCGGCTCATGCTGGAGTACCAGAAATCGCCGGCCGCCCCACCCCCAGACGTATGACGCCCCGCAGATGGGGCCCTCGTTGCCCGGTCGTGCCCGAGGCATCGCAGGGGGTAGCCCCCACGGCCGATTTCTGGTACCCCAGCATGAGGCCGTGGGGGCTACCCCCTGCGATGCCCACCCCGGACCGAAACGCTCAGCGAGCGCCCCATGAGCATCCCGACTCCTACAATGCCCGACCATGCTGATGCACCCCTCCATCGACCCCGTGGCCCTGCAGATCGGTCCGCTGGCCATTCACTGGTACGGTCTGACCTACTTGGCCGCTTTTGGGCTGTTTTTTTTGCTGGCGCGACAGCGTTTGAAGCATGAGCCCTATGTCTTGGTCCGCACACCTGCGCCTTGGAGCGTCAAGGATGTAGAAGACCTGCTGTTTCTGGGCGTCCTCGGAGTGGTGGCCGGCGGCCGCCTGGGTTACTGCCTGTTTTACAAGCCCGGCTATTACGCGGCGCACCCCTTGGAGGTGTTCGCGGTCTGGCAAGGCGGCATGAGCTTTCATGGGGGGCTGCTTGGCGTGCTGCTGTCGCAGTGGTGGTTTGCCCATACGCGCGGCCGCCCCTGGCTGCAGGTGATGGACCTGATTGCCCCCTGCGTCCCCACTGGCCTGGCGGCTGGCCGGGTGGGGAACTTCATCAACGGCGAGTTGTGGGGCCGGGTGGCCGACCCCAGCTTGCCCTGGGCCATGGTCTTTCCGGGCGCGGGGCCGGCACCTCGCCATCCTTCGCAGGTCTATCAGTTCTTGCTCGAAGGACTGCTGCTGTTCGTGCTGCTGTGGCTGCTGGCGCGCAAGCCCCAGCCGCAGGGGCGGGTGTCGGCAGCCTTCTTGATCGGCTATGGCGTATTGCGTTTCATCGCCGAATATTTTCGCCAGCCCGACGACCACCTGGGCCTGCTCAGCCTGGGACTGAGCATGGGCCAGTGGCTGTGTCTGCCCATGGTGGCGGTGGGCCTGGCACTGTGGGTTTGGTCGGGGCGGGCTGGGGCGGGCAAGGCCGGGCAGTGACCCCAGAGCGCAGTCAGAGCGCGACTGCCGCGACAATGGCTCAGCTGTAGCTTCGCGGCCCAGGCTACAGATCCATCAGGCAAACGCCCGCAGAAGGCGCATCCGGGTTGCTTTCTGTACTAAAAATGGAGACAAGATGAAGCCATTCCCGCATTCCAACGCCCGCCGCGCCGTGCTCCAGTACGCCGCCAGCGGACTGGCCGCATGGAGCCTGGGCAGCCAGGCCCAATCCACCTGGCCCAGCAAGCCAGTGAATCTGGTGGTGCCCTTTCCAGCCGGCGGTGGCACCGACGCTTTTGCGCGCCCCCTGTCGGCGCAGTTTGCCAAACTGACTGGCCGGCAACTGGTGATCGACAACCGGGGCGGCGCCGGCGGCACCCTGGGCGCCGGCGTGGCGGCCAAGGCCGCACCTGACGGCTACACGCTGTTCATGGGCGCGGTGCACCACGCGATTGCGCCGTCCATGTATGCCAAGCTTGATTACGACATTGAGCGCGACTTTGTGCCGCTGGCTTTGGTGGCCAATGTGCCGCAGGTGCTGGTGGTCAATCCCAAAAACCACCCCGGTGACTTCAAGGAGTTCATCGAGCGGGTGCGCAAGGCGCCGGGCCGCTTCAACTACGGCTCGGCTGGCGGTGGCACCTCTCACCACTTGGCGGGTGAGCTGTTCAAGATTCAGAGCAAGACCTTCATCACCCACATTCCCTACCGCGGCGCCGGCCCGGCCCTGCAGGACCTGATTGCCGGCAATGTGGACATGATGTTCGATGGCCTGGGCTCCTCGGCCCAGCACATCAAGGGCGGACGCATCAAGGCGCTGATGGTGGCCGGTGGCAAGCGCAACCCGGCCTTTCCCGACGTGCCCTGCGCCGCCGAAGTGGGCTTGCCGGAATACACGGTCAGCACTTGGTACGGTTTGTGGGTGCCCAAGGGCACGCCCGCCGATGCGCAGGCGCGCATCGTTGAAGAGGTACGGCGCGCTTGCAACAGCGACGAGCTCAAGGCGGTCTGGGCGTCCAACGGTGCCGAATTCGGCAGTTTGAGCCCGGCGCAGTTTGGCAGCTTCGTCAGCGCTGAAATCAAGCGCTGGGCAGCGGTGGTCAAGGCCTCGGGCGCCAAGCTCGATTGAAGCCAAGGGTGGACGGTTTGCCTTTGAGTTTTCGCTTGAGCAGCGTATGAGTGGCGAGATCGTCTGCCAGATCGAGGGGCCGATCGCCGAGGTGGTCTTGCGCCACCCCGAGCGCATGAACGCGATGACGCGTGCGATGTGGCGCCAGTTGCGGCAGGTGTTTGAGCAACTGCACAGCGATCTCAGCCTGCGCTTGGTGGTGGTGCGCGGCGAGGCGGGGCATTTTTGCGCCGGGGGCGATATTGCCGAGTACGCCGACTTTCGCTTCCAGCCAGAGTCGCTGCGGGCCTTTCATGAAGACGAGGTCTGGGGCGGACTCCATGCCATGCTGGCCTGTGACCTGCCCATCGTGGCGCAGATCGAGGGCAATTGCATGGGCGCTGGGGTAGAGATCGCCTGTTGCTGCGACATTCGACTGGCCGGCGAGGACGCCCGCTTTGGCGCGCCGATTGCCAAGTTGGGCTTCCCGATGGCGCCGCGCGAGGCGGCGTTGGTGGCCCGGGTGGCCGGCGACTCTAGCGCCCGTGCCATGCTGCTGGCGGCCCAGGTGATGAATGCGCCCACGCTCTTGCAGCGCGGTTTTTTGCAGCAAGTCCTGCCGGGTCCCGCCTTGGCTGCTGAAGTGGCCAGCTTGAGCCAGCGCATGAGCGCGTTGGCGCCGCAGGCCGCGCGCATGAACAAAGCCACCTTGCGCGCCTTGGCCGAGCAAGGCGCAGCGGCGCTGCCCGCCTTGGTGCGCAGGGCCTATGACTATGCCGATTCGGCCGAGCACCGTGAGGGCGTCAGCGCCTTCATGCAAAAAAGGCCAGCCCGTTTTTCCTGAAGTTTCTTGACCTACCTTTAGACGACCATGAGCTCATCGAACCTGTTTGCCGCCCTCAGGGCGGCCTTCCCCGCTGACCTGGACAGCATCGCCATCGAGACCGACAACGGTTTGAACTACTCCTGGCGCGACCTGGAGCGCGCCACCGCGATGATGGCCAATCTGCTCGAGTCGCTCGAGCTTGAACCCGGCGCGCGCATTGCGGTGCAGGTTGAAAAATCGGTCGAGGCGGTCATGCTTTACCTGGCCACCTTGCGGGCCGGTTATGTGTTCTTGCCCCTCAATACCGCTTACCAAAGCGCCGAGATCGAATACTTCATCGGCAATGCCGAGCCGGCGGTGGTGGTGTGCAGCAAGAAAAATTTTGGCTGGGTCAGCCCGCTGGCCTTCAAGGCTGGCGCCAAGGCGGTGTTCACCCTGGACGAGGACCGCAGCGGCACCTTGCTGGAGCGGGCGGTGCACTGCAGCGACCGCCACCGGGTGGCTGAAAAATCGGCCGATGATCTGGCGGCCATTCTCTACACCAGTGGGACCACCGGCCGCAGCAAGGGCGCCATGCTCTCGCACGGTAATTTGCTGAGCAACGCGGTGGTGCTCAAGAGCTACTGGGGTTGGAAGCGCGGTGATGTGCTGATCCACGCGCTGCCGATTTTTCATGTGCATGGCCTGTTTGTCGCGCTGCACGGCGCCTTGCTCAACGGCAGCAAAATGTTCTGGACGGGCAAGTTCGACCCCAAGTGGGTGGTGGCCAAGATGGCGCAGGCCACGGTGTTCATGGGCGTGCCCACGCTGTATGTGCGTATGCTGGCCGAGCCCACGCTCAGCCCTCAGGCTTGCAGCCACATGCGGCTGTTCATCTCGGGCTCGGCGCCGCTGCTGATCGAGACTTTCCGCGCCTGGCAAGAGCGCACCGGCCATACCATTTTGGAGCGCTACGGCATGAGCGAGACCGCCATGCTCACCTCCAACCCCTACAGCGCCAAGGACGGCGAGCGCCGGGGCGGCACCGTCGGCTTTCCCCTGCCTGGGGTGGGCGTGCGGGTGCGCGGTGATGACGGGCAGGATCTGCCGGCCGGTGAGATTGGCGGCATTGAGGTGCGCGGGCCCAATGTGTTCAAGGGCTACTGGCGCATGCCGGAGAAAACCCGCGAGGAGTTCACCAGCGACGGCTGGTTCAAGACCGGCGATGTGGGGCAGATCGACGCCCAGGGCTATGTGACCATCGTCGGGCGCAGCAAGGACCTGATCATCAGCGGCGGCTACAACG
>JBAXEN010000075.1:0-14483 GCA_037140415.1 Betaproteobacteria bacterium | reverse complement strand
CTACAAGGATCCTGATCAGATCCCCCGCGGCGCACCCTTGGGACCCATCAATGACCACCATCCGTGTAAAAGACAACGAGCCTTTCGACGTGGCACTGCGCCGCTTTAAGCGCACCATTGAAAAGCTTGGCTTGCTCACCGACTTGCGCGCCCGCGAGTTCTATGAGAAGCCGACCTCCGAGCGCAAGCGCAAGAAGGCTGCTGCGGTCAAGCGCAACTACAAGCGCATCCGCTCGATGCAGTTGCCCAAGAAGCTGTACTGATGCGAGGGCGGCCCTGCCGCCAAGCAGCTGCCCTGCACCAGCCCGCTCGAGGACGCTCCAGCGGGCTTTGTTTTTTCTCAACCCGAGACACGCCATGGCCCTGAAAGAACAGATCAACGAAGACATGAAGACCGCCATGCGCGCCCGCGATAGCGAGCGCCTGGGCACGATACGCCTGCTCATGGCGGCGCTGAAACAAAAAGAGGTCGACGAGCGCATCGTTCTCGACGACGCGGCGGTGATCGGCATCATCGACAAGCTGATCAAGCAGCGCAAAGACTCGGTCGAGGCCTTCCGCAAGGCCGAGCGCCACGATCTGGCCGACAAGGAAGAGGCCGAGATGAAGGTGCTGCAAACCTATTTGCCGACGCGCATGGGCGCCGACGAGGTGGCCAGTGCGGTGCGCGCGCTGGTCGCCAGCCTGGGAGCCAGCGGCCCCGGCGACATGGGCAAGGTGATGGCCGCCGCCAAGGCGCAATTGGCCGGCAAGGCCGACATGGGCCAGGTTTCGGCCGCCGTCAAAGCCGCCCTGGCAGGCTAAATCAGGCCCGCGCCGCTCAGGCCAGAATGATGGCGGTGCCCAGCACCGCCATGGCCGAGCCCACCCAGGCCCCCAGGGCCGGTCGCCGGCGATAGATCAGCCAAAGCAGCGGCAGGATCAGCACCGGCGAGATCGAGGCCATGATGGCCACCAGATTGGCCTGACCGGTACGCAGCGCCAGCAAAATCAAGGTCATTCCCAGCGCCATCGCCACCACACCGCTGGCGCTGGTGGCCAGCACCAGCCGAGTCGTCAGGGGCTGCAACAGGCGCGACTGCTGCACGCCGCCCCACAGCATGACCAGGTGGGCCACGAAAGCGGTGGTGGTGCGTATGGCAGAAGCTGAGACCGCATCAATACCGGTGCTCATCAAAGGCTTGATCATCAAGGTGGCCACCGCCTGGCACAAGGCTGCCAGCAGGCCCAGGGCCACGCCCACGGCCAAGGTGCCGCGGGTGTCTTCCCAGCGGTGGCTCTCATCGGCACGGCGGCCCCAAGCGATGGCCACCATCACCCCCGAAACCAGCAGCCCGCTGCCCACCAGCGTCCAACCCCAGAGCGTCTCGCCCAGAAACGGCCAGGCCAGCAGCGCTGAAAACACCGCATGGGTCGCAAACAAAATGCCGCAACGCCGGGGACCTAGGCGATTCATGCAGGCAAACAAGGCCGAATCGCCCACAAAAATGCCTACCAGTCCCGACAGCACCAATATGCCGACGGCATGCAGGTCCAGCCCACGCCAATGCCCTGTCAACGCCGCCACCACCCCAAGCACGCACATCGCAAAAAACAGCCGCCAGCGGCTGAAGGCGAATGCCCCCATCTGGCTGGCGGCATGGGCCGACAGCACGCTGCCCACCGCCCAGCACAGGGCCGCGAGCGCAGCCAACAACTCGGCGCGCATCAGCGCCTTAGCTGCCAGCGACCTTCATGCGCCGAATCAGCACCGAGCCCACCGTCTTAGCGCCATAGTTGTAGGCATCAGCGCCTATGGCCTCGATGCCCATGAACATGTCCTTCATATTGCCGGCGATGGTGATCTCCTCGACCGGAAAGGCGATGCGGCCGCGCTCAACCCAAAAGCCGCTGGCGCCGCGCGAGTAGTCGCCGGTGACAGGATTGACGCCCTGGCCCATCAGCTCGGTCACAAACAGGCCGGTGCCCAGCTTGCGCAGCATCTCATCGAGATCGTCGCCCGGGCGGGTCAGTCGGCTGCTCATGACCAAATTGTGCGAGCCGCCGGCATTGCCGGTGGTACGCATGCCCAACTTGCGCGCCGAGTAGGTGCTCAGGAAGTAACCCTGCACCACGCCGGCATCGATCACCTTGCGGGCGCGTGTGACCACACCCTCTTCGTCGAAGGGCGCGCTGCCTTTGCCCTTGCGCACATGCGGATCCTCACTGATGTCAATATGGGCCGGCAGCACCGGCTGGCCCAAGCTATCGAGCAAGAAACTGCTCTTGCGGTAGAGCGAGCCGCCGCTGGTGGCCTGCACATAGGCGCCCAGCAGGCCTGCGGCCAGCGGCGACTCGAACAGCACCGGGCATTGCGTCGTGGCAATCTTGCGACTGTGCAGACGCGCCAAGGCCCGCTCGGCTGCGTAGCGGCCGACCACACTGGCGCTGGCCAGCTCGCGCGCATCGCGCATGGAGCTGTACCAGGCATCGCGCTGCATGCCATCGCCCACACCGGCAATCGGCGCCACCGACAGGCTGTGGCGCGAAGAGGCATAGCCACCACGAAAGCCACGGCTGTGGGCACTGAAGAAGTGGCTTTGCTGGGCCGACACGCCGGCACCTTCGCTGTTGCTGATCAAGTCGCTGGTGGCCAGCGCCGCCGCCTCGCATTCGAGCGCCAGCTCGGCCGCCTGCTCAGCGGTGATGGCCCAGGGATGACACAGGTCGAGCTCGGGCGGGTTCTTGGCGATATCGGCTTCATCGGGCAGGCCGGCTGCCGGATCATTGGCGGTAAAGCGGGCGATGTCATAAGCCGCTTGTACGGTGCGCTCAATGGCCGCATCTGAAAAATCGCTGGTCGATGCGTTGCCGCGCTTTTGGCCGACGTAAACGGTGATGCCCAGGGACTTGTCGCGGTTGCGCTCAACGTTCTCGAGCTCACCCTTGCGCACGCTCACAGACAGGCCAAAGCCCTCGGAGGCCTCGGCTGCGGCATCACTGGCCCCCAGCTTGCTGGCATGGGCCAGGGCGCTGTCGACCAGTTGTTCAAAAAATGGGCGGCTGTAGGCAAAGCCGCTGTCGGCACGGGAGGTGGTTTTTTTCACGAAAGTAGAGTCCTTAGGAGGACAACTATGATACCCAGCCCAAACCGCCGAGCCGATTGACCGCCGCCATAGCCCCACCATGCCCCGCAAACCCAAAAAAGGCTACTTTGTCCGAGGCCAGTTCGTCGCTGAAGGCAGCGAGCTCGACCTCGAACTCAAGCGTGAACTTAAAGGCGGCGTGGAAGTCAGCAAGACCGACCTCAAACGCGAAAGCGCCGAGCTGCAACGACTGGGCGAGCAACTGCTCGAGTTGCGCGCCGACCTGATGGCCGGGCTCAGCCTGCCCGACAAGCTGCTCGATGCGCTGGGCCAGGTGCGCCGCATCACCAACTTTGAAGGCCGCCGGCGGCAGATGCAATTCATCGGCAAGCTCATGCGCCAGCTCGATGAGGACAGCGTCGAAGCGGTGCGCCAGGCCATCGATGTGCAGCACCGAGGCAGCGCCGAGGAAACCGCGGCGCTGCACCTGGCCGAGCAATGGCGCGAGCAGCTGATGGCCAGTGACGAGGCGCTGGCCCCCTGGGTCGCGCAGCACCCGGACACCGACATCCAGCAACTGCGGGCACTGCTGCGACAGGCCCGCAAGGACGCCCAAGCCAAGGCCGCAGACGCGCCCACCGGGGCCAGCCGCCACGGCCGGGCTTACCGCGACATTTTCCAGATCATCAAGGAGCAACTCCATGGCTGAATTCGACCCGGTGCGCATCGGCATCGTCTCGGTCAGCGACCGGGCCGCCACCGGCGTCTATGAAGACAAGGGTCTGCCGGCGCTGCAGCAGTGGCTGGGAGCGGCTTTGCATAACCCGATTGAATTTGTCTCGCGCCTGATTCCCGACGAGCAGGCGCTGATCAGTCAGACTCTGATCGATCTGGTCGACGCCGGCTGCACTCTGGTGCTGACCACCGGCGGCACCGGCCCAGCCCTGCGCGACGTGACGCCCGAGGCCACCCTGGCTGTGGCGCACAAGCAAATGCCCGGCTTTGGCGAGCAGATGCGCCAGATCAGCCTGAAATTCGTGCCCACCGCCATCCTGTCGCGCCAGGTGGCGGTGATCCGAGGCAGCAGCCTGATCATCAACCTGCCCGGCCAGCCCAAGTCCATCCAGGAGACGCTCGAGGGCCTCAAAGACGCCGAGGGCCAAGCCCTGGTGCCGGGCATTTTTGCGGCCGTGCCCTACTGCATCGACCTGATCGGCGGGCCCTATCTGGAAACCCGCGACGAGGTCTGCAAAGCCTTTCGACCCAAAAGCGCGGTGCGGCCGCCGCGTGGGGCCTGAGCTTAGCTGCCGAAAAGCTTGGAAAAACCTTCTGCGCTGGAGGCCTGGTGTTCGAACAATCACTGGGTGTGCGGGTGGGCGCTGCGAAGCGAGGTTAAGGAGGAGCCGAGGCGGGGGACACGAGGGGCGCAGTGCCCACCCCTGCGGCCTTCTCTGATACGCCCTGAGAATTGCCGCGATCGACCAAAGAGCGCCCATTCGAGCCCAAGGCTATTCGCACAAGGCCAGGGTAGCGGCCGGTGCATCGGGCCTGGCTCCGCGGCTGTCCCCCACCTCGGCTGGCGCCTCGGTTCCTCCTTCATGCCGCTGCGCCAGGCCCGACGCACCGGCCGTGGGCTAACGCTGCGATGGCCGCAGCCCATGGCCCTTGCCAAGGCCGGCTTTACTTGCCCACCATCTGATTGAGCTTGTCGGCCTGAAAGTTTTCTTGGCGGGCAGCATCGGCAGGCACGCAATCGCGCTGCTGCGCGGACAGTTTCTCAAGGGCCTGCCACAGCAGGGCGATCTGGTGTTCCTGCGAAGCCGCGTTATCGATCAAGCCGCGCATGGCCTGCGACAGCGGATCGTCGCTTTGCGTCACGCCATAGGCCGAAAAACCCATCTGACTGGCCGCCTGCTCGCGCCGCACATCGGCCTCGGCCTGGATGATGCGCGCCGGGTTGCCAACCGCCGTGGCGCCGGCCGGCACCGGCTTGACCACCACCGCGTTCGACCCAATGCGCGCGCCCTCGCCCACCTCAAAGCCGCCCAGCACCTGGGCGCCGGCGCCGACCACCACATTGCGCCCAAGGGTCGGGTGACGCTTGGTGCCTTTGTACAAGGACGTGCCGCCCAGGGTCACGCCCTGGTAAATGGTGCAACCGTCGCCGATCTCAGCCGTCTCGCCCACCACCACGCCCATGGCATGGTCAAAAAACACGCGCTCACCAATGCGCGCGCCGGGGTGAATTTCAATGCCGGTCAGAAAGCGCGAGAAGTGCGAGACAAAACGCCCCAGCCATTTAAGGCCATGGGTCCAGCACCAGTGGGCCAAGCGGTGCATCAGCACCGCATGCAGGCCGGGGTAGCAGGTGAGCACCTCGAAGGCCGAGCGCGCCGCCGGGTCGCGCTCCAAGATGCATTGAATGTCCGATCGCAAGCGGGTCAACATAGGTGCTCAGTCTAACGTCGAAGGCCCTCGAGACGCAGGGCTCGGGTCCTGGGTTTTGATCATCGCATTGGCAATGCCGCGCAAAATGTGAATTTCCTGCGCGGTCAACCGGGATCGATTGAACAGCTGGTTCAGGCGCGGCATCAGCTTCTTGGGGGCGGCAGGGTCGAGAAAGCCAATGCCCTTGAGCGCCTGCTCCCAGTGAACCAGCATGGCCGCCACCTGAGCAGCATCGGCCAACTCGGCCACAGGGCTTGCCGGCGCAATCGGGAAAGCGCCCAGCTGCTGGCGCCATTCATAGGCGATCAACTGCACCGCAGCAGCGATGTTGAGCGAGCCGTAGCCCGGCGCGGTGGGAATGCTCAGGCAAACATGGCAGCGCCAGACATCCTCATTGCTCATGCCAAAGCGTTCGGAACCAAACAGAAAAGCCACACCCTTGGGTCCGCTCGGGCCATCCGTGCGCAGTTGCTCGAAATGCCCGCGCGGGCTCAGGGTGGGCGGGCCAAAGTCACGCGGTGTCATGGCGGTGGCGCAGACATGGTCCATGCCTTCCAGCGCCTCGGCCAGCGTGCCCACCACCCGCGCCTGCGCCAGCACATCGGCAGCGCCACTGGCGCGCTCAATCGCCTCCGGCCGCGCAAGCACATCGCTCCAGCGCGGCTGCACCAGAACCAGGTCGTCAAAGCCCATCACCTTCATGGCGCGTGCCACCGCCCCTACATTGCCGGCGTGGCTGGTCTGAATCAGGACAAAACGGGTCTTCATGGTCAGGGCAGATTGTCGCGCCTGCGCCCGCTGCGGCATGAAGGGCCGCGCTGTGCCGGTAAAATCTGTCCCTTGCTCTGCCGCCGGTCCCCGGCTCTGGCAGCCCCAACGCTCCTTGGTCCTCGCTATGTCCAGCTCCCTGCACCCCATGCTCAACGTGGCCATCAAGGCTGCGCGCGCCGCCGGCGCCATCATCAACCGCGCCGCACTTGATGTCGAGGCCGTGCGTATTTCGGCCAAGCAAACCAACGACTTCGTCACGGAGGTCGATCACAACGCTGAAACCGCCATCATCGAAACCTTGCTGCAGGCCTATCCTGGACATGCCATCTTGGCCGAGGAATCGGGCAGTGAACACGGAGCCAGGCATTCGGACTACCAGTGGATCATCGACCCCCTGGACGGCACCACCAACTTTATCCACGGCTTTCCGATCTACTGCGTGAGCATCGCGCTGGCGGTCAAAGGCCGCGTCGAGCAGGCGGTGGTCTACGACCCGACCCGCAACGACCTGTTTTGTGCCACCCGAGGCCGCGGCGCCTTCCTCAATGACCGGCGCATCCGCGTCTCCAAACGAACCCGCCTGCAGGAATGCCTGATCTCCACCGGCTTTCCCTACCGGCCCGGCGACAAGCTGCGGGCCTACCTGAGCATGCTCGGCGAAGTGATGAGCCAGTGCGCAGGCGTGCGGCGACCGGGCGCTGCTGCCCTCGACCTGGCCTATGTGGCTGCTGGCTACAGTGATGGGTTTTTCGAAACCGGCCTGAAGGCCTGGGATGTGGCGGCCGGCTCGCTGCTGGTCACCGAAGCCGGTGGCCTGGTCGGCAACTACACCGGCGATGCCGACTTCATGGACCAAAGCGAGTGCGTGGCCGGCAATCCGCGCATCTATGCCCAGCTGGTCAATGTGTTGGGCAAGTACAGCAAGTTTGCCGGCGTCGCCGACAAAATGCTGCTGGCGCAGCCCACAGCGTCCGAACAGGACCCTGAGGCAGCACCGAAGCCCAAGACCCTGCTCAAAGCCCCTAAGCCGGCGGCCGGCGATGCGCAGCCCGCCGCTGCTCAGGCACAGAGCAAGCCGCGCACCATGGTGCGCAAGCCCAGGGCCTGAGGCGCGCCCAGACCGGCATCGGCGCCTCAGCGGCGCAGGTGCTGGTCGAAAAACCGGGCGATTTCAGTGAAGGCCTCTTTGGTTTCTGGCGCGTCGGGGTTAAATCCGTACTGCGCGTGCGACTGACCCTCATACACATGCAAATCGGCCCGGACGCCAGCGCGGCGCAATTTGCGGTGCGTGCGCACGGTGTTGGACAAGAAGAGGTCGCGGGTGCCCGAGGTCAAGATGGTCGGCGGAAATTTGTCAAAGTCGCCATAAATCGGCGATAGCTGCGGATCTTTCAGGTCCTTTCCGGCTGCGTAGAGCAAGGCCGCCCGTCCCAACCAGCCGTCCCAGGTGACCAGCACGTTGTCCACCCATTCATTGGTCTCATAGGTATCGCCGATCTTGGCAATGTCGGACCAGGGTGTGCCCGGAGCAATGGCAGCCGGCAGAGGGACTTTTTCGGCCTTGGCCCGGTGCATCAGCGCCAGCGTCATCGCGCCGCCGGTGGAGGTGCCAAACACCGCCATGTTTTGGGGCTTGTGCTGCTTGAGCAAGGCCTTCCAGACCGCCATGGCATCGTCCATCGCCGCCGGATAAGGGTGGTCCGGCGGCATGCGGTAGTCCACCGACACCACCTTGTAGCCGCCAAAGCTGGCCAGCAAGATGGCCTCAGGCAGAGCGGACTCGCCGGGGCCAAACACATAGCCGCCTCCGTGGATATGCATCAGCACCCGTTTGCTGTTGCGCGCCACCGGCTTGTTGGGGGTGACCACAAACACATTGACACCGCCCATCTGGGTGGCGCTGACGCTCACGCCCATTTTTTCTTTCAAGGCAGGAATGCCTTTGATCACCAGGGCGGCACGCGCATTGATGAGTTCCTTCCACTCGGCCGGGGTCTTCGGGTCGGCATTGAAGTGGGGCGGATACCCGCCGCCGATCAGCGCCTGCATCTGCGGGCTCACGTCCTGGGTGGGATTGGGCGTGACATGGGCCGGCGAGCGCCGGATGCCGGGCGTCGCGTTGGCCGCAGCCTGCGAGGCGGGCACGAACAGCCGTGCCATACTTTTGCCCATGCACTGGCAAAGTGGGTATCAAGCACTTCTGGCCTGGGCCAAGCGGCTCAGGCGTGAGGCCATCGCGCTGTGGTTCGCGGTGCGCCACCCCGGCACGCCCTGGCTGACCAAGCTGCTGTGCGCGTTCATCGTGGCCTATGCACTGAGCCCCATCGATCTCATCCCCGATTTCATCCCGGTGCTCGGCCTGCTTGATGAAGCGTTGCTGCTGCCCGGCCTGATCTGGCTGGCCATCAAGGCCATGCCGCCCGACCTGATGGCCCAATGTCGGCTGCAAGCCGACGACTGGCTGGCTGGCGGTGGTGAAAAGCCCAGGAGTTGGCTGGGCGCAGCCATCATCGTCTTCGTGTGGCTGGCTGCGGCCGTGCTGATGTGGCGCTTGTGGGCGGGGCCGTGAGCGTGCGCGCTCACACGACAGTCACAGCCCCGCCGCAAGCCCCACCCCGCGACCTCAGGGCTTGACCCGTGTCCAGCTGAACGGTCCGAATGCGCTGCTGCCGTTGGCAGCGTTGGCGTTGGGATTGATGCTCAGCTTGAGGTATTCCATCGGGTTCGCGGGATTGGTGTGCACCACGATCCGATGGAAATTGGGCACGTTGTAGCCGCCGGGCTGGTTGGCATACGGGTCGGTGGTCGCATTGACCGTGCCATAGACATCTTTATGGTAGGTCGCTGCCACGCTGGCCACCGACGCATCGCCGCAAGCGACTGCCGGCGATGCGGCCACCAGGGCTGCGCCGACCGTGCCGGCCACAGGCGCTTCCACCACGCAGGTCGCACCCGGGACCAGCGGATTGTCAGAGCGGTAGTTGTGCGAATCGCCATTGATCAAAAGCACCGGCTTAGCGAAGGCGAGGGACTTGGCAGCGATCTTGTCGATGAACTGCTTGTATTCCGTCAAGTGAGCCTTGCTGGCGCCGTCTTGGTCCCACATATCGGCCTGAAGCTGAATGACCACAGCGATGCTCTTGTTGGTCGTGGCCTGGGCAAAGGCCGTATCGAGCCAGCGCAAATTCGCAGCCGTGCGGGTGGCCACCTCGTTGGCCTGGGCATTGCTCATGGTCGGTGTTCCATACCAGATGTCATTGTTGTTGTTGGAGCCACCCGGCACATTGATGGTCATGAACAAGACGCCGTTCTTTTCGAACCAGACGTTTTCAACGAACTGAGCATCCGCAGGGTGGGCGGCGTCATATTCCAGGGCCTGGCTGTGAAGCTTCATCGGGCTGCTGCCCAGAGACTGCCCCGGGGCAGAAAAGAACATGGACCGAATCAGACTCAGGTTGGCCAAAGGATCGCCTTTGGCGTAGGAGCCACCGTCGGTGGTCACATAGTCGATGAGGGTAGTGGTCCCGTTGTAGGCGCCGCCACCTTCCTTGGTTTTGTGGCAGTCGGCCCATTCATTGTCTCCAGGCACATACACCAGGGGCATCTTGAAGCTCTTCCACTGATTGAAGACGCCCAGGTTGTAGGCCTCGGTGCAGTATTCCTTGCCAGAGTGAATATCGCCCACATGCAAGGCCATGGACAAGCTGGTATCGGCATTGACAGCGCTGATGAACGCGGGGTTGGCGTTGTACTGTGCCTTGTCGCCATAGGCAATCCCGTAAGGGGAATCGCCAATCACGGCCACCGCGAAGCTAGGGTCCGCGGCGACGATGGGGGTATCACCGCCACCGCAAGCGGCCAATGACAGGGCGACCGCAGCGAGGCTCGAAAAATGAAACAGGTTTTTGGGCATGGGAAGACTCCATTGAAGAGTCCGCAGTGTTCAAGCCTGTGGTGTCAATTTGATGACCCCAAGCAGGGCGTGATTTCAGGCGTGTCACCAGCAAGACACGGCTGTACCCGGCTGCATAGGCTTGCTGAGTTGCTGGTTCAGCGTTGCCCCGAAAAACTGCGCAGCAGACGTTTGACCTGGGCCTTGAGCAAGCGCGCGGCGCGCCACACTCCGCTGGCGCGCACCCAGGCCAGCAGGCCGTTCTTCCAGGCCGTCCAGCGCGCATACAGCCTGGCAAACCAGGGCAGTTGCATCAAGGCCGGCTGGGTCAGTGTGAACAGACGCGCCACGATGGCGGTGCCCACCAGCTTGGCACCGATGATGAGCAGCGCGCCCCAAAGTGCGTGGCCTTGACCGATCAGCCACAGCGCGGTCAGCTTGAGCGGCAGCAGCAACAGCGTGGGGAGCAGGAACAAGGCCAGCGCGCCATACGGCGGCAGGCGCTCAATCCTGTCCTCCAGCCAACGAAAGCCGGGCCAGCGCCCGAGTGAGGCCAGCAGGCGCTGCAGCGACTCCCATCCCCACTCTTCGAAAACCAATACCAGGGCCAGCGGCCAACGCAGCAAAGCCAGCAGTGCGCGCAGCCAAGGTCGAGATGTATTCACCGGCGCGGGCCCACCCACTCAACGCCCCATCGAGGCATAGGTACGCCCGGTGGCGGTGAGTTGCCCACCTTCGAACAGGGCTGAGCTTCCAAGCTTTGCATCATGCCAAGCATAGCGGTGTACGCAGGTTGAATTCGTCATCCAGGCGCTGGTCTCGCGGATGAAATGGTCGACCTGCGCTTGGCTGAATTTTTGGGGTTCTGCACGGGCCTGGGCCGCTGTTTGCGGCGCAAACTCGGTGACCCAGACCGGCTTGCCGTAGGCTGCGCAGATGGCTTGCATATCGTCGATGAACTTGCGCGCATCGACGCCCTTGTACCAATGCACCGCGATAAAATCGACCCTGCCGCCCAGGCCCAGGAATTGTTCAAGCCAGTTGCCCGGGGTCAGCGGATTCCTGGCCAGCGCTGGCGAGCCCAAAAACTCCGCCTTGCGGCCAAGCGCCCCCCAGGCTTCGAACGCCAGCCTGGGCGTCACATTGGACTGCTGGGCGTTATCCGGTTCGTTAAAACCCAAGACATAGCGGGCTTGGCTGGGTAGATCAGCCACCCGCTTGGGAGAAAAGGCCATGGGTACAAAGATTGATGCCGCTGGCAGGCTCGAACTCGCCCCCCAGTTGTAATACCAGTCCACCTTCAGCGCCGTCAACTCTCGCATGCCCAGACCGGTAGATTCCGCCAGACCTATGCCTTTTTTACCCGGCGCAAAGGCCGGCGTTTGTGCCGCGCAGGCAAGGGCTGTCAAGAGCAGGCAAGCCGCCACAAGCCGCCTGCAGCCCTGCTTCGTCAAACCTAAGGCTGCGGCGTTCAACGCAGGCTCCAAGTCAAGTCCGAACCCAGCACAAACACCGCGTGATGCTCACGCAGGTCCCGGGTCCGACCGGGGCTGTAGATGAAGGTCACCGCAGAATCGCCCAGCACCGCCTCGAGCTTGTCCTGGCCCGAACCTCGCCAGGCAAACAGCAGCACCTGCTGGCGGGAAAAATCGACCTGCAGGCTCAGGCGGGTCAGCTCTGGCGCGGCAAAGTAGCTGCCTGCCTCCTGGGCAGAGCGGATGACGAGCGGGCGGCCTGGAGCAGCCGCATCAAAGGCCTGGGCCTGCACCGCCATGGGCTCGATGCGGCTAAGCAGCTCTGGCGGGGCAGCGGTCTGAGAGTGCGCACTGAGCGCCACGGTCAAAAACAGCAGGGGCAGCAGAGGCATCGATAAGGCCATCACATGAAGCGGGACGATCTGCACAAGCAATGAGCTTAGGCGAGGAGATGGCGAAGGCGCAAGAACAGCCCAGCCCAAAAATCAATAAAGCGCATTTCAATAAGGATTCATCAACCATCCCGTCCCATTCGGGAGAAAATCCGGCCCCATCAGCCGCCTTATCGATTGAACTTATAGTTCAGCTCCGATCTCAGCCCAAGCCGGCCCGGGCCAGCCTGGCCCACGCAGCCCCGGCGACCCACCGACCCAGGACACCGCAATTTGTTGAAACCATCTGTCAACGACAAGGACTCGAGCCCGGGCGAGACCGCCGACATGCACACGCCGATGATGGCCCACTACCCGCGCATGACTTATAAGTCTTTGTAAATGCTAGAGTTTTTCCTATAAGTCACACCGACAGTCCCCCTCTGCTCCCCATCTGACTTGTAGGCAAATGACGGCACATGGCAGCAGGTTTGGCTCGGCTTTTGGGGGTCAAGGCAGCCCGATCCGCGCGCGAAAAACAGCTCTTTTCTGGCGCAAAGAGGGGACTGGAGGGGGACCAAAAACAACCCATCTGCGGACACCCCAATGACGACTCATCATGGACGTGTCAGGGCTCATTAAGCAAGTCAAAACGCCATCTCTGACGATCTAGATTTGACGTTGCTAGCAGTGTCCACTGCGCACGGTCACTTTACGGAATAAACACCCCAAACCGCATGGTGGCGATCTTTAATTTTCTTTTCGACTGCCGAGATCTCCGCGGCCGATGCAGTTGCATGGTTTTTTTTCACTGAATGGAGCTCCTCGCAGAGCTCCGCCATGGCATGGGCTCGGATGGAGTCTGGATCAAACCCCATGCTTTCCAGCTCTTTCGCATCGATACCCCATAGCCGATTGGGCAGTTCAAGTTGACTCACAATATCTCCTTGCATTTTCACAAATCACTTTACGAAAAGAGGCATGCATGTCAATTCCAGAGTTTGGAGAAATGATTGCTCGCCACTCCGCAGCCCTCATTGGCTCCAAGGAATTATTTGACGAGGGGCAGGTCCGAACATTCGGACTTGTTGAATCTGGCGAAACACCGTGGGGTTGGCTGCACATCTACAGAAAATTCGAGGGAACATCCACCGCGGCAAGTTACTTTCTGGTAGTCAAAGACAAGGACGCAAAAGAATTGAAACGCTTCCGAATCGAGACAGCTGTAATTGCCGACGCAATCTCTTTTGACCTGTCGGTGATCGCCCATGCGTTGTCGAGGCACCCAACGGCCGTCATTTGGATTGCGGAAAAACTCGAACCGCAATTCCATGCCAAAGTCGAACGCATTCGGTTGAGCATGGAAGCGAGCATCACTGAAACAAAAGGCGGAGGTTCAACTCGCGTTTGAAGCCTGAGCTTGCACCAGTTGCGAATCAGATGTTTTTGCGGGTAGCTCTACCCGCAGTCCCCGCACATCCACCCGCCATCGACGTGTGCCACCTCGATGGCCTTGCAAAACGCAGAAAGCCGTGAGATACCTGATACCGAGGGAAAACTATGCAAGCTTCGGATTCAAACATTGGCACAGTGGGAAGTCAGCGTATGGCGGGCAACGATCCGCTTCTGCGCGACCTGCCCGAACTCCAAGTCACGGCGATCATGCGGAGCAAGGAGCTGTTCAACGAGCCAGCCCCTAGCAGCTGAATACTGACTTCAAGGTAGCTTCACCATACTGACGTGAAAATCGGCAAGGTGCGCCCCAGCCCATTTACCCAAAGCCTCCAGCACCGGACGCAGTGCCGCACCGCTGTCTGTGAGATGAAAAGCATTGTTGCGAGAGGCGGCGTCAGGGTTTGTTCGTTGGATCAACTTTAAACACGTTAAGAGTTCAAGCCGTGAAGCCAGAATGTTCGTGGAGATGCCCTCTGGCGAATCGAGAAATTGTGAATAGGTTCTCGTTCCGTGAATGATCAAGTCTCGTATGACCAACAGCGACCATTTGTCGCCGAGCACGTCCAGTGCAGAACTGATCGGGCATACCGAACGCCAATCCATATCTTCGTCACTATTTTCCATAAATATTAATGATGAAACTTTCCTTTGCTCATAGTCCTAAAAAATCGCTTTAAGCATATAGCGCTATCAAGAAAAGTGATCCAGTCCCGATAGCATCTATATTCGGTTTCATGGCATTGTCGGGCGACGACCAAACATGCCATACCCTTCCATCTGCATGACTTCTTCGTCATTTTGGTTAATCATTTGCCACCTGGACCTGACCAATCCCACATGAGGTTTGCTTTCCAATGGACGAGCCTCCAAGACAGTAAGACGAACACGCACAGTGTCTCCTGCAAATACTGGCTTTAACCAACGAATATTTTCCAGACCAGGCGACCCTAGGGGAAACTCTGCACAAGTCAGCCAAAGCTGAGCTCATGCGTTAAACAGTGATGAA